>JBEVKC010000091.1:0-15317 GCA_040509895.1 Novosphingobium sp. | reverse complement strand
AATCAGCGCGTCGACGGAGATGGGTTGGGCCATCGTCAGATCCTTCTTCCCGATGTGTAGTTTTCGGACCTTGGCCCGTTGCGCGCGAACTAACGCCTTGGGGGCGGGGCTTGGCAATGCACAACGCTGGCGTGATTGAGCCTAAAGATGGAGATCGGGCCAATACCGTCTCAGCCTGTGCGCAGTCCCCGTGTCTGGCGTTGGCGGAACTGGCTGGGGCTGATGCCGACGGCCCGGCGGAACGCGAAGGTGAAGCTGGACGGAGATGAGAAGCCCATGTTGAAGGCGATAGTTTTCACGCTCTCCCCTTCGACCAGCAGGCGCTTTGCTGCCTCCATCCGACGCTGCTCCATATAGTCGCCAATGGAGCAGCCCCGGCTGACCTTGAAGCCGCGCGTAAGCTGGCGAACCGAAATGTTGCAGAGATCCGCAAGCTCGCCAAGGGTTGGCGCGGCCGGGTTGTCGCTCAGCCGCTCATCGATCAGACGCAGGCGCCAGCCGGCGAGACCGCCGACTGCTGGCCGTTCGTGGACAGCAAGGCAGAAGCGGCCGATTTCAATCGACAGTTCGCCAGCCAGGAACTCAAGCATCCGATCGGAAGCGAGGCCTGGGTGGCGCACTTCTTCTGTCAGGCGGAACAACAGAGCGCGGATGCGGGCGCTGGGGATGTCGATGGTGGGCGCGAGCCTTTGTTCGGTCCATTCCAGTTCTTCGCCGATGACGGAGGAAACTGCATCGCGTTGTAGCAGGCAGAGCAACGAGGCCTGCTTTACACGCCCGCCTTTGATATAGAGTTCTTCGCCCGGCGGGATGAGGAAAATGTCGCCGAGCCGCTCGAAGCGATGCGGACCCCAATGCTTGCGATAGCTTGCCCTCGCATCAAGCGGACGAGGGGTGAGGCACATATTGATCTGGTACGCATCGGGATTGGAAAGGGCTGCAGCCGCTGGGCCGGGAATGTCGAAACGGACAATCTGCGCAACCATGGCCGGACACGCCTGCTCGGCGTCCACAAGTATCGTTGGAACCTGTTCGGCCGTTCTCTCGTCGGTCTCCGTAGACGTCATGGCGCATTGTGTCCGTGATCAGATGATATGGCCTGACCACTATGCATGGCGGGGTTGCGGTGCAAGTCCGGCGTGCCAAACATCGCCGCCTTACGAAGACGCCCCGGGAAGGGCGCGTTTACGCATTTCTATTCCAGGAGAGACGTGATGGCTAAGGGCCTGTTCGATTGCACCGGCAAAGTTACGATGGTCACCGGAGGCAATGGCGGCATTGGGCTCGGCTTTGCGATGGGCGTTGCCAAGATGGGTGGCGATATCGCCATCTGGGCGCGGAATGAGGAAAAGAACGCCGCAGCCAAGGCCGAACTGCTTGAGGCTGGCGCCGGCCGGGTAGAGACATATGTTGTCGACGTATCGACCGAGGAGGCCATCGTCGCGGGCTATGCCCAGCTGATGAAGGATTTCGGCCGCCTCGATTGCGTTTTCGCCAATTCGGGCGCTTCGCCGCGGTACGATTCCGTTTTCGACATGCCGACCTCGCATTGGCACGATTTCCAGAACGTTGCCCTGCATGGCGCATTCTTCACCCTGCGCGAGGGCGCGCGCCTGATGGTTGAGCGCGCAAAGGCCGGTGAACCGGGCGGCAGCCTTGTCGCTTGTGGATCGGGCTCGCTGTACCAGGGCCTTCCGGGCAAGATGGAATATGCTGCATCCAAGTGCGGCACGGCTGCCGTGATCCGCGCGCTCGCGGTTGAGCTTGGCCAGTACAACATCCGCGCCAACATCGTCGCCCCCGGCTTGATCATCACCCCGATGATGGGCGATCGTGAGGGACCTGCCGCGCAGTACCTGACGGCGCAATATTCCCCTCAGACCCCGCTTCGCCGGGTCGGCTATCCCGAAGATTTCGAGGGCATCGGCGCCTACCTTTGCAGCGATGCGTCTTCTTTCATGACCGGCGAGACAGTCTATCTCGACGGCGGCTACAAGATCCGTCCGTAAGCGACGGTTGGGAGAATGATGATGAAAGTCCTGAACATCCACGATGTCGGCGACGTACGGCTCGACGATTATGAGCGCCCGGAACACGGTCCCAAGGACGTGGTCATCAAGATGAAGGCGGTCGGTATCTGCGGCAGCGATCTGTCCTACATCAAGATGGGAGGCATCATGCGCCAGCCCGGGGGCGTGACCGCGCTCGGCCATGAAGGCGCTGGCGAAGTCCTGCACGTCGGCAGCGAAGTTGAAGGCATTGCGGTTGGCGATCCGGTGATCGTCAACCCGATGATGACCCCCAGCAACATAGGCAGCGGCGGCCCGGAAGGCGCTTTCGTTCCCGAACTGCTGGTGCGTGAGGCGCAGCTTGGCGCATCCATCCTGCCGATCCCAGACGGCATCTCCTACGAAATCGCCGCCATGTGCGAGCCGCTGGCCGTCGCCATGCACGGTGTGAACCGCGCGGACGTGAAGCCGGGCGACAAGGTTGTCGTCTTCGGCTGCGGTCCCATCGGCCTGGGCATGATCCTCTGGCTGGTGGACCGCGGCATTACCGATGTTGTTGCGCTTGACCTCGCGCAGGAGCGGCTTGACCGCGCCATAGCTCTGGGCGCGCGCGCTGCGCTCAATCCCAGCAACGTGAACCTGCGCGACGAACTCGCCAAGCTTCACGGCGAAGTGCCATCATATGGCCGCGTCGGCGTCGGCACCGATGCCTATATCGACGCTGCGGGCGCGCCCAACATCCTGACCGAAGTCATCATGATGGCGAAGTTCCATGCCCGCCTGGTCATCACAGCCGCATATATGAAGCCGCTGGAATTCCCGGTCGGCCGCATGCTCACCAGCGAAATGACCATCACAACGGCTGTCGGCTATCCTACCGAAATGCCGGAAGTGATCGCCGCCATGCCGCGGCTGAAGGACAAGATTGCCTCCATGATCAGCCACCACCTGCCGTTCGAGCAGGTCCTTGAGGGGCTGGAGATCGCCGCTACGCCGGAATCGGCGAAGGTCATGATCCAGTTCGAGGAAGCCTGAGCATGAGCGAGACCAAAGAGGTCAACCCGCTCGCAAATTTGGTCCGGGCAGGCGACGCCCAGACCAAAGCGGTTGAGATCACCCCGTTCATCTTCATGTCGCGCGACGTTTCCAACGCGCACCTGGTCACGACCACTGATGGTGACGTGGTGATCAATACCGGCATGCCTGACGGAGCGGAGCGCAGCCTCGCGCTGTTCAAGCCGCATCGCACGGGCCCGCTTCGCTACATCATCCTGACGCAGAGCCACGCCGATCACTTTGGCGGTGTGCCTCAGTTCCGGGAAGATGGCACGAAGATCGTCGGCGGCCCCAGCTTCAATGAGGCGCTGGGCGACATGATGGGCCTGCAGTCCTTCTTTGGCGCGCGAACCTTCAAGCTTTGGGGCAACACCCTCAAGCGCGACAAGCCGATGCTCCCGGTTCCAACACCGCAGGAAGTCGCGCCTGACATCCTTGTCGATCGCGAACTGACACTGGAAGTCGGCGGCCGCACCTTCCAGTTGATCAGCGCTCCCGAGGGTGAGACGGTCGACAACATCGTCGTGTGGATGCCGAAGGAGAAGATCGTCTTCACCGGCAATACCTTTGGCCCGGTTTGGCTGTCGATGCCGTTCCTCAACACCCTACGTGGCGACAAGCCGCGGCTCGTACGGACCTATCTCAAGTCGCTTGAGAAGGTGCGTGACCTTGGCGCCGAGATCGTCATTACCGGGCACGGTGAACCCATCATCGGCAAGGAACGCATCAAGGCCGATCTCGACAAGATGCACGCCGCTGTCAGCTATGTTCGCGACTACACGCTTGATGGCATGAAGGCGGGCAAGACTGTCCACCAGCTCATGCGCGAATTTGCCTTCCCGGAGGAGCTGCGGATTGGCGACTTCCATGGCAAGGCCATGTGGGCGGTCAAATCGATCTGGCGCGAATATTCGGGCTGGTTCCACTATGAGGACGGCACCACCGAACTGTACGGCGTGCCGCGTTCCAGCGTCGATGCCGATCTTGCAGAGCTAGCAGGTGGTGCTGACAAGCTGGCCGAACGTGCCCAGGTCCGGCTCGCTGCCGACCAACCGCTAGAGGCGTTGCACCTCACGGCGATCGCGCTTGGTGCCGATCCCGATAATCGGGCTGCTCTGGCAGTGAAGAAGGCTGCCTCGCAGCTTTTGCTGGACCGTTCGGGGCAAAGCAATCTCAGCGAAACCATGTGGTTGCGTTCCGAGATTGCCGAGATCGACAGCAAACTTGACGGGGCAGGGCAGGCGTAACGATCCATCCTGTTTCACAACTTTCAGCAATGTCAGTAGTGCTGAATTGCAACACCTGTTCAAAAAACTGTCACCGTCTCGTTTTTTCGTAACGTAGGGGTTTGGCACTACCGTCCAATCCGCTAGCGGGTCCCTGCGAGAGCGCCGGGTCAATTGCTGGCGCCCGCTCCGGCGGTCTGTTCCGCCGTGATTGGAAGTAGGGTCGCTCGTCGGTCGTCGAACGGCTCGGGATATACGGAGGAAGTCAATCCATGCTTACTATCCGCAAGCTCGCAATTGCGAGCGTGAGCCTGCTCGCCCTCGCCACACCGGCTATGGCGCAGGACGCGGCGGCCGAAGACGTCGGCAACGAAGCGTTCGAATCCGGTGAGATCGTCGTTCAGGCCCGTCGCCGTGACGAGTCCGTCCAGGACGTTCCGGCCGTGGTCAACGCCGTTACCTCGGCATCGATTGACAAGCTGAACATTCGCCAGCTTCAGGATGTTACCTCGGTTGTCCCGGGCCTTGCACTGGCTGCCAACCCGAACGGTATCGGTTCCACCACCTCGCTGCGCGGCGTCCAGTTCGACGTGATCGCCAGCGGCGACAACGGCACCGTCCAGTACTACTTCAACGAAGCTCCGGTTTCGTCGGGCGTGGTTCTGTCGGGCCTTTATGACGTTGAGCTGATCGAAGTCCTGCGTGGCCCGCAGGGTACGCTGAAGGGCCGCGCCGCTCCCTCGGGCGCAATCAGCATGACCTTCCGCCGTCCGGACCTCGATGAGGTTGGCGGCTACATGATGGGCACCGTCAACGACATCGACGGCTGGAACGTCAATGGCGCGATGAACCTGCCGATCATCGAGGGTAAGCTGGGCCTGCGTCTGGCTGGCCTTGTTTCCGAGGATGAAGGCAACCGCGTCCACGCCATCTCCAATGGCCGCAAGCCCGAGAACAAGACGGAAGCAGCTCGCATCAGCCTGCGCGCCGATCCGTTTGACGGCGTTTTCGTTGTCGACGCCAGCTACAGCACGCTGAACACCGATTCCCTCCAGTACATCCAGGCTGAATCGGCAAGCCGCGTCATCGACGGTGCTGCTGCGAGCCCGATCGAGATCAGCGCGAAGGATCGCCTTGCGGTCAATCGCCTGCCGATCGAAAACCACGGGCGTATCGACAACTACAACGTCAATGCTCGCCTGGCCCTTTACGGCCAGCGCCTGACCTATGTCGGCAACTGGGCACGCCAGCACTTCTTTGGCTTCGATCCGTCGATCGCTGGCGACCGCGCGGGCCTGTTCGAAAATCCCTATGGTCTGCAATTCCAGCGCACCGCGACGGGCGCCGGGCCGGTCGTGCCGACCAATATCGTTCCGTTCTCGCAGCCGAACGACGCCCATGGCGATACCGACACGCATGAAATCCGCCTGCAGAACGAAGACCGCATCGCCGGCATGTTCGACTATGTGGCCGGTTTCCTGAGCTACAAGATCGACTCGCCGACCACGTTCAAGCAGTTGGCCGGTGGCGTCAGCTTGCAGCCGGGTGCGCTTACAGGCGTCGTCCTGATCCCGCTGCAGCGCTTCAACGCGGCGGAGGAAAAGTCGGTCTTCGGTAACATCACCGCACATGTCACTGATCGCGCAGAGCTGTCGGGCGGCGTCCGCCACATCTGGTACAAGGCCAACGCGGGCGTCCGGAACTGCAACATCGACTTCACGACCTGCGTCGATAATCCGGCACTTGCGAACTCGATCGATACCGATGCGACCATCTTCTCGGTTTCGGGCAAGTACGAGTTCACCGACAACCTGATGGGCTATGTCAGCTACGGCACGTCCTGGCGTCCGAACACCGTCCTGATCGGGGGTCCGACGACGCCTTCGGCAGAGCAGTCGCGTTTCATCGGCACGCCTCCGGAAAAGTCGAAGAGCGTTGAAGGCGGCATCAAGTCGACCTGGCTTGACGGTCGGCTTCGCGTGAACGTCACCGGCTACTACCAGGAGTTCGACAACTATCCGTACCGCGCGCCGGGCACGGGTGTCTATTCGATCGACTTCGCCAACATCAACACCGCTCCGGTGCGTGCGTTCAACTACCTGTCGGCCGTTCCGGTAGAAGTTAAAGGTATTGAAGCCGACGTTGCTTTCTCGATCACCCGGAACTGGAACCTGTCGGCGAACGTCAGCTACGCGGACGGCAAGATCAAGAACGCCGACATTCCCTGCGTTGACCTGAACGGTGACGGCATTCCCGACGCTGTTGCTACGCCGCCGTCGCTTGCGCAGCTGCAGGCCGCGACCGGCGCTGCAGGCGTCAGCGTCTGCAACGTGACACAGCGCGCGAACGTCGCATCGCCGTGGAACGCATCGGTCCAGACCGAGTACACGCATGCGCTGTCGGAAAACGTCGATGGCTTCCTGCGTGGCCTCTTCACCTGGAAGGGCAATGCCCTGGGCGATCCTCAGAACGCCTATGACTCGGTGAAGGCCTATGGCCTGCTCAATCTCTTCGCCGGCGTTCGCGCTCCGGACGGCGCCTGGGAGATCACCGCATATGGCAAGAACGTGACCAACAGCTTCCGCGTGCTGTCCCGTTCGAATGGCGTGGAAGGCACCAGCGTCAATGGCCGGATTGACTCCAGCACCAACTACTTCGCGATCACCTCGACGCAGCCGCAGGAGTTCGGGGTAACCGCCCGCTTCGCATTCGGCTCGCGCTGATAAAGCGCTGATAGCAAAACGATTTCGGCCGGCGGGAAACCGTCGGCCGTTTTCGTTTGTTCAAGGAAGGGTTCCTCTGACTATTGCCAATTTGCAACAATTTCAGGAAAAACACGAAACTCTCATTTTTTTTCGCAAAGGTGCTTCCCCGTACGAAAAAAACCTCTAGTAGCGCTCCAAACGCCCCGTGGAGGGCACGCTCGCCAGATAGGGCGGGTAGAGGATTTTGAATTGCCATTGCAATTCTTTGAGGGAGAGAGGGCCACCATGCGTACTATCAGAATGCTCGCGACTGCGAGTGTCAGCCTGCTTGCGATTGCCAGCCCGGCCATTGCGCAGGACACTGCCGCCAAGGACTCTGATCAGTCAGGTTTTGTAACCGACGAAATCGTCGTCGAAGCCCGTCGCCGCGATGAATCGGTGCAGGACGTCCCGCTGGTCGTGCAGGCCGTGACCTCGCAGGATCTCGCAGATCTCAACATCCGCGAATTCAAGGACATCCAGACTCTGGTCCCGGGCCTTTCGCTTAGCTCCAGCGCCAACGGCATTGGTACTCAGGCCGCGATCCGCGGCATCGCCTATGACGTGAACGCCAGCGGCAACAACGGCACCATCGAATTTTACATGAACGACGCGCACCTGTCGTCGGGCATGCTTTTCCAGTCAATGTTCGATGTGCAGCAGATCGAAGTCCTGCGTGGCCCGCAGGGCACGCTGCGCGGCCGCGCTTCTCCTTCGGGCTCGATTACCGTTACCACGACGCGGCCGAACCTGAGTGAAGCAGGTGGTTACGGCTCCGCCCAGATCAATGACATCGGTGGTTGGAATTTCAACGGCGCAATCAACGTGCCGATTATCGCTGACAAGCTTGCTATCCGTATCGCCGGCGTGGTCGATGAAAACAACGACAACCGCGTGCATAGCATCAACAACAGCACCAAACCTTCATCGCAGATGGAAGGCATCCGCGTTTCCGCGCTGTTCGAGCCGTTCGACGGCCTGACGCTGGGAGGTTTCTACACGAGCACCAGCCGTGACGTCGTAAACTTCGACCAGGTCGAATCGATGAACATTGCGGATCCAACCGCCGCAGCGAGCCCGCTGACGATCCGTGCCAAGGACCGGCTCGCCGTTCAGGTTGTGCCTCGCACGTATTCGCAGAACTTTGAAATCTACAACTGGTCTGCTGAATGGCGCGCATTCGGTCAGAAGCTGAACTACGTTGGTGCGGTCAACAAACAGAGCCTCACGGCTTTCGCCCCGACCGATACGGGTAATGCCTATCCGGCAGCCATGCCGCTTAACCTGCGTTCTGTGGGGCAGCTCACCAACACGGAAAGCAAAGAGAATTTCCATGAAATTCGCCTATCGTCAGATGAGCGTATTGCGGGCATTTTCGATTACGTCATCGGTTATTTCTATGACAAGCTGGATGCACCGACGAATTTGATCCAGCAGACCCCGATCTTTATTCCCGGCGTCCTTTCTGCAGTAAACAATACACCCATCTTCCGTGGCGGCGGTTCGACAGAAGAGTCGTTCCTTGCAAACGTCAATGCGCATATCGGTGATGACACGGAAATTTCCGGCGGCATCAGGCGCATCAAGTATGACTCGAACAGTTCGTTGCTGATCAGCGGTGTTCAGACTGGTCCGGTCGAAGATCGCACCTTCAAGCACACGATCTATTCGGCGTCGATCAAGCACAATTTCGATGAAAACTTCATGGCTTATGCCTCGTTCGGCACGTCGTGGCGGCCGGGTTCGGCGACCAACCCCATCATTTTGCGTGAAAACGTGCGGCCTGATGCGACCATTTCCAGCCTCTATTTCCCGAATCCGGAAACTTCGGAGTCATATGAAATCGGTATCAAGAGCGATTGGCTGGACAAACGCCTTCGCGTGAACCTCACGGCTTTCCACCAGGATTTCAAGAATTACGCATATTCTGCCCGCAATATCATTTATGCGGGCACTGATTCAGCCCAGGTGAATCGTGTTTTCACGGCTTCCCCTGGCCTTGCGGTTGGTGTTCCTGCCAAGGTTGATGGCGTGGAAGCAGAGGTTTCGTTCCAGGCAACTCCGCAGTGGAGCCTGAACCTGGTGGCAGCTTATGCAAAGAGCAAGATCAAGAACGGCAACGTTCCGTGTAACGACTACAACCCGAACGATGGTGTGCCGGATACTCTTCCCTCCGCACCAACCTATCAGCAAGTTCTTGATGCCAATGGCGGCGCACAAATCGCCCTTTGCGACGTCAATTACCGGGCAGGTACGGGTGCGCCGTTCAACATGACGTTCCAGACGCAGTATGATTATCCGTTCTCGGACTCGCTCGACGGCTATGTTCGCGGTCTTGTGACCTACTACGGTGACTCTCAGAATGATCCGGCCAATGCTGTCGATGACATCAAGGACTACGGCGTGGTCAACCTCTTTGCCGGCATCCGCGATCCAGATGGAGCTTGGGACTTGGGTCTGTACGGCAAGAACGTATTCGACGTTCTGCGTGTTACTAACCGCACTGCAAACGCACTCACTGCCAACTATCAGGTTGGCAGGACAGGCGTGAATGCTGTCAGCACGTATCGCAATATTACGATCACGAACCCGCAGGAATTCGGCGTGACCTTCCGTGCGGCCTTCGGTTCGCGCTAAGTCACTCTGATAATCTGAACACTGCGGCCGACGGGAAACCGTCGGCCGCTTTGTTTTGAGGTTTTCCTGCTTCCCTCGCGCCTCATAATAAGCAACAATGCTGATCATTAATTCGGGCTTCCCGAGGGAGAGCATTTTGCGGGTCGATCGACTGAAGGGTGCGCGCGCATGACGGTGCTCGCCGAAACATCGCGGCGCAGGCCTCGCGATCCTGAGGCGACGCGGGAAGTAATCCTTGAGGCTGCGCGCACCCTGCTGGCCAAGGACGGACCTGAAGGTGTCAGCCTCTCCGAAGTTGCTCACCTTGCAGGCGTCAATCGCGGTACTGCCTACCAACATTTTGCCACGCGTGAAAACCTAGTTCAGGCGACAGTCGAATCCGTGTCGCTCAAGCTGTTTCGCGCGGTATTTGGCGACCCGGAGACGATCGGCGAACGCCGTGTCGAGGAAGTCGACGTTGCCGCAATGACAGAGCGGCTTGCCAATTTCGCCATGCAAAACCATGAGCTCGGCAGGGTCTGGCTCCTTCAGGTTCTGGCGTCACCTGATCCGTCAGTGGACTTGTTCTGGCGCGAATATGTCGGCTCGCTTGAACGCTTTGCCGCGAGCGACCTTGCTGTTTCCGGCATCGACGCTGAAGTGCTGTCCGTGATGAACCTGGCCGCCGTCTTCCTCTGGCCGATCTGGGCGCAAGCGCATGACCAGGACGGGAAGGGGCGGGAACAACTCGCGTCACGCTTTACGCGCGAAATCCTTCGGCTTTCCATGTACGGATCGCTCAAGCCGAGCGCCTACCCCGCAATTGCTGAACAACTGCACAACGCCGAGGCGAAGGCTTCGGACTAGCCATTGACCCCATCGCGGCCACGATAGATAGGACGTTCGCCCCCGGGCGCGGCATGTGGGTTCCCACATCGGAGTCGCCGCCAGTTTTACCGGGCACCAGATACTCGCCGGCCTCTGTTCCGGCTTCTGCAACCATAGGGAGTTGTTATGTTTTCCGCCATTGTGATCGACAAGAACGACGACGGCCAGACTGTCGGCCTGCAACAGCTTGACGAAAGCCAGCTCCCCGAAGGCGATGTCACCATCGACGTTGCCTACTCGACCCTGAACTACAAGGACGGCCTTGCCATCACCGGTTCTTCGCCGGTCGTGCGCAAGTTCCCGATGGTTCCGGGCATCGACCTCGTCGGCACCGTTTCCGAAAGCAGCCATGCCGACTGGAAGGCTGGCGACACTGTTGTGCTGAACGGTTGGGGCGTGGGTGAAGGCCACTGGGGCGGCCTGTCCCAGAAGGCTCGCCTCAATGGCAACTGGCTGGTTCCGCTGCCTGCTGCCTTCACGCCGAAGCAGGCCATGGCAATCGGCACGGCAGGTTACACAGCGGCTCTCTGCGTCGATGCGCTGGTGAAGTTCGGCGTTACGCCAGATCAGGGCGAAATCCTCGTCACCGGAGCGACCGGCGGCGTTGGCTCGGTGGCTGTCGCCCTGCTCAAGAAGGCCGGCTTCACCGTCGCGGCTTCGTCGGGCAAGGCTTCGGAAGCGGACTACCTGACCCAGCTGGGCGCCAGCACGATCATCGACCGTGCTGAGCTCTCCGAAAAGGGCAAGCCGCTGCAGAAAGAGCGTTGGGCCGGTGTCGTCGATTCCGTAGGCAGCTTCACCCTTGCCAACGCCTGCGCGCAGACCAAGTACAACGGCGCCGTTGCCGCTTGCGGCCTTGCCCAGGGCGCAGACTTCCCGGCCACAGTGATGCCCTTCATCCTGCGAGGAGTAAGCTTGCTCGGCATTGACAGCGTCATGGCGCCGAAGGCCAAGCGCATTGCCGCTTGGGACCTGCTCGCGCGTGATCTGGACCCGTCGCTACTCGAAGTCATTGCCAATGAAATCAGCCTTGGCGAAGCTGTTGAAGCAGCCAAGGGCCTGCTTGAAGGCAAGGTGCGCGGTCGCATCATTGTTGACGTGAACCGCTGATACCTCGGCCCGGGAGAGGATAATGGCTGACAATGGAAGCAATGAGGGGCCAAGAATGGACCTCAGCGATGTTGAGCACCGCGTCGGCCAGTTGGTCGGCGGCGGTCAGCTTTGGGAGCCTTGCGCCAAGAGCGACATCCGGCGCTGGGTCATGGCGATGGACTATGTAAACCCGATCCACTGGGATCAGGAGTTCGCACGCGAAACCAAGTTTGGCGACATCATCGCGCCGCAGTCGATGGCCGTGGCACTGGACTATGGTCACGGCTGTCAGCCGGCCTGCGTCGGCAAGATCCCGGGCTCGCACCTGATCTTCGGAGGCGAGGAATGGTGGTGGTATGGCACGCACGTTCGACCGGGCGACCAGCTTTTCCAGGAAAGGCGCTTTTACGACTACAAGGTGACGGAGACGAAGTTCTCCGGCCCCACCATGTTCTCTCGCGGCGATACGGTGCACCGCAACCAGCATGGCGGCCTTGTCGCCAAGGCGCGCTCCACGGCGATCCGGTATCTGGCCGAAGAGGCGGAAAAGCGCGGCATGTACGATTCCATGCTCGGCGACGTGAAGCGCTGGACCGAGGCTGAGATCCGGGAGGTCGACAAGGTCCGCCACGACTGGTTCATGTCGAACCGCGACGGTAAGTCGCCGCATTGGGAAGAAGTTTCCATCGGCGACAAGCTGCCGCGCCGCGTGATCGGGCCGCACTCAATTGCCAGCTTCACCACCGAATACCGCGCCTTCCTGTTCAACATCTGGGGCACCTTCCACTGGGTCAGGCCCGAAGGCGTGGTCGATCCGTGGGTCAACCAGGATCCGGGTTGGGTCGAAGGTTTCGGCTTTGACGAGGAACTGGCACTGATCGATCCGCGCGCGCGTGACGGCCTCTATGTCGGCCCCTCGCGCGGGCATATCGATGGAGACAAGGCCAGCGAAGTCGGCATGAGCCGCGCCTATGGTTATGGCGCGACCATGGCGGCATGGAACACTGATTACCTTGCCTTCTGGGCAGGCCACGACGGCATGGTGCGGCACGCCAAGTCGGACTTCCGTGGCCCCGCCTTCGAAGGCGATGTGACCTTCATCGACGGCGAAATCGTCGACAAGATCGAGAACTCCGAATGGGGCTTCCCGGTCGTTCAGGTGAAGGTGACGATGACCAACCAGGACGGCACCAAGGTGGTGGTTTCGACCAACGAAGTCGAACTGCCTTACTGACGGCCGGACGCGAATAGAGGCGAAGATGGAAAGCAAGGTTGAAGTCGTGGATGGTCTTTCGATCGCCCGCGGCATTCCACTGTCGGAAGAATCCGGCATCGGCGCGCTGACGCTGGGCGGCTACTTGCGCGAAGTGACGCAGCGTTTTGGCCCGAATGAGGCGCTGGTGCTGCGCGAAGGCGACAGCATTGTGCGCTGGACCTATGACGACTTGTGGCAGCGTTCGGTGCAGGTTGCCCGTGCGCTGATCTCAAGCGGCGTTGGCAAGGGCACGCGGGTCGGCATCCTGCAGACGAACCGGCCGGAATTCCTCGCCTCCCTATTCGGCACGGCGCTTGCTGGAGGAGTGGCTTCGACGATCAGCACCTTCTATACGCCGACAGAGCTTGAGCAGGTGCTCAAGATGTCAGGCGTGTCGGTGCTGTTGCTCGAACGCAGCGTTCTCAAGAAGGACTTTGCCGAGATCGTCACGGGGCTTGAACCGCAAATTGCGTCTGCCGCACCGGGTGAACTGGCATCGGTGAAGTTTCCATTCCTGCGCCATCTCGCGATGGTGGACACGGATGAGGCGCTGGGCGGTATCGAGGGATGGTCCACCTTCCTCGCTCGTGGCCAAGAAGTCTCGCCGCAACTCATGGACGCGGCCGCCGCGGCCGTGCTGCCAAGCGATCCGGGCATTCTCAAGTTCTCGTCTGGGTCGACGGGCAAGGCCAAGGGCATCCTTTCCGCCCATCGCGGTGTGTGCCTTCAGCTCTGGCGGTGGGCGCAGTGGTATTCGGTCGATCCGGCCTATCCGGTTCGCATGTGGTCGGCCAACGGCTTCTTCTGGTCGGGAAATTTCGCCATGGCGCTGGGCGGCACGCTGTCTTCGGGCGGCTCGCTTATCCTGCAGCGGTGGTTTGACGCTGAGGCGGCGCTGAAGCTGATGGAGGTTGAGAGGGCGACGTTCCTCAACGCCTGGCCGCACCAGTGGGCACAGCTTGAGGGAGCTCCGAACTACCAGACGGTCGATCTTTCGGCGATGCACTACATTGACGCGGCGACGCCGATCGCCCGTCACCCCACGATCAAGACTACCTGGCGAGAGCCGGGGCAGGCTTACGGTAATACCGAAACTTTCACGCTGATTTCGGTCTACGCGTCCGGTACTCCTGAAGCAGTCGCCGGGAAAAGCCATGGGATCCCCACCGCTGGTTCGACGATCAAGATCGTGGAGCCGATGACGGGCGAGACCATGCCGCTTGGTGAGCGCGGTGAGGTTGCCGTGAAGGGACCGACGCTGATGCTGGGGTACCTCGGCATCCCGCTTGACGAATCCCTGGACGTGGACGGCTTCCTGCGGACCGGCGACGGCGGCTACATCGATGAGCAGGGCCGCTTGTTCTGGGAGGGCCGCCTCAACGACATCATCAAGACCGGCGGTGCCAATGTCTCACCTCTGGAGATCGATGCCGTCATCCGCGAATGCGAGGGTGTGAAAGTCTCGCAGACGGTCGGCGTCCCGGACGAGTTGCTGGGCGAACTGGTTGTCGCGTGCATCGTGCCGCACGATGGGGTGAAGCTGGACGAAAGCGCGATCAAGAATTTCGCGAAGCAGACGCTGGCCAGCTACAAGGTCCCGCGCCGCGTGCTGTTCTTCAACGAGGACGAGCTGGCTACGACGGGCAGCGCCAAGATCAAGACCGCTGACCTGCGCAAGCTGGCCGCGGAACGTCTCGCATCGGAGCAAGTGGTATGAGCGACGCGAACTTCGCCGACTGGGTTGCCATCGGCAACCTCAAAGCCGCTTATTGCCGCTTGCTCGACACCAAGGACTGGATGGCCTGGGGGGAACTGTTCACCGAAGACTTCGAACTGGACGTCAGCGACAGCGGCGGGGCGGTGATGAAGGGGCGCGATACGATCGTGGCATCGGTCCGCTCGTCCATTGGAGAGGCAAAGACGGCGCATCAGGTGCACTTTCCCGAAATCACCATCGATGGCGACACTGCCCATGCCATCTGGCCCATGCAGGACCGGGTCGTGTGGGGAGAGGGCAAGGCGCTGACCGGATATGGCCACTATCATGAGGACTATGTCCGGCAGGACGGTCGCTGGCGCGTTGCCCGACAAAAGTTGACCCGACTTGTGATGGAATTCGACGCCTAGCCGATGGCGGGAACATCCATCTAAAGCAAATAAAGCTGGCATATAGTGAGCACTGCTATTATCTGCCTTGCTATGGATGACAACATTGGTACGATGTTGGCGCAGGTGGCACGCCTGCTTCGCCGCCGCTTTGATGAACGCGCGCGTGGCATCGGCGTAACGCGCCCGCAGTGGCAGGTATTGACGCTGCTCAAGCGCAACGAAGGAATAAACCAGGGCGGATTGGCCGAAATCCTTGAGGTTGAGCCGATCACCTTGGGCCGC
Organism: Novosphingobium sp.; assembly: GCA_040509895.1. GTDB lineage: Bacteria > Pseudomonadota > Alphaproteobacteria > Sphingomonadales > Sphingomonadaceae > Novosphingobium. Next base: position 40 of record JBEVKC010000091.1, on the reverse strand, counting down.
ATGATGGACCGGCTTCAGGATGCGGAACTGGTCGTGCGTC
>JBEVKC010000090.1:0-9779 GCA_040509895.1 Novosphingobium sp. | reverse complement strand
GGCTGGATCGGGGATGCCACGTGGGTCAGCCTTGAAACCGCGCATGATGAAGAGCCCCAGGTTCGTTCGCTGGAACCGGTAGCCGACCGCCGCGTCGGCAAGGCGCGGATCACTCTGTTTCGTGCCATTCCCTCGCCAGAATAACTCCGACCAGCGACAGCACCCCGGCAACAGACAACAACCAACCAGCACGGGCACCGTAACCCTGCGCGGCCATCACTTGCGCCACGATTGGCGTGACGGCGCCGCCGATGATGCCGCCAGCATTGAACGCGACCGATATGCCGCTGTAGCGCACCGGCACCGGGAACAGCGTCGGCAACCAGCTTCCCAGCGGGCCATAGGCAAATCCCATGATGAACAACGCCACGGCCAGCGTCAGGAAGGCGATGACAAGCGAGCCGGAATCCAGCCCCGGCCCGAAAGCGAGCCCCAGCAGCACCGTCGCACCTGCGCCGAGCATTAGGGTCCGGCGTGGAGAGCCAGCATCGGCGTTGATTGCCGCGGCAACGATCCCGAAGGCAAGGAAGCAGTTCGCGGCCAGTTGGACCTTGAGGAATATCTCGCGGCTCCAGCCCATTGGTCCGGTCCCTTGCGCCAGCGCATAGGCCGTCGCGAGGTAGAAAATCGCAAAGCAGGCAATCACGCCCGCACTACCCGCAAGCACTGCACCGAGGTGATCGGAAAGCAGGCGGGCGAGTGGCACCGGTGCCGGCGGCGCCTTTTCAAGTGCCTCACGAAACGCTGGGGTCTCACCAATTTTCAGCCGCACCCACAATCCGAGCACAACGAGAAAAGCGCTAGCGAGGAACGGGATACGCCAGCCCCATGCATTGAAGTCCGCATCCGACAGCCACATGCCCAGCAGCAGAAACAGTCCATTCGCTGCGAGAAACCCGATCGGCGCACCGAGTTGGGGTGCCGCTCCGAAGCGGGCCTCCCACCCCTTTGGCGAATTCTCTACAGCCAGCAGCGCTGCACCGCCCCACTCTCCTCCCAGACCGAAGCCCTGCCCGAAACGCAGGATGCAGAGCAGCAAGGGAGCCACCCATCCCACCATCGCATAGGTCGGCAGGAAGGCGATCAGGAGCGTCGATGCGCCCATCAAAAGCAGGGATGCCACCAAGGTGGACTTGCGGCCGATCCGGTCGCCAAAATGCCCAAACGCCACCGCACCCACCGGGCGAGCGACAAAGGCGATACCAAAGCTCATGAAGGCGAAAAGTGTCTGCGCCGCTTCCGATTCAGCAGGAAAGAACAGCGGCCCGAATACAAGCGCGGCAGCTGTAGCATATATGTAGAAGTCGTAGAATTCGACAGCAGTGCCAACCATGGCGGCGGTCAGGATTCGGGCGTTCTGGCGGACTGGATGCATGGCGGGCTGCGGTCGCGTGCGGCAATTGACCTGTCAAATAAAAAGGAATGCGCTGACGATTTTATCCCCGATGCAGCCGAATATTTGCTGCTGACAACAAAAGGGCGCGGGGATTACCCGCGCCCTCCCGTTGCGACCCCGGTTTGACTTCAAGCGCCGCCGCGATTGCGGCAATTGTCCTGCACTGTCTTGCTGCAGGGCGGATATGACTTGTTCATCGCATCCGCCGGAGGATCGTTCAAAGCGCCTTTATACGTCGTTGAGCCTTGCGACGTTGCAGTGTTGGCAGGGCCAGGCGTCGGTGCGGTCACAGCAGCCAACTGTTTTTCTATCGAAGCCCAGGCAGCGCTGCGCGTCGGCGCATCCATTGCGAGCAACTTCTGGCGCTGCTCATCTGTAAGGGCCCACCAGCCCGTCTGCTGGTTGGCGGTCAGGCTCCAATAGTAATTCTGCTGATCTGCTGGCCAGCTATCATAGCTGATACGCTGATCTGCGGCCCAGCCGTCGTAACTGACTTTCTGCTCGGCCGTCATGGCCGTGGTTGCAGTCGCCGGTGTGGGCGGCGGTTCTTGGGCCATGATCGACGAGGCGCCGCAAACCATGGCGAGCGATGCTGCGCTTGCCAGAACGAATCTACTCATCTCACATCTCCGTTTTCTACGCCCCGACGCGCTTGGAGAAACCCGAGGTGCTGACCATTGTTCCCCGCCACCCGCCGCCGCTCTTGCACCGGCCGCCGATGTTCCCTACCCGTTCGCATGTGCCCCACAATGAATCCCTACCGTCGGAATCACAGGATTCCTGGCTTTCCGGCCTGAATCCGCCCCAGCGAGAAGCCGTACTCACAACAGAGGGGCCGGTGCTCATGCTGGCGGGAGCGGGGACCGGCAAAACGGCCGCGCTAACGGCGCGGCTCGCCTGGCTCATTCGCCAACGCCTAGCATGGCCAAGCGAAATTCTCTGCGTGACGTTCACCAACAAGGCCGCGCGCGAAATGCGCGAGCGTGTTGGGCAACTCATCGGTCCTGCAGTTGAGGGCATGCCGTGGCTTGGCACTTTCCATGCGATCGCGGCAAAGATGCTCCGCCGCCATGCCGAACTGGTCGGGTTGCAGTCGAACTACACAATCATCGACACCGACGACCAGCTTCGCCTGCTCAAACAACTGATTCAGGCTGAGGGTGTGGATGACAAACGCTGGCCTGCCCGGCAGCTAGCAGGCCTGATTGACCGCTGGAAGAACCGCGGCCTTAATCCCGGCGAACTCGATGCCGTGGAAAATGAAGCCTATGCCAACGGCAAGGGGCAGAAGTTCTATACCCTCTACCAGGACCGGCTGAAGGCGCTGAATGCTTGCGACTTCGGCGACCTGCTGCTGCACATGCTGAATATCTTCCGGCAGCACCGCGAGATACTGGAGCAATACCAGCAGCGCTTCAAATACGTGATGGTCGACGAATATCAGGACACCAACCAGGTCCAATACCTTTGGCTGCGGCTGCTGGCGCAGGGCCGCCAGAACATCTGCGTGGTCGGTGACGACGACCAGTCAATCTATTCGTGGCGCGGCGCGGAAGTAGCCAACATCCTGCGCTTCGAGAAGGACTTCCCCGGCGCAAAAGTGATCCGGCTGGAGCAGAACTATCGCTCTACCCCCCAGATCCTCGCCGCCGCCTCTGGCCTGATTGCAGCGAACGGTCAGCGGCTGGGCAAAACGCTCTGGACCGAGCTGAATGGCGGCGACAAAGTGCGGGTGATCGGCGTCTGGGACGGCCCCGAGGAAGCCCGCCGCATCGGCGACGAGATTGAACGGCTGGAGCGCGAAGGCGCTCCGCTGGACCGCGTGGCGATCCTCGTCCGCGCCCAGTTCCAGACACGCGAACTGGAAGACCGCTTCATCGCTATTGGGCTGAACTATCGGATTATTGGCGGTTTCCGTTTCTATGAGCGGGCGGAAATCAGAGACGCCGTTGCCTACCTGCGACTGATCCATCAACCTCAAGATGAACTTGCGTTCGAGCGAATTTACAACACGCCAAAGCGGGGGCTCGGTGACAAAACGCTCGAAAAGATATTCCGCTACGCACGGAGCAGCGGACTAACGCTTTCAAGAGCAGCGCTCGAAATTACGGACACTGACGAATTACCGTCAAAAGCAAGAAATACGCTCTTGTCGCTCATGAGGAACATCGCAAATTGGCGGAGCTTGGAAGCTACGCTTTCCCCCGCTGATCTTGCTCGAACGATGCTCGACGAGAGCGGATATACCGCAGCACTACAGGCTGAAAAAACTCCGGATAGCGCCAAGAGACTGGAAAACTTGGTCGAACTGACCAGAGCCATGGAAGAGTATCCTTCGCTCGAGGAGTTTCTGGAACACGTTAGTCTAGTGATGGACGTCGATGCCGATCCAGATTCTGAAAAGGTCACCATCATGACCATCCACGCCGCCAAAGGCCTTGAATTCGACAACGTGTTCCTTCCCGGCTGGGAGGAAGGCGTTTTCCCGTCACAGCGTTCGCTGGATGAAGGCGGTCTGGCCGCGCTGGAGGAAGAGCGGCGGCTTGCCTATGTCGCCATCACGCGCGCGCGCAAGCGCTGCACGATCCTGCATGCGGCCAATCGCCGGATCTATGGGCAGTGGACAAGTTCAATCCCATCGCGCTTCATCGCCGAACTGCCGGACGCCAATGTCGAGAGCGAAACAACGCTGTCCGGCGGCGCCTCTCTATGGCGCGCGCAATGGTCGGAACATTCCGATCCCTTCGCGGACGTCGCCCGGACCAATCCTTCAAGAGTGTCGTCGCGCGGTCCCGGTTGGCAACGCGCCGCAGCGCAAAGCTTCGATCCGGCGCCACGACGCATCGCCGAACCTTCCCGCAGCGCGGCCAGTTTCGCCGCCAAGCCAAGGGGAGACGTCGCCGTGGGTGCACGCGTGTTTCACGACAAATTCGGCTATGGCACGGTGGCCGCACAGGAAGGCAACAAGCTCGAAATCGATTTCGAGACCGGCGGCCGAAAACGTGTGATCGACAGCTTCGTCAAACTGGCGGGATAGTTGCGACAATTCCCGGCTGGCCAAGCCAGCCAGCGAGGATCGCAGTTAGAGCGCCGAAACCGCCAGGAAGCTCGGCACCGGGCCATTCCAGCCTTCGTCCGACAAGTGTGGCTCGGGCATGCGTTCGCGGCGAGGTTCTTCGCGGCGTTCGCGGCGGGGGGCGGCGCGCCTTGGTTCTTCACGGCGCGTCTCTGCCTTGGGCTCTTCGCGGGGTTCTTCGCGCTTGGGGCGAGCATCCGCCTTGGGACGCTCCTCACGCCGGGGGCGCTCTTCGCGCTTCGGCTTTTCTGAGCGGGTTTCCAGCGCAACCTCAAACAACGGGATTTGGCCGCCGGTCAGCTTTTCGACATTGCCGATGGCCTCGGCATCGTCATCCGTGACGAACGTGAAGGCCCGGCCAGTCGCCCCGGCGCGGCCCGTGCGGCCGATACGGTGAACATAATCGTCAGGGTGCCACGGCGTGTCGAAGTTGAATACGTGCGATACGCCCTTCACGTCCAGACCGCGCGCGGCCACGTCGGAAGCGACCAGGATGTTGATGTCGCCATCCTTGAACTTCTGCAGTTCCGCCAGGCGCGCCGGCTGATCCATGTCACCATGGATCTCGCCCGCCTTAAAGCCGTGACGCTTCAGGCTGGTGGCGAGTTCGCGTACCGTCGTCTTGCGATTGCAGAAGATGATCGCGGTGTTGATCTCTTCGGTCTGCAGCAGGTGGCGCAGCAATTCACGCTTGGCGCGCGGCGCGACTTTCACCTTGTGCTGGGCGATGTTGATGTTTGCTGAGGCCGGGCGAGCAACCTCGATTGACTTCGGATTCGACAGGAACTTGTCCGCCAGCTTCTTGATCGGCGGCGGCATGGTTGCCGAAAACAGCAGCGTTTGGCGGTTCGCCGGAAGCTTGGTGCAGATATTCTCGATGTCGGGGATGAAGCCCATGTCCAGCATGCGGTCCGCCTCGTCGATGACGAGGAGGTTGCAGCCGGTTAGCAGAATCTTGCCGCGCTCAAACAGGTCCATCAGGCGGCCCGGCGTGGCGATCAGCACGTCGACGCCCTTTTCCAGCGCCTTGACCTGATCGCCCATCTGCACGCCGCCGATAAGCAGGGCCATCGAAAGCTTGTGGTTGGCGCCGTAGAGTTCGAACTCCTCCGCCACCTGTGCCGCCAGTTCACGCGTCGGCTCAAGGATAAGCGAGCGCGGCATGCGGGCGCGGGCGCGGCCCTGGGAAAGGATGTCGATCATCGGCAGCACGAAGCTGGCCGTCTTGCCGGTGCCCGTCTGGGCGATTCCGATGATATCGCGCATCATCAGCACGCTGGGGATAGCCTGCGCCTGGATGGGCGTGGGCGTGTCATATCCCTTGGCGGTGACCGTTTGCAGCAACTCGTCTGACAGGCCGAGATCGGCGAATTTCATAGGCGTCCAGAAATGGAGGAAGTGTGATGTGGGCGGGCCGTTACGGCTTCACCCGTCGTCGCAGCCGCAATGCGTCCACGAAGGCAGGCGGGCCCTTGTCGCAAAGCTGCCTCAAAGTCAAGAAAATGCGGGTGGAGGGAGCCTTATTCGTCTTTAAGGATAAGTTGCCGGATGCGGGATAGCTTGCAGTTCGCACCGCTGCGCGACAGTAAAGTATCCCGATCTACGCACAGCTTACCGTCGGAATTACGCTCGAGATAGAAGCCGGAATAGAAATCCCGCGCCCGGCAAGACCGCTCCAGCGCCGCGCTTACCATGCGCTGGTCGCGCATGAACAAGATGAGGTTGCTGGGTCCGCTCGCCTGCACTCCAGCAATGCCGGATATCTGTACACACTTGCCCATCTTCTTTTCGACGAAGCCGCCGGACGTCCCATTTGGCGCTGCGGCAAGCAGGTTAACTTGCGGCGACGAACGCGGAATCACCCGAATTGTAATCCGCTGCTCTATCCGCACCTGGTTTTGGGCCTGGTTGCGGAACGACTGGGCCAGGTCACGCCACGTTTCGTAGTCGGGCGCGTCGGCGCGAAGGACTACCGGAGTGGAGTATCGATTCGCGGAAGCTTCTACCGGCAAAGGCGGCGGCGTTTCGACCGCCCCCGGCAGGAGCAACACAATTGGCGCAAGCAGATCGGCAAAAAAAGTCATGCGTCAGCGGCGAATCCCTATGCGCCCTGTTGGATCACGAAGCGCCAGTCCCACATCTCACATAGACCGATTGCTTGAACCATCGCTTAACCTGCGCATTGGCGGATGCAAGAGATCGGGCGCTATGCCATAGCGGACCAGCCATGACAGACAGCGAAACTTTCCTTGCAGAAGCGTCGGCCATTCTCGGCCCGCGCGGCCTGACCCGCGATGCCGATCTTGTTTCACCCTGGCTGACTGACTGGCGCGGACGCTTCACGGGCAAGGCGCTGGCCATGGCATCCCCGGCAAGCACGGAGGAAGTTGCCGCATTGGTCCGTCTCTGCGCCGCCCATGGCGTGCCGATTGTGCCCCAAGGCGGCAACAGCGGCATGTGTGGTGGCGCGACGCCTGACGAAACCGGCACCGGGATTCTCCTGTCGCTTCGCCGAATGAACGCGATTCGCAAGCTCGATGCCGAAGCGCGCCAGATAGTCTGCGAGGCCGGTGTCGTGCTCCAGACACTGCATGAGGAAGCCGACAAGGTGGGTTTGCGCTTTCCCCTGACTCTTGGCGGCAAGGGATCGGCGACAGTCGGCGGCCTGATCTCAACGAACGCAGGCGGATCGCAGGTCTTGCGGCACGGGTCGATGCGCGCGCAGGTGCTGGGTATTGAGGCAGTGCTGGCCGATGGCAGCATCTATTCGGCCCTTACTCCGCTCAAGAAGGACAATCGCGGCTTCGACCTGAAACAATTGTTGATCGGCTCGGAAGGCACGCTTGGCATAGTCACCGCGGCAACCTTGCGGCTACTTCCCGCAACCGCCGATCGCGTTGTGATCTGGGCCGGCCTACCCAGCCTTGAGGCAGCGCGGACTTTGCTGCTTCATTGCGAGGACTTTGCCGGGCAAGCGCTCGAGGGCTTCGAGGTAATGCCGCATTCGTGCCTCCAGGCGGTGCTCGCCTATCTGCCCGGCTCCCGCGCGCCCTTGAACGAAGATCATGCGTGGCACGCGCTGATAGAGCTGGTTGCCGACAGTTCGGGCGCGGATCGCCTGCGAGGCATGAGCGAGGATATGCTGGCGGAGGCCTTCGACAAGGGCCTGCTTGAAGATGCGGTGATCGCCGCCAACGAGACACAGGCCGAAGCCTTTTGGCAGCTGCGCGAATCGATCGCCCCTGCCGAACGCGCAAAGGGCCCTGCGGTCCAGCATGATATTTCGGTCCCGGTTGAGCGCATGCCAGAATTTGTCGCCATGGCCGTGCCGCTGCTTGAGCGGGACTGGCCCGGCACAGAGGCTGTTGCATTCGGGCACCTTGGTGACGGCAATGTCCATTTCCACGTTATCGCTCCCGCCGACGTCGATGGCCCGGCATGGCAGGAAGGTAATGGCAAGAATATCAGCCGCCAGGTCTATGACCTCGTCACGCAGTGGGCCGGTTCGATCTCTGCGGAGCACGGCATCGGACAACTGAAGCTGGCTGAACTGGAGCGATTGAGCGATCCCGTGGCGATGTCGATCATGAGGCAGGTCAAACAGGCGCTGGATCCCCGGGGATTGCTCAACCCCGGAAAGCTTGTGTCGCTTGCGCCAAAGGCGGCGGGCGCTTAAAGCCGCGCCTTTCACACAGGCGACCACCAGCCGTCGCCAATGCCGGAGAGACGTTACATGGCCAGCGCGCCGCAAGCCGCACAGCTTCCCCTGTTCTACAAAGACCTGATGCCGCTCAACAGCCGTGACCACGGCAAGTGGCACAGCCGCACCACCGACAAGGCGCAGTGGCTGGCCGACCAGCACGCCGTGCCGCTGACGGTTGAGGAATTCCCGCAGGCGCAGCGCCACTTCCCGATCATTTTCTCCAGCGGCGACAATCCGGTTCCGCTGGCGCTGATGGGCCTCAACGAAGGCGTGAACGTTTTCATTGATGCGGAAGGCACGCTGACCGGGCCGGTTTACGTACCAGCCTATGCCCGTCGTTATCCCTTCATGCTGGCCCGGATCAACCCGGACAGCCAGGAACTGTCGCTGTGCTTCGACCCAACGACCGATCTCATCGGCGAATTTGAGGACGGCACCGCATTGTTCGACGGCGAAACGCCGACCGAAACCTGCAAGGCAACGCTCAGCTTCTGCGAGCAATTCGAAATTGCCGGCCAGAAGACCAACGCCTTCATGGAAGAGCTGAAGAAGCACGACCTGCTGATGGACGGTGAAGTGGCGATCCAGCAGGAGGGCAACGAACAGCCCTTCGTCTATCGCGGCTTCAAGATGGTCGACGAAAACAAGCTGCGCGAACTGCGTGGCGACGTGCTGCGCGGATGGAATCAGAGCGGTCTGCTGCCACTGATCTTCGCGCACCTGTTCTCGCTGGAACTGATGCGCGACATCTTCGCCCGCCAGGTGCAGCAAGGTAAGGGTCCGGTGCTGACGACTAACCCGGCCTGAAAGCCAGCTCGAAATTCCGTTCTCTTTCAGGGGTTGCAACTACAACCCTGGAGGCATATCTTGCAGATGCCTTGTTGTGGCTGCCCTCATGGCCCAGCAAGGTTGGTGCACATCGTGCACCTCCTCCCTGAACCTTGGCCACCTGGAGCTTGCTCCAGGTGGTTTTTTCATGCCTGCTATTCGGCAGCCTCAGGCCAGCTTGCCGTAGCGTCAGATTGCCCGAGTTCCGCGACTTCGGCAGCCAGCCTGCGGGTGAGGCCCGCCAGCAAATCGGCCATAGGCTGAAGTTGCGCGCCGGGCTTTTCCAGCCGCGAATCGAGGTAGGCGCTTCTGTCGATCTCAAGCTGCAGCGCGTTAAGCCCGCGACTCGGCGCGCCGTGGCGTTCCAGTACATATCCGCCAGCATAGGGCCGATTATGGGCGGCCCGGCGCCCATGCTGCGCAAAATAACCAAACGCCGATGCAACAAGCTTTCCGTCACAGGACGCGCCAAAGCGATCGCCAATGACGAACTCCGGCTGCGGCATCCCGGGCCTGCTTCCCAGCGGCGGCATGGAATGAAAATCGATCAGCAGAGCCGCACCCCAGCGCCGCCGCAGCGCCGTCAGCGCTTCGCCCAGGCAGGCGTGGTAAGGCTCGTGAACGCCCGCAATGCGCTGGTCGAGCTCAGACTCCGCATGGCGGCGCTTCCACAACTCACCCAGGCCGGGAAGGCGGCGCGGGATAAGGCCAAGCCCGCTTCGGGCACGCCGACCGGGCGTGTAGCTGCCGACATCACGGTCGGCCCCGCCGTCGAT
>JBEVKC010000089.1:0-5069 GCA_040509895.1 Novosphingobium sp. | reverse complement strand
GCGCCGAAGTTGGTGATGGCGAAGAGCGGGTGTCCGGCGGCGTAAAGGCGTTCCACCAGTTCGATGCTGCCAGGGACCGGCCCGGGGATGCTTTCATTGAAGCGCGTGCCATAGGCTTCGATGTGCGCGGCGTAGCGCGGAAATTCGGCAATACGTTTGGGCAGCATTTCCGCCAGCGGCGTGCCGGCGTCGTGCTGGAAGTGCCATTGCACGGTCACGACATTGGTGACGAACCATTCCAGCTCGTCCACGTCGTCGATCATCTTGCGAAAAAGATGGCGGAAGTCCCACTGGAACAGCACGCGGCCGACATCGAAGACGATAGCGCTTACCGAGGTGCTGGCCATAGGGGAATCAGTCATGACAAAGCCCCCGCGCGGGCAGGGGCTTCATTCCTCTTGTCGAGGATACGCACTTAAGCGCGGTCCCTGCAGGGTGCAGGGACTCGCAAGGCTGGATTAGCCTTGGCGCGCCTTGAAGCGACGGTTGGTCTTGTTGATCACATAGGTCCGGCCACGGCGGCGGATAACGCGGTTATCCCGGTGGCGGTCCTTGAGCGACTTCAGGCTGTTGCGAATCTTCATGGTCTGTCTCTTCAAGCGGTGATTCCAGCGATTCTGGCCGCCGGTGAAAACGAAGCCGCGCCGTTACGGGGGCATGGCCGCGAAGTCAAGACGCGCTTGGCTTGAAAACCTTGCAGTTTGCAACTCACACGCTCAATCTTCGTTCATTATCCGGGGCCTAGGGCGGCGTTGAGGAGAGCGATGCGATGAAACAGACAATCCTTGCGGCGATTGCCTTGGCGGCGACCCCCCTCACGACGGCCTGCACCACTACGCCCAGCGCTGAAGTGACCCGATTCCACCTTGGCGACACCTCTATGCTGGGGCGCGGACCAATCACCATAGAGCCGGCACAGGGCATGGAAACGGGCACGCTGGAATTCGGCATCTGGTCCTCTGCCGTGGCGCAGCAGCTTACCGCCATCGGCTATGGCCCGATCAATTCTGGAACGGCCAGCGGACAGGTGGCGCAAATCCGCGTGTCGCAATCGACGTACCAGGCCGTGCGCAATGGAAGCCCGGTCAGCGTCGGGGTTGGCGGGGCGACTGGCAGCTATGGCGGCGGCGTGGGCATGGGCATCGGCATCGACCTTTCCGGCCCCCCGGCCAACCAGATTTCTACCGAACTTGCGGTGACCATTCGTGAAAAGGGCAGCGACCGCACCGTATGGGAAGGCCGCGCCAATAACATGGTGAGCGCGAAATCGTCGCTGGCGAGCCCGCAGGCCTCCGCACAAAAGCTCTCGGCGGCGCTCTTCCAGGGCTTCCCCGGCAACTCGGGCGAAACTATCACCGTCAGATGAGCGACATCCAGATCACCTCGGCCTTTGATTCGGGGAACATTGAGGTTCTTTCCATTTCAGGAGCAGAGGCGACGCTGGCGATCCGCAAGGACCGGCAGTCCGACTTTGCCCAGTGGTTCCACTTTCGCGTTTCCGGCGCGAAGGGGCGCGAACTGGTGCTGCGGCTTACCGGGTTGAAGGCGTCGGCCTATCCCGATGGCTGGCCCGGTTTCAACGCCTGCGTTTCGGAAGACCGGCAATTTTGGGGCCGCGCCGAATCGACTTGGGACGCCAAGGCTGCGAACGGCACGCTGACCATCCGCTACACGCCCGATAGCGACATCTGCTTCTTTGCCTATTTCGCGCCCTATTCGATGGAGCGGCACCATGACCTCGTTTCAGAGGCTGCGCTGGCACCGGGCGTAGACTATCGCTGCCTTGGCTACAGCCTGGAAGGACAGCCGATAGACTGCCTGGAAATGGGGGAGGGGCCGCTGCAGGTCTGGCTCTTCGCGCGCCAGCATCCGGGCGAATCCATGGCCGAATGGTGGATGGAAGGTGCAATAGAGGCGCTGATCGATCCCGCCGACCCCGCAGGCCGCGTGTTGCGGAGCAAGTGCCGCCTGCATGTGGTGCCCAACCTGAACCCCGACGGATCATGCCGCGGCCACCTGCGGACCAATTCCGTGGGCGTGAACCTCAACCGTGAGTGGGACAATCCGACGGCCGAACGCTCGCCCGAAGTGCTGGCGATCCGGAACGCGATGGACGAAAGCGGCGTCGACTTCACCATGGACGTCCACGGCGACGAGGCGATACCCGCCGTGTTCCTCGCCGGGTTCGAAGGCATCCCGTCGATCAAGCCCGAGCAGCTTGACGGCTACACCCGCTACCGCGCAATCCTCGACCGCCGCTCACCCGACTTCCAGACGAAGCGCGGCTATCCGGTGACGCCGAAGGGCAAGGCCAACCTTTCCATGGCCACCAGCCAGATCGCCGAGCGTTTCGGCGCGGTGTCGATGACGCTGGAAATGCCGTTCAAGGACAACGACGACCTGCCCGACCCGGCACAGGGCTGGAGCCCGGAACGCAGCAAGCTGCTGGGGCGGGATTGCCTCGCGGCGCTGGCGGAGTGGTTGGGATAAGGGGGCTATATCGATAGCGTGATCCCCTCACCCAACTCCGGCTAACTCGCTTTGCTCGCAAGACTGCGTATCCCTCTCCCGACGGGAGAGGGATTGGCGCGGCCTTCTTCCTTCGCCCTTTAGGAGAAGGATAGCGAAGCTTGCTCCGAAGGAGCTAGCGCAGCTTGGATGAGGGAAGGACGTCAAGGCGCACCGGTCCGAAGCAAACAGTGGTGATCTGCCAGCCGAACAGGTTTTTCTTCATCTTCCTCAAGCGCCCGCTATATGCACCGGAAGGAGATCGACCACTATGAAGGCTAGGAATAAATCCATGCCCTCACTGGGCAGCGATGCGGCGGCCGAACACTTTGTCGCCTCGGCGGACCTGTCGGAATATGACCTGTCCGGCTTCAAGCCCATGCGTTTCGAGATCGAGCCGAAATCGGCCGCGCTCAACATGCGCCTGCCCGTGTCCTTGCTGGACGCGGTGAAAGCCAGAACCAAGGCGCGGGCATACCCTACACGCGTTATGTGCGGATGCTGCTGGAAAATGATGTAGCCCACCAGTGACACTAGCTTCCGGCAGCGCCGGTCGAGCGGGGTAGCCCTGCGTAGTACCCAACAACGAACCGCTGGAGCTTTTGCAGTAATTCCGACACGTTCGCTTGAGGCTTGTCACCATCGAGTGTGGCATCAAAAGTCGCGAAGTCCGGTCCACTAAAACCAATACGACGCATCGCTGACTCGCGCTGAGGTTTACATTCATCGCTTGCTCGGGTCGCGATGCGATCAATCGCCAGCGTATCCCCATAGTCCGCATCGGACGCCGCAGCGAACCGTTTTTCCAAGCATGTCCAATAGCCGTCAAGAACGTTGAGCGAGACCTGGAAGGTGGAGTGGTCCTTTTCCGATAAGACCAAATCTTCGGTTTTACGCAGGTGTACGTGCAGCAAGAACCCCATGAGCGACATTCGGAACGTTTCGCTATAGGCATCAGTGGGGACTTCGGCAGGATCACGGATAATAGGCATCGGCGGGCATCGACACCCGAAGCAATCAGCGTCAATTCGGGCCTTGTCGAGCATGGCTACGAAAGTTGTGAGTGCCTCTAAAGGAACGGCAGCTGCTGGCTGAAGCGCGGCAGCGAGAATGGCCAATAACGTCATCTACTGTCTATCCTCGAGGCCGCTCTGTCGCCTGAGACTCGCTGGTCCAAACGCATGGGGCAACAGTTCCGATAACCTCATCTCCAGTACGGACTCCCCGCCCGCACACCACACCACTGGATCGGTCCCGCCAAGCTGGGCCAGTTCCAGCAGTACCTGCCGACAGCGCCCGCACGGCGTAACCGGCGCATCCGTCCCGCCAATAACCGCCACTGCCACCAGCCCGCCGCGCACACCGTCACTCATCGCCCGCGTCACGGCGACCGTCTCCGCGCATAGTGACAGGCCGTAGCTGGCGTTCTCGACATTGCTGCCGGTCACTACGCTGCCGTCGGCGAAGGCCAGTGCGGCGCCGACCGGGAAGTTCGAATAGGGCGCATAGGCCTTCGCGCTTGCTTCCCGCGCTGCGGCGAGGAGCGATTCGCGAGTGACGGTCACGGCTGCATCACCACCCAGCGAAGCGCGCCGGGGGTTGCCTCGTTGTTGAGGTCGGTATTGGCGGTCCACAGCGTCCACGGGCGTCCCGCATAGTCCGGCTGGAAACGGTCACGCTCAACCCAGATGTTGCGGTTGATGGTGGCGGCCACGCGGTATCGCTTCTCGAAGGCAGGGGCGATCTTCAGGATCACCGGCACGCCCGTGTGCGTTTCCACCTGGTTTATGAAAGTCGTCAACTCGCTTTCGACGGCGGCGTCGGGGACTTTCACCGGGCAGTTCTCTGCAAGCAGCGACAGGTCGACCGCCGGGGGCAGCAGCGCCTGGTCGCGCGGCACGACAGTGACGAAATTGGCGGCCTGCTTGTCCGCGGGTTGGCATGGGTCATAGCGGTGCACCGCGCCGACCTGCAGCTTGGCCGCGCGGGCGGCATCAAGGTTGTTCACAAAGCTGGCGTCGCGGGCAAAGGCGCTGGCGCTGGCGTCGAGATAGGCGAAGTCGGCGCCGATGGCCTTGATCGCCACGAAGTCCACCTTGCCCTCGGGATCGCCCACTTCCACCCCCTGGACCGGGAATGCAGCGCGGTCTGGCTGCCAGTGAATTAGATACCACCACACCCAGCCGCCAGCCAGAAGTGCCGCAAGCAATGCTGCTGCAAACAGGCGCAAACCTATACGGTTGCCCTTACGCTTTGCCATGTGACCCGTATGCCCCTGTTCGAGAGGTCGTTTGCCCCGCCCTCTCAGCCCTTGATATGCAGGACGCAGATCAGCGTAAAGAGGCGGCGTGCCGTGGCAAAGTCGGTTTCGACTTTACCGTCAAGCCTTTCCAGCAGCATTTCGGACGCTTGGTTGTGAACGCCGCGTCGGGCCATGTCGATTGTCTCGATCTCCTGCGCGCTCGCCTTGCGGATGGCCTGGTAATAGGAGTCGCAGATGGCGAAGTATTCGCGGATCGGGCGGCGGAAGCGGCCCAGCCCCAGGATCAGCGTTTCCAGCA
>JBEVKC010000088.1:0-34745 GCA_040509895.1 Novosphingobium sp. | reverse complement strand
GACTTGCCTTGCTTCAGCACCATGTCGCAGGCCTTGGACTTCATCTGCTTGGGCGCGCTGTTAAGCGAAAAGCTGGAACCGTCGCCCGACAGGATGTTCCCGACTTCACCCGACTTGAAGTCAGGCGAGGCTTTCACCTCGGGTTTTGCCGTCAGCCCGCCCAGAACTGAACTGGCATCGGCACCGCCCACCAGCTTGTTCTTGACACAATAGCCCAGCACGCCAGCGGCATTTCCGGCCCCCATCGACGACACGTCCGGCAAACCAACTGCCCCGCCTGCCCCTCCGGGAAGCTTCGGCAACTGCGCGTTGGCCGCGCCGAGCGCGGATATCATCGCAACAGCGACCAGAGGATAGAGGGCGCGATGGGTCATGGTCGGGCTCCTTTGCAACAAGACAGGCTGCAACCAGCCGTCCCTGGCAAAAGCGAACTGCGCCATTCCGGGCCGGCGCAATTATAATAGCGGAAGAGCGCAGCGCGACAAAGTCGCTCCGTCGCATCAATAGTCCTTGCTGGCCTTCACATTGATGCTCTGCCGCCCGATGGTGGACACGGTCGCTAGCAGCGACAGCCAGTTGGTGATGCGGAATTCAAGCTGCGTAGCGCTATAGCCACGGCCATCGGTGACGATCTCGGCATAGAGCCTGCGGCTGATGTACATGCCCGCGGCAATGCTGGTTTCCTGCCCGGTTGCCTCATTGGCGCCAATGATGCGCAAGCGGTCGAGCCCGATAGCAGAACGCAGCTTGTTGACCGGGTCCAGACCGCCCCCGCCGCCCTGCAGCGATGCCAGGGCCGCACCCAGTTGTATCGCCTCTGCCGGTGATATGTCAGAGATGGAGCTGCCGAACAGCAGGCGTGAGAGCAGCTCTTCTTCGGGCATGGCCGGGACCGAGGTGAAACTGATATCCGGTTGAGAAGCAGTGCCGCCGATCGTGACGCGGGCGGTAAGGCCCGTTTCCTGAGCTTCTGCCTGGATATCGAGTTGGGGATCTGGCGGGGAATTGCCGTTGAACGAAATCCGGCCCCGGGTGAGCTGGAAGCGCTTACCGGCAAAAGCATAGCTGCCCCGCACAAGGTCGGCAGTACCTACAATGGTCGGCGCCTCCACCGTGCCGCGTAGCCTGATATCGGCCGACCACTCGCTATCAAGGCCCATGCCCCGAACGTCGATGCGGTTGTTGCCTTCGGTATCGATCATATAACGCCAGGTGGTGCTGGCGGCGCCGCGTTGGCGAGTATCGATTATGCCGTTGATTTCGGTCGTCTTGATGACCGGAAGGCGTGCCTGCTCCTCGGCGTTGCCCAGTTGCCAACGTGCCGTGATCAGTTCGACGCGCCCTGCAATGGTGCCCGTGAGGCCATCGGAGACGATGCGGATCGGACCCGTGACGCTGGCAGCCATGTCCGATCGCGCCAAAACACGCGCGTTCCGGGTCGCTATGCGAAGATCCATCGCGGGCCCGCGCGTGCCAAGATTGGCGAGGTCAAACATTCCCGTGCCCGAAACTTTGCCGCCGTTGCTTGCCTCACCGGTGAACGACGTAAGCTCAAGCCGTGATCCCGAGAAGCGTCCTTGGGCAGCGATCTTCGAAATGTCGGTACCGGTGAGCGAACTCTGCAGCCGCAGTTCAGTGCTCGAAAGCGATCCGCGGATAACCGGAGCCCGCAGCGTGCCTGTCACGTCGGCAGCGATCGACACAGGGCCGGTAAGGTCGAAGGCATCGATCGCCGCCAGCCGCCACAACGCGTCCGCCGGGCCGTCATAACGGAGCTGGGCGAAAAGACTTCCGGCCGCCAGCCGTTCAGCCAAGCCGCCACTGGGCGGCATTCCGCTGATGCGAGCCTGCAACTGCCCCCGTATCTCTCCATCTTCACGGGCAACCGCGCGTGCCTGAAGCCCGCCAGCGGTGAGGTTGCCGACAAGCGCCAGATCCATGGGCCGCGACGTCAGGACGAGTCCCGAACGGCTGAGGCCCGTGACCATCACCTGCACGATCCCAGTGGGAGCCGCTCCTTCGGTGGAGCGGAAGTGGACCAGCCCGGACACGGTGCCGCCGAACCCAAGATCTGCCAGCGCGATGTCCAGAACCGACAGCGGCATTTCTGCCAGCGCAATGTCAAAGGCTGTGGAATCGCCCAGCAATCCGCCCGCCACGATCCGCCCGCCGCCAAAGTTGACCTGCGTCGGTGCAAGCCGCCAGCCGCCGTCTTCGCTGGTAAGAACCGCGCGGCGTGGCATCGTGATGCGCCGCCCGGCAAGGTCGCCGCGCGCCACGAGCGTGACGCGCTTCGGCTCAAATTCGCTGCTCAGTTGCAGGTTGAAGTGGTTGCCCTGCCGTCCGGAAAGCGTCGCAGTCGCAGTGCCTCTTCCGTCAGCGATCTGCGCTTTGGCCGAGAGGGAAGACAGGTGGAAGGTTCCGTAGCTCAACGAACGCCCATCCAGCGTGCCGCTGATGGTGCTGCGCCCATCGGCAAAGTAGCCATTCGCAACAAGGTGGGCATTGCCGATCGCTACGGGCGTGGTGCCAGAGAAGCTTGCGTTGTTTGCGGTCACGTCCAGATCGAAGCCCTGCCCTCCACTCCGCGGTGCAAGAGCTACGGTGCCAACAACGCCGCCGCCTGTCAGGTTGAGCTTGCCCGACACGGCGCCGCTGCCCAGCGTCAGCCCACCCGTGATCGAGGTCTTGGCTATGTCAAAGCTGGCGATGTCGATCCGCGTCGGCCCACCCGGCCGCGAAAAGAGATTCAGGATCCCGGCAAATGGCCCCAGCGTCGATGCGCCCTTCGTCTCTATGCGGAAGCCGTCAGCGATTGGCGACAGTGCGATCCGCACGTCACGCAATCCTGCAGCCGGCAGCGGATTGGCAAAGACCAGTTCGGCCCGCAGTCCCTGCCCGCCCATGCTGGCGTCGACCGTGAACGGACCATAAGACTTGTGACGTCCGCTGCCGGTGATCGTCGTGCGGCCGTCCACCAGCCTCCGTCCCGAAAGCGACAGCGTGAGCAGCGAGGCGTCGAGCTTTGCCCGTTCGACCAGAATGGGCTGCCCCCCTCCGGCAGTCACGTTGGCAGAGAAGCGGATGTTGGTTCCGGCAATGCTGGTCAGCGTTGCATTGTCGACGCGGGCCATGCGTCCTGAGACATCTGCCTTGACCCGCCACGGCGCATTGCCGAAGCTGGCGACGATATTCGCGTTGGCATCCGCAAGGCCGAGGTTGGGCAGGGCCAATCCTCGCGCCACTATCGGTCCGGCTACTCCGAAGCCGCCCTTGGCAAGGTCACCCGCAAGGGTAAGCCGGGCGGCAAGGCCCTGCATATCGATTGCCAGCACGTCTGAACGCAGCTTGGTTCCGTTAATGGCCAGCCTTGTCGTCACACGCGGATTCACAAGCCTGCGGTCGGTCGCCGGATCACCCGTCACGAGCCGCGCCGCACGCATGACCATGGGCAGGGTCCAGCGCTGGCCATCGCGGATTATCTTGCCGTCAAGCGTCAGTTGGTCCGCACCGAAGGCCCCGAAGCGCAGCCGGTTGACGCGGACCGAGTGCACCACGTTCATCTGCTGGAAGTCACCGTTAAGCGTGGCGATCAGGTTCCCGCCTTCCAGCCGCAAATCCGGGCCTGCAATCGCCGGGTCAGTCAGGTCCGCAGTAACGCGAAAGTTCTCAAAGGAATTGCCGTCAAGGTCCACGACGCCATTGGCATTGCCCCGAAAGGCGGCGGCAATCACGCCAAGCCTGCCCTTGAGCACGCTTTCCGCCAGTGTCCCTTCGCCGCTGAGCGAGACAGCCTTGCCCGCCACACGCTTCGCGGTTCCTGTAAGTAAGTCGTCCGGCGTCACTTGTCCCAGAAAGCCGTAGACCCCGGATCGGTTAGTCAGCTTGAAAGCCGCCAGCAGGGCGCTGTTCTGGCGCGCCACCAGCGTTCCGTCCCACTTGCGCCAGCTTCCGTTGCCGGCGACGCGCAGCGCCAGGTCGCGTTGCACACCCGCCAGCCCGGCAAGGAAACCGCCCTTGGGCGCAGCATAGTCCACGTCGATGTCGAAGCGATCTCCGTCCGGCATGGCGTCCAGCAGGACATGGACCCGGTCACCACCGCCCATGCGCCCGTCAACCTTCACCAGCGCCCGGCCCTGGCGGATATCGACCTTGGCCAGCAGGTCTATGCGCTGTTCTTTGCCGATGACGCCTTTCGCCAGCCTGCCTCGATCAATCTCGAAATGATCGATGCGGATATCGAACTTGGGAAGGATCGGCGCATCAGGATCGCCGGGAAGCAGCTTTGGATAGCGGAGAAGCGTGCCGCGCCGGGCCACCAGCTTGCGCACGTCCAGCCCCGATCGAAACCAGTTGAACGGCCTCCAGTCCAGCTCGGCCTCGGGTATTCGGGCGAATACCCCCTGCGGATCGGACAGCGCGACATCGCGAAGCCGGGCCTTGCCGTACAACGAACCTTCGATGCGGCCGATGGAGATACGCAGGCCCGATGCCGGTGCGAGTTGGGCAAGTCGCTCTACCACGAACCGATGACCAATCGGGCTGTCGAGGACGATCACGACCAGCAATGCGGCGCCCACAAGCCCCAGGAAAAGGGCAAGCAGCCGGCGCGGCCATGCCAATGGCCTTCGTTCAGGTAGGGCCTCCGGGATGTCGGCTTCCTCCGCCATCAGAAGGCTTGCCCCAGTGCGACATAGATGCCGACGACGCTTTCGCCGGAGCGTCGGTCGAGCGGCGTCGCAACGTCGATGCGGATCGGGCCGAAGCTGGTCGCATAGCGCACGCCTATGCCGACGCCGACGCGGAAGTCATGCCAGCGAGGGGTCGTTTCCGTGTCTACGGCACCGCCATCGACGAAGGGCACGACCGACATGGCGCCATCGAACAGGCCAGTCTTGATGCGCGCTTCCAGCGACAGTTCGGTGAGGGCGCGGCCGCCGCTGGGGTCTCCCACGGAATCGCGCGGGCCGATCTCCTGATAGCCGAATCCGCGCACCGAACCGCCGCCGCCAGCATAAAACCGGCGTGACGGCGCGATTCTCTCTATCGGAGCGCCCGGAATGGAGCCCAGCCGAACACGCCCCGCCATGACCACTTTGCCGCCGCCGAAGGGCTGGTAAGCGCTGCCGTCGAACTGAATCCGGGCATAGCGGGCGTTGCCGGAACTCTGCCACGATTGTTCGGGCGAAACCCGCAGCCCGGCACGAAAGCCTTTTGTCGGATCGAGCAGGTTGTCGCTGCCGTCATAGGCAGCACGCAGCGGCAGGCTGAAAATCTTGAACGTCCGGCGTGGCGACTGAACCCCGTTGACGTTACCTTCGCGTTCATCGGTGATCGCAAGCGCAGCGCCCACAGACCACACCCAGGGCTTCTGGAACAGCAGCGTCGTCTGCTTTTCGAAATTGCCCGTCAGGCTCAGCGATCGCGCATCGTATGCATCGCGTTCGATGTTGTTGGCGGTGAGGTCCAGCGTCAGGACCTGATCGCGTCCCTTGAAGTTGTTGCGTCGCGCGGTGACGCCGGCAAGCTGTTCCTTCGTGCCTGCAACCCCGCGCACCCGCAACATGCCTTCGGGCGGGAACATGTTGCGGTGTTCCCAGCTCAATTCGGCGCGCGGTCCCTCACCCGTTTCGTAGCCGAGCGCACCCGCAATAGTGCGCAGCGGCGCCTTGGTCATCGACACGTCAATGGCCGCCACGCCGGGCTCTCCGCCCTGCGGAGCCTTTGTCTCACGCGGGACGACAGTGACGCTGGAAACGATGCCCGTGGCAAGGATTGCCCGGCGCAGGTCATCGGCCATGCTGCGCCTGTAGAGGTCGCCCTCGTCGAACCGCGCGATCTCACCCAAGTGATGAGAAGACATGAAGCGCGGCCGGTTACTGGTAATCTCACCAAAGACATACTGGCCATTGGGCGAAACGGGCATGGTGAGGTCACCCTCATCCCGGTGGTGGTCGACAAGAAGCTCAGGCTCGGCAACTACTGCAAAGGCATATCCATTTTCGCCCAGCGCCGAATCGAGGTGCCCGCGCTCCTCGATGATCTTATCGCTGTTCAGCGGATCGCCGGTTTCCAGGCGGAAGCTGCGCCGGAGCATCGGCGCTTCCGGCCCCGCATCCGCCAATCTCCCAAGGTCTATGGCGCCAAGCTGGTAGCGCGTGCCCGGCGTTATATCGAAGCGCACCTTTCCGGCCTGATGACGCTCGTCCTTCGCAGCCTCATTGCCGGGATCGATGGCGCTGACCGACTGGGTAACGTCTGCCGCATAGTAGCCGTAGATGCGAAGTAACCTTTGCAGCAGCTCGCGATCGCTCCGCGCGCGAACGGCGAGTTGGGCAAAACTATCGTCGCCTTCACCTTTCAAATTCTCGATCGCGGAGAGTTGCTTGAAACGCTCTTCAAACTCCTCCCGCTCGGGAAATGCCGCCGGATCGGGCGGAAAGACGAGTGTCAGGCGCTTCGATATGCGCTGCGCGTCACCCTCCGGAGCGGCGGGTGGAGGTTCCTCCAGGTCCGCAGCAAAGGTTTCGGCCAGATCGGGGTCAGGCTCCAGTGAGGCGACAGGGGGCAACTCGAAATCGTCTTCGGGCCATTCGACCGTGAACTGTGCGTCATCAGCCATGGGAGATGAAGGGTCCAGCGCCTCTCCCTGCACCTGTCCCTGCGGAGGGAGGCCCTGGTTCGCCCACTCTTCTGGCTGGTCGATTGCCGAATCGGGGATCAGTTCTTCAAGCGCAGGATCGGTCCTGCGATGCTGCGCCTGTATTGGATGGGCTATGAGAAGAGCGGCAAGCGCACCGGCCAGAAGCCGGTCAATCCGCCAAGCGGTATTGGTCCTGGCCGCCGGGCACGCCATCCTTGCCGCTTCCGGCAGGACCGATCTGGGCATCTCCGGTGCCGGCAGCAGTAAGGAGGATATGACGATCCTGCTCCTTTTCCGGCATCCTTTCCCAGCCGTTGCGACCAAGGCTTTCAAGCGGGCGATAGCGCACCTTGTATTGCATCCGTGCCGAACCCTCGACCCAGTAGCCGAGATAGACATAGGGTAGCCCCATGTCCGCTGCCCGCCGAATATGGTCGAGAATGATGAAATTGCCTAGTCCGCTCCGCGACTTCTGATCAGGATCATAGAAACTGTAGATCATCGAAAGGCCATCACCCTGCCGGTCTGTCAAGCATGCACCGACAAGCCGACCCGGCGTGACGCCATCCAGCGAAGGTTCGCGATATTCCATCACGTAGCTGGTGACGGGCGTATGCTCCACCATGTCGGCGAAATCGACTTCGTCCATGGAGGCCATCCCACCGCCGGGATGGCGTACACCCAGATAGCGCTGAAGCAGTTCGAACTGTTCGGCCGTCGACCACGGACGGCAGGCCGTCACCACAAGGTCGGAATTTCGCTTGAGATTGCGGCGCTGCGTGGACGACGCGCGAAACTCATTCGCCACCACGCGAACCGAGACACAGGCCTGACAATCGATGCAGGAAGGTCGGTAAGCGACAGTCTGGCTGCGGCGAAACCCTATGCGGCTGAGGGCATCGTTCAGCGCATCGGCATGCGCGCCGCGCAGTTCGGTGAAAACCTTCCTCTCAGTCTTGCCCGGAAGGTACGGGCAAGGCGCCGGACTGGTCACGAAGAACCGCGGAAAGCGTACGGGTGCCGTCACAGCTGAACCTGATCCTCTACCAGAGAAAATTCGCGGATTACCGCGTCAGGAGGGAATATGCCGACGGATGCCCTTTGTTAAAAGACTTTTAACCATGATTCACGGTTAACGGAGTGCGATTTTGTCTTGCCGACCCAAAGTGGGTCGCTTCCAAACGGAAAATGCGTCGCAAATGCGGCCTAATCGAGAGCCTCGTTCAGCTCCACCTGGCTCACCTCATATCCCTTCGCCCGCAGGGCAGCGACAAGGGCATCGAGTTGCTCGCGATCGCGCGCCTCGCATTCGATGTCGGTGACGAGTCCCTTGGCTGGCAGGTGGGTGAAGATGCGCTGGTGCCAGATCTCGATGATGTTGACGTTGTGGGCGTCAAATTCCTTGATGACCTTGAACAGCGCGCCGGGGCGGTCCTGCAGCGAAAGCCGCAAACGGGCCAAGCGTCCTGAGCGGGCAAGATCGCGCAGCAGCACGTTGGCAAGCAGCCGCGTGTCAATGTTGCCGCCGGACAGCACGATGCCGACCTTTTTGCCCGTGAACATTTCGCGATTGGCAAGCACTGCGGCAAGACCGGCAGCGCCAGCGCCCTCGACCACGGTCTTTTCGATCTGGAGCAGCAGGGCCAACGCACCCTCAAGCTGCGCCTCGCTGACCAGCACGAGATCGTCGAGCAGGCCGGCAAGAACCTTCTGGGTGAACTCGCCCGGTTCCTTCACGGCGATGCCCTCGGCCAGCGTATCTCCGCCAGCGACCAGCTTCGTGCCCTTCAGGACATTGTACATCGACGGATAAAGCGCCGCCTCGACGCCAACCAGACCGATGTTCGGATTGATGGCGCGGGCGATAGTGCCCATGCCGCTCGCCAGTCCGCCGCCGCCGACCGGGATCGCCAGCATCTCAAGATCAGGCACGTCCTCCAGCATTTCCAGCGCAACGGTGCCCTGTCCGGCCGCGACATGCGGATCGTCGAAGGGATGGACGAAAGTCAGCCCCAGTTCCTTCTCCAGCCGGCGGGCATGTTCGGAAGCTTCGTCGAAGCTCTCACCCTCAAGCACAACGGTGCCGCCGACGCTTTCGGTCTGCATGATCTTGATCGTCGGCGTGGTCTTGGGCATGACGATGGTGACGGGAACGCCCAGCCTGCTGCCGTGATAGGACAGGCCTTGTGCGTGGTTACCTGCCGATGCTGCGATGACGCCGCGGTTGCACTGCTCTCCGCCCAATAGCAGCATGGCGTTCAGCGCGCCGCGCTCCTTGTAGGCCGCAGTGAATTGCAGGTTTTCGAACTTGAGATAAATCTCCGCGCCCGTGATCCGGCTGAGCGTCTGGCTGTGCAAAGTCGGCGTGCGTACCACGGCGCCAGCGATGCGGCGCGCGGCGGCGCGTACATCTTCGGCGGTGAGCAGCGACGTATCGGCTGCGGTGGCACTGGTGGCGGTCATATTCATCGGCGCGGGCCGTAAAGGAAAGCGCGACGCTTGGGAACACTCATTGGACGCAGAGACGCCCTCGCCCCTGTTCCTTCCGGCAAAAGACGTTAAACAACCAGATTATGAGCGAACCACGCAATGTCACTTTCCTGGGCCTGGGCGTGATGGGTGGGGCTATCGCCCGGCACATCGGACAGGCCGGGCACCGCCTGACGGTCTACAACCGTTCCCCCGGCCGCCTGGAAAAATGGCTCGAAAGCAATCCTGGCCTTGCCGTCCGTGTCGCGACCAGTCCCGCCGATGCCGCCGACGGCGCGGACGCGGCAATCACCTGTGTCGGCAATGACGATGACCTTGCTGATGTCGTGCTGGGCCCGCAAGGCGTGTTCACCACCCTGCGCGAGGGCGGCGTATTTATCGACCACACCACGGTGTCAGCCCGTATCGCGCGGCAGGTCGCGGTAGAGGCGCGGGATAAGCATGTGCACTGCGTCGACGCCCCGATGACCGGATCGCAGATCGGTGCTGAAAAGGGCATCCTGACCGTCATGTGCGGCGGCCGGGCCGATGCCATCGAAGCGGCCACGCCGATCATGGAGGCCTATACCCAGCGCATCGTCCATGTCGGCAAGGCTGGAGCCGGACAAACCGCCAAGATGGCCAACCAGATCTGCATTGCCGGCATCGTCGCTGGCCTTGCTGAGGCCGCCCGCTTTGCCCAGGCGGCCCATCTCGATACCGACAAGGTCTATGACGCCATATCGGGCGGCGCAGCGCAAAGCTGGCAGATGGACAACCGCTGGAAGACTATGAACGCAGACGAATTCGACTTCGGTTTCGCCATCGACTGGATGCGAAAGGACTTGGGCCTCGCCATGGATGAAGGGCGCGGGCTTGGCGTTTCACTGCCGATCACGGCGCTGGTCAACCAGCTCTATGCCGATGTGCAGGCGCTTGGCGGGGGCAGGCAGGACACCAGCGCATTGATCCGGCGGCTGCCACGCAGAGGTGGCAAGTGAGGGCATTGATTGCGGCGCTGCTTGTCGCCAGCGCAATTCCCGCCACAGCCCTTGCCGATACGCTGGTCGATAACGTCAATGGCATCACGCTCGACGAAAAGGGCGCGGTAAAGCGCTTTACCGGCCTGCTGATCGGCGATGACGGGCGCATTGCACAGGTGTTCGAACGCGGCGACAAGCGGCCAGGCAAGGTCGACTACATGATCGACGGCAAGGGCAAGGTGCTCATGCCCGGCATGATCGACAGCCACGTCCATGTGATGGACCTTGGCCTTTCCACACTGTCACTGGACCTGTCCGACACGAAATCGCTGCAGGAAGCGCAATCGAAAGTGGCCGCATGGGCAGCCGCCCATCCCGACAAACCGTGGCTGATCGGCTTCGGGTGGAACCAGGAGCGCTGGGGACTCGGCCGCTTTCCGACGGCTGCGGAACTGGACGCAGTGGTTCCCGGCCGCGCCGTGTGGTTGACGCGGGCTGACGGCCATGCCGGATGGGCCAACAGTGCCGCGCTCAAGGCAGGCAATGTCGATGCTTCAACCAAGGATCCGGCCGGCGGGCGGATTGAGCGCATTGCGGGCGGGACCAAGCCCGCTGGCGTGCTGGTTGATACCGCCACCACGCTTGTGTCACGCCACATGCCCCCGCCTCGGCCCGAAGACCGCGACTTGGCCTTTATCGCGGCACAGGAAATCCTGCTCAAGCATGGCGTGACCGCCGTAGCCGACATGGGCACGACCATCGAAGACTGGCAGGCATTCCGCCGGGCTGGCGATACCGGAGCCCTTCGCCTGCGCATCATGGCCTACGCCGGCGGCATCGACTCGATGGTGCTGATCGGTGGCTCGGGCCCGACGCCGTGGCTCTATGACGACAAGCTGCGCCTGAACGGGGTGAAGCTTTATGTCGATGGTGCGCTCGGCTCACGCGGGGCGTTGCTGAAGGCACCTTATGCTGACAACCCGGGTAATAGCGGTCTGACCTTTGTCGACACGATCCAGCTTGGCAATCTGATGAGCCGCGCCGCGATGGACAACTTCCAGGTTGCCGTCCACGCCATCGGCGACCGCGCCAACTCCATCGTGCTCGACAACATCGCGCAGCTTTCGCTGACCTACAAAGGCGACCGCCGCTGGCGGATCGAACACGCGCAGGTGGTCGATCCGGCGGAGATTCCGGAGTTCGGCCAGTACGGGATCATCGCGTCGATGCAGCCGGTCCACCAGACATCCGACCGCCTGATGGCAGAGGCGCGGTTGGGGCCCACTCGGTTAGCGGGCGCCTATGCCTGGAAGTCGATTGCGAATACTGGCGCGACCCTCGCCTTTGGCTCAGACGCGCCGGTTGAAGAGCCGGACCCGTTCGCCGGGATTGCCGCAGCCATGACCCGGCAGGACGCGGACGGTCAGCCGTTTGGCGGCTGGCAACCGCAAGAGATCATCTCACGCGAGGCGGCTCTGGCTGCATACACCGTTGACGGCGCAAAGGCGGGCTTTGCCGAGGGACGTTTCGGCCGCATCGCAAAAGGACAGCGCGCCGATTTCATAATCGTCGATCGCGACCCCACACTGGCAACGGCGGCAGATCTGCGAGCGACCAAGGTTCTGCAAAGTTGGGTTGGCGGGCGATTGGTCCACAAGGCGGAATAGTCTGCCAGAATTGACGGTTCACAACACCGGTCAAGTCGAACAGATCAGATTATTTTGTCCGCCCATAATGGGTCCATTATTTCAAGCACCTGTGATTGCTTGTCGCGCATACTGATGACTGATATTCAACCATTGGAAATGGTGAGGAAGGATTCAGTCAATGTTGCATGACTTCTGGATATTCCTGCTCGACGTAGCGATTATTTTTGTATTCGTTATGTGGTTCTGGTTACTGATCACAGTGATTTCCGACCTGTTTCGCCGCCATGACGTGGGCGGCTTCAAAAAGGTTCTTTGGGTCATTCTTCTGGTGCTTCTCCCCTATTTGGGAGTGTTTATTTACCTCCTCACGCAGTCTGCAGGCATGGCTCGTCGCAATGCTGAACGAACGAACGAGGCCCGCGAACAGCTCCGCGAATTCGTCGGCAACAGCCCAGCTCAAGAGCTTGAAAAGCTTGAGGCGCTGAAGGCATCCGGCGCGATTACCGCAGAGGAACATGCCAAGCTGCGCGCCCGGGTTATCGGCTGATCGCCTGATCCGGTTCTCAAGGCGATAGGAAGTGCCGGGTAGCTTGGGTTGCCCGGCACTTTTCTATACCCCAATCTTTATACGAGCGTATCTCGCGGAATGTCCGGAAGTTCGGCAAGCTCCTTGCCCTGCGCCACTTCCTCCGCTGCCTTTACCTTGGCAGCGCGACGCTCGCCGAACCACATGAACACCAGTGAGCCTTCGAACAGCAGCAGCATCGGGATAGCCAGCATAAGCTGCGAAACCACGTCCGGCGGCGTGATGACCGCGGCAAGGGCGACAATTGCGACGATCACATAACGCCGCATCGCGATCAGCTGCTTGCGTGAGACAATGTCGGCGCGGTTAAGCAGCATCAGCAGCACCGGCAGCAGGAAGCTTATCCCGAAGGCCAGGATAAACTGCATCACCAGCGAGAGGTAGTCTCCTGTCCCCGGCAATGCCTCAAGCTTCAGGCCGCCGCGCTCACCCTCAAAGCCCAGGAACCATTTGAAGGCAGTCGGCATGACCACAAAATAGGCAAGCGCAGCGCCGCTGGTGAACAGCACCGGCGTGGCGATGAGAAACGGCAGGAAAGCCTTCTTCTCTTTCGCGTATAGGCCGGGTGCGATGAAAGCCCAGAGCTGGTTGGCGATTATCGGAAAGCTGACGAAGAAAGCCGCAAACAGCGCCACCTTCAGCTCGACGAAGAACGCCTCGTAGAGCTTGGTATAGACCAACCTGCCTTCCCCGGCCGGGAAAGCCGCGGTCAGCGGGCGGACAAGAAAGCCGAAGATGTCGTTGGCGAAATAGAGGCAGATGGCAAAAGCAATGCCCAGCGCGATGACAGACCGCAGCAGCCTTCCCCGCAATTCGATCAGGTGATCCAGCAGCGGGGCTTCGGTGTCGTCGATTTCTTTGATCTTGAGCATGGCCGTGCCTCAGGGTGGCGACAATGGCAACTGAGGTGCCTTTTCATCCGCTCCCGCCGGTTCCGGCTGGGTTGGAGAATCGGCGTTGCTGGCCGGGGTTGGTGTTTCAGGTGCGGGAGGGAACGCGGCTGCCATGCCGACACCTGCTTCCGCGGAAGCGCCGGGCAGCGATGCGCTCGCCTTCATGATGGCTTCGTTCTGCTCACGCCACTTTTTCTCCATCTCCTCCAGTTCCGCTTCACGGATCATGGTTTCGATCCCTTGGCGGAAATGGCCGGAGACGCGGCGGATCTTGCCCATCCAGCGGCCTGCCGTGCGCAAGGCGAGCGGCAAGTCCTTTGGCCCGATGACCACGATCGCCACGATCACGGTCAGCAAAAGTTCGGATGCACCAATGTCAAACATGGCGGTGGCGGGAGACCCGCGAGCTTACTGGGGCTTCGATTGGCTGGTTTCGACCGTGGTATCCCCATTCAACGTAGCCGACGACGGCGTCGATTGTGACTGAGCCGGAATCTGCGCTGGCGGGGGAGTTATCGGCCGGTCAGTCTCTTCAGTCATTCCCTGCTTGAAGCTCTTGATACCCTTGCCGAAGTCTCCCATCATTTCGGAGATACGGCCACGGCCGAAGAGCACCAGCACCACCAGTGCAAGCACGATCAGGTGCGGAAGCGACAGACCCATTTTTCCAAACTCCTAGTACGAACGCGTGCGCCAGAATAATGCCGCTCCGCGCGCTCTATCGGTACCTATTTAGGCACTTTCATTACAGCTTGCCACCCCGTCACCTTCAGATTCGTTTTCTTCGTCGGCATTAATGGTTTCCGAAGGTTCGTCGCGCGTGGGCGTCGTGATCGCAGCATAGGCATCATCTACTGGATCAAGCAGTCCTGCAGCCCGCAATTCTTCGATTCCAGGCAATTCGCGCCGCGACGCCAGCCCGAAGTGGGCAAGGAATTCCGGCGTGGTCGCATAGATCACCGGACGGCCCGGAACCTCGCGCCGCCCGACGACGCGCACCCAGCCCGCCTCCAGCAGCACGTCAAGCGTGCCCTTGGCCGTCTGCACGCCGCGAATCGCTTCAACCTCGGCGCGGCTTACGGGCTCGTGATAGGCGACGATGGCCAGAACCTCGGTCGCAGCACGGGAAAGGCGGCGCGATTCCTCACGCTCCCGCCGCAGCAGGTGCGCAAGATCGGGCGCGGTCTGGAAGTGCCAGCGCTTGGCCCGCTCGACAAGGTGGACCCCCCGCCCATCGTAGTGGCCTGACAGCTCGCGCAGCGCGTCACGCACGTCGGCGCCCCCGAGGTGTGCCGAAATCTGTTCCACCGTCATCGGCTCTTCGGCGGCGAACAGGGTTGCCTCCACTGCGCGGACAAGATCGTCAGGTTGGCTCATACCTTCACCGCCCTCAGACGCAACGGCCCGAATGTTTCTTCCTGTGCGATCTCTGCCTTGCCAAGCCGGGCCAGTTCAAGCGCCGCGACAAAGCTGGAGGCCAGGGCAGAGCGGCGCAGTTGCGGGTTGGCCCAGTCCCCGTCATTGGGGGCGGGCAGGAATTCCTTCAGGTCAATCCAGTCGAGCCGCACGCCCAGCATGGACGACATCCGCGACAGTGCGGAATCCAGCGTCATCACCATGCGATCGCGCACCATGTGAACAACCGGCTCGGTGCGGACCTTCACATCGCCATAGGCCTGAATCAGCGAAAACCAGTCGCACTGCCATCGGTTGCGGCGATCCACGCGCAGCCCTTCCGGAGCGCCGCGCAGGAACACGTCGCGGCCGAGCCGGTCACGCGCCATCAGCCGCGCCGCCGCTTCGCGCATGGCGCCAAGCCGCTGTAGCCGCAGTTGCAGCCGCAGAGCCATTTCCTCGGGGCTGGGGTCTTCCTGCTCCTCGCGCGGGAGAAGCAGCGCCGATTTCAGGTAGGCGAGCCATGCGGCCATGACGAGGTAATCGGCGGCCAGTTCCAGCCTCAGTTCCTGCGCCTTGTCGATGTAGTTCAGGTACTGGTCGACCAGCGACAGGATGGAGATGCGCCGCAGGTCCACCTTCTGCCGCCGTGCCAGATCGAGCAGCAGGTCAAGCGGCCCTTCCCAGCCATCCAGCTCAAGATAGAGCGCAGCTTCATCGACGGGAGCTGCAGCAGGGCTTTCCCAGCCCTCGACCTCTTCAAATGGCAATGAAGGGGCGGGGGCGAGGTTTTCGGTCAAACCGCGGCCTCCCGTGGGGACAGCGCCAGCAAAGTGTCGCGCCGGGCAATCAGGCTCGGCTGCCTCGACGTGTCAGGCGCCGAGACGTCTGTTCCGGCCAAGGCGCGATCCAGTCGCGCAGCTGTCTCGGCGGAGATGGATGGCAGCGCCTCGGCAATCCCGACCATGTCGTCCATCTTGCCCCAGCAATTGAGTGCAATGTCGCAGCCTGCAGCGATGGCACGCGCCGCACGTTCCGGCACGGTTCCCGACAGTGCTTCCATGTCGAGATCGTCAGTCAGCAGAAGCCCGTCGAAGCCGATGCGCCCCCGGATGATCTCCTTGATGATAAAGGGCGATTGCGTCGCCGGGTTTTCATCGTCCCAAGCAGTGTAGCGGATATGCGCCGTCATCGCGATCGGCGCGGAGGCCAGCGTGCGGAACGGCGCGATGTCGGTTTCCAACTCCTCGGCGCTGGCCGTCACGATCGGCAGCGCCTTGTGGCTGTCGGCCATGGCGCGGCCGTGGCCCGGCATGTGCTTCACGATACCGGCAACGCCCGCTGAATTGAGACCGTGCAAAACCGCCCGGCCCAGCGCCGCGACGCGCATGGGTTCGGAACCGAGCGCGCGGTCGCCGATCACATCATTTGCGCCCGGTTGGCGCACATCCAGCAGGGGAAGGCAATCGACGCTGATCCCGGCTTCGGCAAGGTCCAGCCCCAGCGCCTCGGCATTGCTGCGCGCTGCCTCTATCGCGCTGGCCGGGGCCACATCGTAGAGCCGGTCGAACATCTCGCCGGTCGGATAGGCCAGCCACTCGGGCGCCTTCATCCGCGCCACGCGGCCGCCTTCCTGATCGATGCAGATAAAACAGCGATCGCGCCCGTGGATGGCACGCAATTCATCTGTCAGCGCGCGAAGCTGGGCGCGATTTTCGATGTTGCGACCAAACAGGATGTAGCCCGCAGGATCTGCGTCACGGAAAAAGTCCCGTTCGCTGTCGCTGAGCGACAATCCGGCAAGGCCGAAGATCGCGGGTGTCATAGAGGAAAGAGTCGCAGCAACACGGTGCTTTCGCAAGCGGGGGAGCGGTCAGGCATGTGGATAGGAACCGCGCTCAGTTCTTCACCTGACATGACAGTCCTGCCGCCCGGAGGTTGCTACACAGAGACTGGGCTGAAGGCACGTCCGCCGTCACAGCCTGCAGGCGATAGACAGTGCCGATATCCGCCTTCCCTTCGACGATGCGGTGTTGATAGCCGGAGAGCGCCTCATACCGCTGCGTCAGGGTCGTCCAGCCCGCCTGTGCTGCAGACTGCGTGGAATAGGCACCTACCTGCACGCCAACGCCCTTCGGCTGAGGCGCTGCGGCAGCTGACGCACCAGCCTTGGGTGAAGCGCTGGCGGACGGAGTTGGCTTGGCGTCATCCAGCGCAGCCTTCTCAGCACCGGCATCATCCTTTGCCAGGTTCTCAAGACCGAGCCTTGCGGGGCGGGTCTGGCCCACCGACACGGCAAAGCTGGTGTCGCCAGTGCCCGCAAAGGTCTTGCCACCCGGATTGCCCGGCGCTTCCTTATAGGGCTGGGCGGGCGCCTTGATTGTGCTGCCATCGGCAACAAGCTCTCCGCTGGAATTGCGATTGCTCAGCCACCACAGCGAACCGACAATCAGGGCGAGCAGCAGGAAAGCACCGGCCGCGAAAATCGCCAGGCGACCGCTTCCAGAGCCTTGCTCATCGACCTCGTAATCGTCGGATTCAAGCCAGGGAAGGCTCATATCCTCGTCGTCCAGCGCAAGCCGACCGCTCTCAAAATTGTCGTTGCCGGCACCCGTGCGGAAGTCGTCGTCGGTGCGATCCCTGTCGGACTGAGGCATTGGCTGCCCTTCCCTGATTACATTTCTTCAACCGCCTCGACGCCCAGAAGCGCGAGGCCGTTGCGAACTAGCTGCCCGATCTGCGCGGCAAGATAAAGCCGCGCTGCCGTCAAATCACCATTTTGTGCGACGATGAACCGCTTTTCCGGGTTGTCGTTGCCGAGGTTATAGTAACCATGGAACGCGGCAGCGAGATCATAGAGGAAGAAGGCGACACGGTGCGGCTCACGCGCAGCGGCCGCCGCTTCGACCAGCCGGGGGAACTGCGCCATCAGCTTGACCACTTCCAGTTCCTCCGCGCCGAGCAGGTGCAGGTTGGCATCCGAAGGCGTAAAGCCCTCTGCCGCCGCCTTGCGCAGGTTGGAGCGGATGCGGGCGTGACAGTACTGAACGTAGAAGACGGGGTTGTCCTTCGACGCTTCCACCACCTTGGCGAAGTCGAAATCCATCTGCGCTTCGGGCTTGCGGGTCAGCATGGTGAAGCGGACAACATCCTTGCCCACTTCGTTCACAACGTCGGCCAACGTGACGAAGTTGCCTGAGCGCTTGGACATCTTCACCGGCTCGCCATCGCGGAGGAGCTGGACCATCTGCACCAGCTTCACCTCGAAGGGCGTCGGCTTGCCATCGGCGCCGGTCATGGCGGCGACGGCGGCCTTGATGCGCTTTACGGTACCAGCGTGGTCGGCACCCCAGATGTCGACGAGGGCATCGGCTTCCTGTGCCTTCTGGAAGTGGTAAGCCAGATCGGCGCCGAAATAGGTCCAGCTGCCGTCCGACTTCTTGATCGGGCGATCCTGATCGTCACCGAACTTGGTCGAGCGGAACAGGGGAAGCTCCAGCGGTTCCCAGTCCTCGGGCGTCTTGCCCTTCGGAGCTTCAAGGATTCCGTCATAGACGAGATCGTTGGCGCGCAGCCAAGCTTCGGCCTCGGCGGGCTTTCCGGCAGCCTGCAGTTCCGCCTCGGAGGAAAAGAGGTCGTGCTTGATGCCGAGCAGCGCGAGGTCAGCCTTGATCATTTCCATCATCGCAGCAACGGCGCGAGTCCGGAAAGGAATGAGCCACTCGCGCTCGGGCGAGGCGATGTACTTGTCGCCAAATTCCTTGGCCAGCGCCTGTCCCACGGGGATCAGGTACTCGCCCGGATAGAGGCCTTCGGGGATCTCACCAACACTGTCGCCCAGCGCTTCACGGTAGCGGAGGTGGGCGGAGCGCGCGAGTACATCGACCTGCCCGCCAGCATCGTTGACGTAGTACTCGCGGATCACCTTATGCCCGGCCGCCTCAAGCAACGTAGCGAGCGCATCGCCTACCACCGCGCCACGGCAATGACCCATGTGCATCGGACCGGTCGGGTTGGCAGAGACATATTCGACGTTGACGGTCGTACCGCCGCCAACCGTGGAGCGGCCATAGTCTGAACCGAGCGTCGCCAGCGCGTTCAACTCTGCCAACCAAGCCTCGTCGGCAAGACGCAGGTTGATGAAGCCCGGCCCGGCGATGTCGGCAGCTGTAACGGTCGGCACCTTCTTCAGTTCGGCGACCAGCGCCTCTGCCAAAGCGCGTGGATTGGTTCCGGCAGGCTTTGCCAGCACCATTGCTGCATTGGTGGCAAGATCGCCGTGGCTGGTATCTCGCGGCGGCTCCACCGTCACATTGGCGCGGCTGAGCCCGGCGGGCAATGTGCCCGCGGCTTCCAGCGCATCCAGCGCGGCGGAGAGATGGCCCGTAAAGGCGGCGTAGAGAGTCTTGTTGTCCGACATGGGCGCGCGGTTAGCCGGGAATGGCGCGAAAGGGAACAATTCTTAGCCCTCAGCCGGAGACTCCGCTTCAAAAAGCCCGCAAAGTCGCGTATCGGCGCGGCCCATGCCTTCCACCCCGTCCCCGCAGACCTACCGGGTCAAGAGCTTCGGCTGCCAGATGAACGTCTACGATGGCGATCGCATGGCAGAGCTGCTGGGCGCGCAGGGAATGACCGCTGCCGCTGAGGGTGCGGACGCCGATCTTGTCGTCCTCAACACCTGCCACATCCGTGAAAAGGCTGCAGAAAAGGTCTATTCCGACATCGGCCGCTTGAAGCGCAAGGACGGCTCGACGCCACTGATCGCCGTCGCTGGCTGCGTCGCGCAGGCCGAGGGCGAGGAGATCATGACCCGCGCTCCCACGGTCAATATGGTCGTCGGCCCGCAAGCCTATCACCGCCTGCCAGAAATGCTGGGTGAGGCCGTTGCCGGTCGCCGCGTCACTGATACGGATATGCCCGCGGAGACAAAGTTCGGCGCCCTGCCGCGCAAGCGCCGCTCTGGCCCGACCGCCTTCCTCACCGTGCAGGAAGGCTGCGACAAGTTCTGTACCTATTGCGTCGTACCCTATACGCGCGGCGCCGAAATCTCGCGGCCCTTCGCCGATCTGATCGACGAAGCACAGCGCCTGATCGAAGCTGGCGCGCGTGAGATCACCATGCTGGGCCAGAACGTTAATGCATGGTCCGGCAATGATGCCAAGGGCCGCGCGGTCGGTCTCGACGGTCTGATCCGCGAACTGGCGGCGCTGCCGGACCTCGCCCGTATCCGCTATACCACCAGCCATCCCAACGACATGACCGAGGGGCTGATCGCCGCTCATGGCGAGATTGATAAGCTGATGCCGTTCCTCCACTTGCCGGTGCAGGCGGGCAACGACCGCGTGCTGAAAGCGATGAACCGCCGCCACACCGCGGAAAGCTATCTCCGCGTGCTGGAACGCGTCCGCGCCGTACGTCCCGACATCGCGCTGTCAGGCGACTTCATCGTCGGCTTCCCCGGCGAGACCGACGCAGAGTTTGAGGATACCCTGAAGCTGATCGACGCGGTTGGCTATGCGCAGGCCTTCAGCTTCAAATACAGCCCTCGCCCCGGCACTCCTGCCGCGACGATGGACGGGCAGGTTCCAGTCGAGGTGATGGACGAACGGCTGCAACGCCTGCAGGCCGCGCTCAACCGTGACCAGTTGGCGTTCAACAATGCTTCTGTCGGGCGCACCTGCGATGTGTTGGTGGAGCGCAAGGGCAAATTCCCCGGCCAGATGATTGGCAAGTCGCCGTGGCTGCAGTCGGTTATCGTTGATACCGACGCGGCGATTGGCGAAATGCTGACCGTTGAGATTACCACCGGCGGGGCAAATTCCGTGTTCGGCGAAGAGCGGGTGCGGGCAGCCGCCTAGTCCTTCTCCCCGGGAGAAGGACCACACCCCGACCACTTTTCCACCACGACGCGGCGTGCCTGTCCTTGCACTGCAATATGACTGGCCTATCTTTCCGAATCACAGGCCGCATCGGCCTGAACGAAAGGAGCGCATGGCCCGCAAAACTGCACGCGCCCACAATGTGGCGCAGATTCGTCCAGAGAACCCCCGCCGCGCACGCGCGGAGCTGGAATTTGATGAGCCAGCGATTTTGGGGACACTGTTCGGCCAGTTTGATGCCAACCTCGTCCAGATAGAGAACAGGCTTGGCGTATATATCGGCGCGCGGGGAAATCGCGTGCAGATAGAGGGCAGCGAAGATTCGGTCGCCCGCGCCCGCGATGTGCTCAAAGGCATGCACCAGCGACTGCTGATGGGGCAGGAACTCGATACCGGTGCGGTCGAATCGCTGATCGCCATGTCGAACGAGCCGACACTGGAAGGCATTATCTCCGGCGACCACGAAACGCCGCCGATCATGATCCGCACGCGGCGCAAGACCATCGTCCCGCGCTCTGCCACCCAGATCGAATATATGCGGGCGCTGGCGAAGGAGGACATCATCTTCGCCCTTGGCCCGGCGGGCACCGGCAAGACCTATGTCGCCGTGGCACAGGCGGTCAGCCAGCTCATCACCGGCAGTGTCCAGCGCCTGATCCTGTCGCGCCCCGCGGTCGAAGCGGGCGAGCGGCTGGGCTTCCTGCCCGGCGACATGAAGGAGAAGGTCGATCCCTATCTCCGTCCGCTCTACGATGCGCTGAACGACTGCATGCCGCCCGAACAGGTGGAGCGGCGCATCGCGTCGGGCGAGATCGAGATCGCCCCCATCGCCTTCATGCGCGGCCGTACACTGGCCGATGCCTTCGTGATCCTGGACGAGGCGCAGAACACCACCCCGGCCCAGATGAAGATGTTCCTCACCCGCTTCGGCCAGAACAGCCGCATGGTTGTCTGCGGCGACCCGCGGCAGGTCGACATCCCTGGCGGCGATTCGCAATCCGGCCTTGCCGATGCGGTACGACGGCTTGAGGGCATCGAGGGCATCAACGTCACCCGCTTCAGCGCGGCGGACGTTGTGCGCCATCCCATCGTCGGGCGGATCGTCGATGCCTATGAAGGGCAGGATACCTAGGCTCACCGTCGCCCCTGCGAAGGCAGAGGCCCAGATAACGGTGGCGACTTGACGCTAACCTTGCTTAGGAGGTGAGCTTATCTAGGCTCCTGCCTTCGCAGGGCGACGGGGTTTGCTTTGGAACTGGAAATTTCGCTCGAAACCGAATGGCCTACCTCCACGGATTGGGAAGCCTTGGCGTCGCGTGCCTCCGATGCGGCCATCTCGGTCGCACCTGAACTCAAGAACCCTCGCCTCTCCGCTAGCCTTGTCTTCGCCGACGACGCGGAACTCCACGCCCTCAACAAGGAATGGCGAGGCAAGGACAAGCCAACCAATGTCCTATCCTTCCCCATGCTGGAGCGTGAGGAATTGCTGCAACTCAACTCCGAAGGCCCGCCGGAACTGCTGGGCGATATAGCCCTGTCATTCGAAACCTGCGCCCGGGAGGCTCAGGAAAAAGGCGTCCCGCTGGAACATCACGCCGCACACCTGATTGTCCATGGCGTGCTCCACCTTGCTGGTCACGACCATGAAACATCATCCGAAGATGCCGCCGCTATGGAAGCTCTTGAGATAAAGGCTCTTGCCCTGATGGGCATAGCCGACCCATATGGCGACAGCGACAAGGCTGAAGGGGTTAGATAATACGATGGCCGACAATGGCCGCCTTGGGGATCCCGGTACGGGAGAACCCGACAGTAAGCGCACGCTGTGGCGTGCGCTTCGCAGGTTCTTTGATCGGGGGGACAGCGACCAGTCGCTGCGCGCCCAGCTTGAGGAAGCAATCGACGAGCATGAGGACGATGCAGCGGACAGCGCAGCCAAAGGCGACCTGTCTCCGCTCGAACGACAGATGCTGCGCAACCTCCTTCATTTCAGCGAAACCGATGCCGACGACGTTGCCATTCCGCGCGGTGAGATCGTGGCAGTCCCTGCGTCCGCGACGTGGGACGACGTGGTCGAGTCCTTTGCCCAACATGGCCACAGCCGCCTGCCCGTCCATGGCGAGACGCTGGACGAGGTGGTGGGCATGATCCTGATGAAGGACATTTTCCCGTTCCTGGCCAACGGAAAGCCGCCGCCAAAGGACTGGAAAAGCCTGATGCGCCAGCCGCTGTTCGTCCCGCAGGCTCGCGGTGCGCTGGACGTGCTGGCCGACATGCGCGCCAGCCGCACGCACCTTGCGGTGGTGGTCGACGAATATTCGGGCACCGATGGAATCATCACCATCGAGGACCTGATTGAAGAGATCATTGGTGAGATCGAGGATGAGCACGACGACGCCGCGCCCGAACTGCTGGTGTCGCT
This sequence comes from Novosphingobium sp., assembly GCA_040509895.1. Classification (GTDB taxonomy): domain Bacteria; phylum Pseudomonadota; class Alphaproteobacteria; order Sphingomonadales; family Sphingomonadaceae; genus Novosphingobium. Next base: position 11,826 of record JBEVKC010000088.1, on the reverse strand, counting down.
GGGCGACGGCATGTGGGACGCTGACGCTCGCGTAGAGCTTGAAGAAGTGGGCAAGCGAGTCGATGCCCGGCTCGGCGGCGAGGATGAAGCTGTCGACACGCTGGGAGGGCTGACATTCATGCTGGCAGAACAGGTTCCGCCCGTAGGTACGATTCTCGAACACGAAAGCGGCTGGCGTATTGAGGTTACCGCAGGTAACGAACGCCACGTCACGCGGCTGCGGCTGCACCCACCAAGTGAACACGATACGGACGAAGACTGAACCTTGGTTGCCCGCCGCCTGCCTCCCCTGCGCGCACTAGAAGCATTCGTGCGCATCGTACGACTTGGTTCCGCCAAGGCGGCAGCCAATGAACTTGGCCTCAGCCCGTCGGCGCTGTCGCGCCGCATTACTGCGCTGGAAGACTTCACCGGCAAGCGACTATTTACCCGCCAGCACCAGGCGATGAAGCTGACCGATGACGGACACGCCTTCTACGCAGCGGTTTCGCCAAAGCTGGAAGAACTGGCCGAAGCAGTCGAAGGGCAGGTTGATCCCGGCCGTGTCCTGCGCTTGCACCTTGGTGTGCCAAGTCTGTTTGGCGGTCAGCGCCTGTTCCCGCGCCTGCCGGAACTGCGCAAGCTGCATCCACGGCTTCACATCGACATCGATTCAAGCCCGCAATTGGCCGAACGTGTCGGTGATTCGCTTGATGCCGCCATCGTGCTGTCGAAAGAGCCTGAGCCGGGCTTCTATTCCGTGCAGCTTGACCACAACCGCGTCTACGCCATCACCTCAAAAGCCTTGGCGGCAGAGATCGGCACCGATCCGGACGCCGCGAAGCTTTCGAAGCAGACATTCCTGATCCACCACGACCTGCCCGACAGCTTCGATGCCTGGAAAGAAGCGATGGGACTGCAGAAGCTGGTGCCCAATGCCATCGACCACTTCGATTCCGGTCAGCTGATCCTAGAAGCCGCGGCGCAAGGGTTGGGCATCGCCATCATGCACGATGACCACTTCAAACGCTCGCACGATACACGGCTTGCAAGGCTGTTCGACCGTGAGGTGGAAAGCCCGTACAGCTACTGGTTCATCTGCCGCGCACGCGATCTCGACAGCCGCCCGGTGAAGATCTTCCATGACTGGATGCTCACCGCGCAGCTCTAGTTCAGTTCGACATGCATTTCATGACGAACTGCGGAATCTGCTGGTCCAGCCATTCGGCAAATTCAAGCTGCTCCACCCGGCATTCCTCACAGGTTGTCGCGATCGAATTTTCGCCCGCAGCTTGTGCCATGGTTTTCAGGATTTCGTACGAGGCTACCTGCATGCGGGCATAGGCCGCTGTTGCGAGCACCGCTTGCACGGGATCGGCACGCACCCATTCCGTCAGCTTTTCGATTTCTGTAGTCATTGCTTTCTCCGGATCGCCTGAACAGATTTTGCAAATCCATTGCTGACCAGTCGGCACACGCCGACAGGCCACGCGACAGGGCTGAATTGATGACGCGCATTTACATCGGGCCACGGCCGTTGGGCGTCAGCAGCGCTCCGCAAACCGCGGATCGTTAGTTAAGTATGTCGGATTTACCTAAAAATGCGTTGGCGTATTCCCCGGGAACCGGTAAATACAGCGGCACCCTCCATCCTCCTGAACATAGTTCTTATCCAGTCGCCGTTGCGATTGAGCAAATACGAACCACTTCACCGATCGTTCCCGAAATATCGACAAAACGAAGCATTGGTGAGTTAAATCGATATGGAAAGCAGATCGCGTTAAAACAATGGGCACAGTCTTTTTCAGGCCTGCGACCAGGCCAGCTTTTTCGCGCTGGTTTACTTAATCCCAAATGAACGCCTAACGCCCGCTAAAGGCGCATTTGACATCACGTCCGGCGATAGACGATGGACAGATTGTTTGCGGGCATTTCAACCAAGGCATTGAATGCGAACCCGTTATTTTCTGCGACAAGGTTTACGTCGTCGACGATGCGCAGGCCCCAGCGGGGATCACGGCGGCGCAGGTCGCTGTCGAACGCGCCATTGCTGGGTTCAACAGGGCGGTCCTTACGACGAAACGGACCGTAAAGAACCAGAGGCGCACCTTGGCCTAAAAGCCGGGCCGCACCACTCATCAGACCAAGTGTTGCTTCCCATGGGCTGATATGAATCATGTTTATGCAGACGACCGCGTCGGCACACGCCAGCGGCCATTCCGCCGCCTCTGCGTCCAACTGCATGGGAGCAAGCAGATTGCCCGCCCCTTCCGCCTGGCGCCATGCTTCTATCGATTCAAGCGCATCGGGCGACGGATCGCTGGGCTGCCATTGCAAATCGGGCAGGTGCCGCGAGAAATAGGCGGCATGCTCGCCCGTCCCGCTCGCCACTTCCAGCACGAGGCCAGTGGGCGGCAGGACGGAGCGTAGCACTTCAAGGATCGGATCGCGATTGCGCTGCGTCGCGGGAGCGTGGCGGCGCTGATCGCTCACCGGGTTCAGCCTTCGCTGACGGTTGCCTTGACGATCTTGCCGGGTTCACGCGGCGGCTCACCCTTGGGCAGCGCGTCGACGTTTTCCATGCCTTCGACCACCTGGCCCCAGACGGTGTACTGGTTGTCGAGGAAGCGTGCGTCATCAAAGCAGATGAAGAACTGGCTGTTGGCCGAATGCGGAGCGCTGGTACGCGCCATCGAGCAGACACCGCGCACGTGTGGTTCTGCGTTGAACTCTGCCTGCAGGTCGGGCTTGCTCGACCCGCCCATGCCGGTGCCGTTGGGGCAGCCGCCCTGCGCCATGAAACCGGGGATTACGCGGTGGAACTTCACACCGTCGTAGAAGCCTTCGCCGGCCAGTTCCTTGATGCGCGCAACGTGGCCGGGGGCAAGGTCCGGGCGCAGCTTGATGCGGACATCGCTGTCCTGTCCGTTGCCGGTGTCGAGAGTAAGGGTAAGGTATTCGTCGGCCATGATGATCTCCTGAATTGCGCCGCCGATATAGGATGCCTGACGACAATGTCACGTCACCGCGCCAAGCCCGGTTGCTTTTGCGTCCGACCGGCCTATCCCGTGGGCCAATGACGCCCGAGGACCGCCCAGAGGATTACGACGTCGACCGCGAAGAGGCGGTGATGGAAGACGTCGTTTCCACGCCTGTCATTTCGACGGAAGGCGAAGCCGTGTCCCGGGAAAGCGAGCGCCTGGACGAAGAAAACCGGCTGAAGCCGGAATTCGTCCGCAAGGTGCGCGAAGCGTTGGACGCGGGCGAAAAGGACGCGGTCTATGACCTCGTCGAACCACTGCACCCAGCCGACATCGCCGACCTGTTCGAGCTGATCGACGCCGACGAGCGCCCCGCCCTCGCCCGCGCCATTTCCGACCAGATGAGCCCGGAAGTCATCGCCGAGCTCAACGACCATGTCCGCGAACTGATGGTCGAGGCCCTGCCGGCCGAGACCATTGCCGACATCGCCGAGCAGCTCGATACCGACGACGCCGTCGCCATGATCGAGGATCTCGACGAGGAGGATCAGAAGGCTGTTCTCGCCGAGATGGAGCCGGCAGACCGCGCCGCCATCGAAACGGCGCTGTCCTATCCCGAGGAATCCGCCGGCCGTATCATGAGCCGCGACTTCATCGCGGTACCCGAGCACATGACCGTGGGCGGGCTGATCGATTACCTGCGTGAAAATTTCTACCTCCCGACCGAGTTCTGGGAGGTCTTTGTAGTTGACCCCTCCCACCGCCCGATTGGCACATGCGCGCTTTCATGGATCCTGCGCTCACCGCGCCGGGTGGCCCTTTCCGATGTGATGCAGCGTGAGCAGACGCTGATCCCGGTGACGATGGACCAGGAGGAAGTGGCCCTCCGCTTCCAGAAATACGCGCTGATCTCCGCTGCGGTGGTGGACGAGGCCGGGCGGCTGGTCGGCCAGATCACCGTCGATGACGTCGTTCACATTATCCAGGAAGAAGCGGGCGAGGACGTCCTGTTGCTCTCCGGTGCGGGCGAAGGCGACATCAACGAGCCGATCCGCGATTCCTATTTCAGCCGCGTGCGCTGGCTGATCGCCAACCTGCTGACGGCCACGCTTGCCTCGTTCATCATCTCCCAGTTCGAGGGGACGATCCAGAAGATGGTGGCGCTGGCAGCGCTGATGCCCATTGTCGCCGGGCTTGGCGGAAATGCCGGCACGCAGACGCTGGCAGTAACGGTACGCGCCCTGGCGACCAACCAGCTTACCGCAACCAATATGTGGCGCGCGGTCAGGCGCGAAATCTCTATTGCCCTGCTGAACGGCGCGACGGTTGCGGTCATCATCGGCATCGCCGTCACTCTGATCTTCGGCCATGTCGAGCTTGGCCTTGTGATAGCAGCCGCGATGATGACGAATATCTTGATCGCCGGACTCGCCGGTGTGATGGTGCCGCTGACCCTGGAAAGACTGAAGGCCGACCCGGCAATCGCCTCTTCCATTTTCGTCACCATGACGACGGACTCGATGGGCTTCCTCGTATTCCTCGGCCTCGCGAGCGTTAGCGGACTGGTGGGATAGAGAGAGCCTGTCCTGACGAGGTTGATGCGTTGGGACGGATCCGATTTTGGCCCAGCGCAAGGCGTGAGGAGGAAGCCATGCCATCGCATAGTGACCGACGAACAACGTGGCGCTGGGCCAGAATCGGCCCGCCGCTTCGCGGTTGCTATCAACCTCGTCAGGACAGGCTCTAGCATGCCGCTGCACCTCACCAAGATCGCCTTTGGCAGCGAAAGCGCGGAAAGCCTTCGCCGCTGGCTGGAAAGCCATGCAGAAGAAGCGCTACTGACCACCCGTTACCTGCCAAAGCGGCACGAGGAGATGGCGGGCGGCTCGCTTTACTGGATTCACCAGAACGCCATCGTCGGGCGCTCGCCGCTGATCGGCTTTGCCCAGCGTGATGACGGCAAGTGGTGGATCCGCCTTGAGCCACGGCTGATCCCTGTCCAGCCCCTCGCCCGCCGCGCCCATCAGGGCTGGCGCTACCTTGCCGACAGCGATGCACCGCAGGACCTTGGCAGCACGATCACAGGGGGCGACGTGCTGCCCGGCAGGCTGGTGAGCGAGCTTGCCAAGCTGGGACTGGTATAGCGGCTAACCCATTGCGAGATTTCGCAATGACTCATGCCAGCCTTGCGCCTAACATGGCCGCCACCTGAGGAGGATTGATGCGGGATTTTGCCCGGCCCTTCATGTTTATCGGCGTCGCAAGTGTGGCACTGGCTTTTAATCCATGGCCCGCCTTGGCGCAGGAGGTTCCCGAACAGGCTGCGGCGGGAACTGTCAACGCACTCGAGCTTCCGGCGACAGTGCCCGGCGACGACACAAAGCCGAAGCCGCCCAAGCCCGACATACTTTTCGCACCCGTGCCCTTCTCCAGTCCTGCCACCGGAACCGGCCTCGCCGGGGGCGTCATTGCATTCTACAACCCCAACAACAGCCCGCAGCAGTGGATCAGCGGCGGCGGCGTGGTCTGGACCAACAGGGGCACCAAGGGCATCGTCGCCTTCCATTCGATGGCGCTGCAGGACGATCGCATCCGCATCCAGGGCAAAGTCTCGTACATGAACGAGGTCACGAAGTTCTACGGCGTCGGGCAAGACGATGGCGATCGCGGTGAAGTGCTGGAACTCAGGACCAAGGCCCCCATGGTGCAGGTTACCGGCCAGCTGCGCGTCTTTCCCAATGCCTATGCCGGGCTTCGCATCCGCGTCATGGGAAACGACGCCCACCCCAAGAGCGAAAGCGCAACCGCGCCCCCGCCGCCCGACCAGATGGACAGCACGATGTCCATGTTCGGACCCGGTTTCGCCTATGATACCCGCGACAGCAGCACCCAGCCGCATAGTGGGGTGAACTTCAACGCCTTCTGGCTGTTTGGCAGGCCCGGCTGGGGCGACACTTTCAAGCATGACAAGTTCACCGCCGCAGGAAGTTACTACATCCCCGTCAGCAAGGAGACGGTATTTGCAGTGAACGGCACGCTTTGCGGTGCTGGAGGCGACGTGCCGTATTACGACCTGTGCCTGTTCGGTTCGAACTCCGCCCTGCGCGGATACCCCAGCGGCAGGTACCGCGACCGCGCAAGCTGGTCGGCACAGGCCGAGGTGCGGCACCAGTTTGCCAGGCGATGGGGCGGCGTGGCATTCTTTGGACTTGGCGGGATCGCAACCTCTCTCGGCGACATCCCCAGCGATTCCAACGTGCTTCCGGCGGGCGGCGTCGGGGTACGCTATCGGCCGTTCAAGGACAACGACGTGAATCTGCGCGTCGATGTCGCCTTCGGCAAGAACGACAACGGACTGTACCTCAGCGTCGGGGAGGCATTCTGAGGGTTACTCCTGTGCCCCGCCCTCCCGGCAGACCTTGGCGAAATACTCCAGAGCCGTACGCGTCTTAGTTTCCTGCGCCCCTTTGGGATCGAGCTTCAGGTCCGTCAGGTGTTGCTCGAAAGCCTTTTGCGCGACGGGAGCCTCGTCCGGCGCAACCTTGATTGATACTTCAACCAGATCCTCGCCATCCGGCAGGCGCCATTCCTCTACCGTCAGTTCATGCGGAAAGCCCTTGTGCTCCAGCTTCCAGCGCAGCACCCGGATCGGGCCCATGATGCACAGGTTGTTGAAGTCGACCGGCTTCTTGGAAAATTGCGCAAGGAAGCGTTCCTGATCGCCGCAGAAGAGCTTCTCTATATTCCGCTTACCTTCTGCAACCTCGTCGATCTCATCGCGCTGTTGCACGGCAGTCAGCGATGCGGAGCAGACGACTTTCTCTCCCACGCAGTCCGCCTCCAGCTTGAAACCTTCAAGCTCCTTCCAAGGCGCCAGTGCATCCGCGTCGGGCGCAGGGCGGAACTTGATCGTGGAGTTATCATCGTCCCCCTTCACCAGCCGGGCACGCAGGACGGTGCCCGCATTGAACAGGTCAAGGTCCGCCGTGTCGTAGAAATAGATCAGGCGAATGTCGGCAGTGTCCTCGTCAACCTGCAGGGCGCGTTCGGCCCGCAGTTCCTGATCGGGGCGGATGGTGACCTTGATTTCGACGGCATCCATACCGGCAAAAATGCTGGCACACGATTGATCGGCGGTAGTCGCATTCATGTGGCGGGCTCCCTTCTGCATAAACGGCAAACTTGTCTCCGCGCCATCCGGCAGAGCCAGCGGGAGCGGGGAGAAGCTGCGACCGGCGGGAGCCATCGCTAGTTGGAAGGGGCATCCTACTCCATTCGGGCCCGGAAATTAATCCCGTCGCGTGCGGATCTTCAGCGGCGCTGTTTCACGCATGGTGAGGAACACCGGCAGGACGCAGAGCGCGACAGCGGCGATCATCAGTCCGGGCATATCGGGCCGGCCCGTGCGATCGATCAACAATTGCGCCAGCCACGGAGTCAGGCCGCCGAAAATGGCGGTCGCCATCGTCGCGCCAAGTGCCAGTCCGCTGACCCGGCCCTCGCCTGTGAACTGCTCGGCCGTCGCTACGGCGCCAACCGCGCTTACACCGCCCGCGACAAGTGCCAGTATCACAGCTGCCGACAGAACTTGTACCCCGCTGCCCCCGGCCATCATGGAGAACATCAAGGCGGGCAGCAGGGCGCTGAATGCGGCAAGTGTCAGCAATACTGGTTTGCGGCCCATCCGGTCTGACAGCAGTCCGACCAGCGGGGTTATGACAATCACCGCCACTGCAGCGATGGTGGAAAGCCACAGTGCATCGGCCTCTCCGGTCGAACCTGCCGAGGTCAGGAAGGCAGGCACATAGGTGATCCCGACATAATAGGTGATCGATCCGAGCGCGGAAATGGCAAAGGCGCGCAGCACGCTGCGCCATTGCCGGGAAAGCGTGTGATGGAGCGGGTTGCCGGGCACGGTGCCTTCCGCCTGTTGCCGCTCAAAATCAGGCGACTCTTCCATGGTCGAACGAGCCAGCCAGACTGCCCCGGCCAGCGCCGCGCCGACGAAGAAAGGGATGCGCCAGCCCCACGTTTCAAGGTCTTCGTTGGACATTGTGCTGACAGTCAGCGCCGATACGCCCACGGCTAGCAGCGCCCCAACCTCGCTCGAAGCGGCTGCGAGTGATGCGATAAGACCCCGGCGATGGAGCGGCGATCCTTCAAGAAGATAGGCGACCACGCCGGTGTATTCCCCGCCTACCGAGAAGCCCATCACGCAACGGAGGAGGATGAGCAGCCACGCCGCGGCTGGTCCGATCTGGGCGTGCGTGGGGAGCAAAGCGGTCAGCAGCATGGCTAGTGACATGACGGCCATCGAAAGCAACAGCATCGGCCGCCGCCCGATCCTGTCTCCGATGTGGCCGAAGAACACCGCCCCTACCGGCCGCATGACATAGGCGACGGCAAAGCCGCCCAGCGTCAGGGCCAGCGATTCCGCGCCTCCGCCGAAGAACACCCGCGACAGGACTGTGGCGAAATAGAAATGCAGGGTGAAGTCGTACCATTCGACGACAGTGGACAGCGCCGCGACGGTGATCGACTGGCGGGAGATTCCCTTTGCTGCAGCCACGCCTATTCCCGCGGCACCAGCGTTGCCAACGCCTCGTGCGCCAACCCGCTGCCCAGTTCATCCAGCATCCGCCGCCGCAACTGGTGGGTCAACAGCGAGCGCGTGTAGCGCAGCATCTGCAGGGGTAGCTTCGCCAGTTGCGCGGCGAGTTCACGGGCGCGCGGCATCAGCGCTTCGGGTGCCAGCACCTCTCCCACTACGCCCAGCCGCTTGGCCTCCTCCGCGCCGATGCGCTCACCGGTCAGCAGGAAATAGCGGCCACGGTTGGGGCCGAGCAACATCGGCCAGATCGTGTGAACACCATCGCCCGGCACCGCTCCGCCACCCGGCACGTGCGCGAGGTCAGCGAACTCGGCATGTTCGGCCGCCAGGACAATGTCGGAAAGGACGGCAATCTCCGCATGGATCAGCGCTGGACCGTTGACTGCAGCGATGACTGGAACCGGGATCGCCAGCAGGTTTTGCAGCAGCGCTACACCCTCGTCATAGATGCGCGGCCACATTGCGGCGAGACTGGGTTCGTGCGCGCGTTCATCGGGATCACTGGCGGCAAGGAAGCTGTCGCCGGTCCCCGTGATGATGATGACGCGGTTTTCCCGGTCGCGCGCAATATTGAGGAAGGCCTCGCCCAGTTCCGTGTGCAGGCTGGTCAGTGACGTGCCCCACAGCGCAGGCCCGCCGCGCGTGTGCAGCGTTACCTCAAGAATGCCGTCCACGCCGCGAACGAAACGGATGCTGTGATAGCGCTCGGCGTAGTCTGACAGCTGCGTCATGCGGCCGCCGCCTGTTTTAAAGCAGGCAACACTTCCCGGGCGAACAAGTGCCGCGCCTCTCCCCAGCTTTCGGGATAGAAGCCGGGACCGACGATGACAAAGCGGTTCAATCCTTGCTGTGCCAGTTCCAGCAGGCGCTGCGTGCAGTAGTCGGGCCCGCCAACGACAGCGAACCGCCGTACGAAATCGGGTGAGAGCGTCGCGTTGTCCATCAGCCGGGTTCCGCCCGCAATGTCGGCATGGCGGTTCATGTCATAGTTGCGGCGGATGGCTTGCAGACTGTCGGTATCCCCATCGCCCAACGGGCCTGCGGCAGTTCCCTGGATCACCTGAAACCGCGCCAATGGCTGAACGAAACTGGTGGCGAGGGCCAGCGCCGCCTCCTCGTCAGGATTGCAGACAACCACCACTTGCGCGCCATAGGATACGCCTTCGCGGCCGAAGTCCTTGGCAGCCCGGGCGGCATCGGCGTGCTCCACCGCCCATGCCATCCGCTCAGGGATTGCGCCCACGCTGAAGGTCACGCGCTCTGCTACCGGAGCCGACATTGCGATGACCTTCGGTCCGGTCGCTGCGACATCGAGTTCAACCTTCGACATGCCTTCCGGCAGCCATTTCAGCCGTGTCGCGCCGGGGCGATCACCTAAAGAGAGGCTTTCAGACGATGGCGCCCGCTCACCCTCGTTGATCGCGGAAAAGTCCACCGAATCCCCTGACAGCAGCTTTTGCAGCATGCCGATTGCTCGTTCGAAAGCCGCAATGCTCACCGGCGCGTGGCCAAGATAGGCGAGTGCGGAATCTCCACGCCCGATTCCAAGCACCGCCCTGCCGCCAGAAATGGAATGAACCGTCGCTGCCGAAGTCGCCGTCACGGCAAGGTTACGGGTCAGCGGGTTGGTGACGCCGGTACACAGTTTGAGCTTGCTGGTCGCGAGCGCCCAAGCACCCATCAACACCCAAGGATCGGCGGAGAGCGACTGGGAGTCCATGAACATCTGCCCGTCCCAGCCCTCGGCCTCCACCGCCTCGGCAATCGCGCGAGAAAAGCCGGTGTTGGATCCGCCGGCTCGCCAGATTTCCAGCATTGCTCCTCCCTGCGTTGCTACGCCGCTATTGCCCTGCGACAGAACTCCCATATCTCTTCGGCAAGTATCTGGCGCCGTTTCTCGTCCGGCGCTCCACCTTCCTCGGCCAGCAGTTCGGTATGGATGGTGGTCGAGACAAGATTGTAGATCAACGTAGCCTGCATCGCCGGATCGCAGGGGCGGAACCGGCCAGCTTCTATACCGGCCGCAACGATCTCTGTGATGAGGTCCAGCAGCGGGCTGAGGGCCGCCTGCAACTCCGCCGGGCGCGACTCCGCCAGCCGTAAATGCTCTCGGCTAAGCGCGGCGCTGCGCTTGTCTATCACATCGCCGCTCTCGAACTTGTCGATGGCGGGACTTCGGAGGGCAATACCCTTTACCACCAGCCGGATCTGCTCTTCGGGATCGCCCAGATCCTCTGCCAGTTCGCGGAAATAGCGCGCCGCTTCCTGCAAGGTCTGCTCGAACACGGCGAGCACAAGGTCGTCCTTCCCCGCGAATCGCTCGTAGAACGCACGGCGGGCGAGGCCGGTGCGTTTGAGCACGGCGCGGATGGTCAGGCCTTCGAGGCCATCTGTCTCAAGCAGTTCGTATGCCGCGGACACCAACAGGCGCGCGCGATCAGGCGTTTCCTCAGCATGGGAGGCGTTTTCAGAGTTTGCGATCCGGTCCGACAGGCTTGCCATCGTCCATAGCGTTACGCCACCCGAAGGCCTCGGTCCAGCGCAGTGCGCGCAACCCCGGCATTGACCTTTTCGGCCCATCAGGCTATCTAACGAGAACACCGTTCTCAAGCGGCATTGCCCGGGAGTTATCATGCCGAAGGTCACCTACATCGAATTCAATGGCGCCGAGCACGTTATCGACGTGCCCGAGGGCGAGAACGTCATGCGCGGCGCAGTCTACAACGGGGTTGAGGGGATCACCGGCGAATGCGGCGGCGGCCTCTCCTGCGCGACCTGCCATTGCTATGTCGATGATGCCTGGACCGCGAAGGTTGGTGGCCCTTCGTCAGATGTCGAGGAAGAGCTTCTCGAAAACGCCGCGGCAGAGGTGAAGCCGAGCAGCCGTCTGAGCTGCCAGATCGAGATGACCCCGGAACTGGACGGCCTTGTCGTCCGCCTGCCCGAACACCAGTTCTGATTAGTCCTTCCGGAGAGGGAAAACTAAAATGGCAATCGACGCCGCAAATCCCGTACCGCCCAGTTTCCCACGCCATGCAGGGCCTGACCAGATACCGCCGCATGTGTCGCCGGACCTCGTGCGCTCCACCGGCCTGACGACCGGCGCCGAATTCCTCGCCAACCCCCATGATTTCATGGCCGCGCTGCATGAAAAGCAGCCGCCGGTCTATTACGACGTCAGTCCATACGGGAACGCCTGGCAGGTAACGAAGCATGAGGATGCGCTATTCGTGCTGCGCCATCCCGAGATCTTCT
>JBEVKC010000087.1:0-7426 GCA_040509895.1 Novosphingobium sp. | reverse complement strand
ACCTCGGCCTTGAGGATGCGGCGCATGGCTTCCTCCGCGGCGCGGTCGGCAATGGTGACAGGGCTGGCATCGCCCTTGCGCTCGGATTCCAAGCCGCTGCGGAAATGCGGGCGGATCGTCTCACCCGCGGCATCGGCGAGGCGCCGGGCGAGAGCTATGTCAGCCTCGAGGTTCATCAGTCGAACAACGAGCTCACCGAGCTCTCGTCGGCGATGCGGCGGATGGCCTCGCCGATCAGCGGGGCGATTGTCAGGATACGGATGCGGTCCGAATCCTTGGTGGCGTCGGTCGGCAGGATGGAGTCGGTAATCACCAGCTCCTTGAGCGCCGAAGCGTTGACGCGCGCAACCGCCCCGCCCGACAGAACGCCGTGCGTGATATAGGCGGCGACGCTAACCGCGCCTGCATCCATCAGAGCTTGGGCTGCGTTGCACAGCGTGCCACCGGAATCGATGATGTCGTCGATCAGGATGCAGGCACGGCCCTTCACGTCGCCGATGATGTTCATCACCTCTGACTGGCCTGGCTTGTCACGGCGCTTGTCAACGATAGCCAGCGGTGCGTTGTCGAGCCGCTTGGCGAGTGCACGGGCGCGAACCACGCCGCCGACGTCAGGAGACACAACCATCAGTGACTGGTCGCCGTAACGGGCCTGGATATCGGCTGCCATGACGGGCGCGGCATAGAGGTTGTCGGTCGGGATATCGAAGAAGCCCTGGATCTGCCCGGCGTGGAGATCGGCCGACAGAACGCGGTCAGCGCCCGCCTGGGTGATGAGGTTCGCCACCAGCTTGGCCGAAATCGGAGTGCGTGGGCCGGGCTTCCGATCCTGCCGGGCGTAGCCGAAATAGGGGACGACAGCAGTAATGCGCTTGGCCGATGCGCGGCGCAGCGCGTCGATGCAGATCAGCAGTTCCATCAGGTTGTCGTTGGCCGGGTAGCTCGTCGACTGCACGACAAACACGTCCTCGCCGCGGACGTTCTCGTGGATTTCGACGAAGACTTCCTCGTCGGCGAAGCGGCGCACGCTTGCGTCGGTCAGGGGCAGTTCCAGATAGCCTGCGATCGCCCGAGCGAGCGGCAGATTGCTGTTGCCGGCCATGATTTTCATTGGACTGCCTTTCCGAGAATCGTCGCGCCCGGCCTTAGCCCGGAGTCTTGGGAATGCAATATTTCGCACGCCCGATCGGTGGATTTAGATCAGGCATTATGCTGTTTCGGCCTTGAAGAAACACTTGGCCCCGGCCCTCTCCCCGCAGTGGGGAAAGAACCGGGGCCGTGTCTGTCATCAGTCAGGGGCCTCAACCAGCCTTGTGGTGCTCGCCGCGTACCCAGCGAACGGTGCCCGACGAGGCGCGCATCACCACACTATCGGTGGTCATGGTGCCGTTCTTCAACCGCTTAACGCCCTTGAGCAGCGAACCGTCGGTAACGCCGGTTGCGGCAAAGATGCAGTCGCCCTTGGCCAGTTCCTCAAGCTTGTAGATCTTGTTGAGGTCTTCGATGCCCCACTTGCGGGCGCGGGACTTCTCGTCCTCGTTGCGGAAAAGCAGGCGGCCATTGAACTGCCCGCCGACGCAGCGCAGGGCGGCAGCGGCAAGCACGCCTTCAGGCGCGCCGCCCGAACCCATGTAGAGGTCGATGGTGGTATCCGGGTTGGTCACGGCAATAACGCCCGCCACGTCGCCGTCCGGGATCAGCTGTATGCCGCAGCCAATGCCGCGCAGCTCGGCGATCAGGTCAGCATGGCGCGGGCGATCGAGAACGCAGACAATGATCTCGTTCGGTTGCACGCCCTTGGCGGCAGCGACGGCCTTCACGTTTTCGGTCGGCGACTTGGCAAGGTCTATGATGCCTTCGGGGTAGCCCGGGCCAACGGCCAGCTTGTCCATGTAGACGTCGGGCGCATTAAGCAGGCAGCCTTCTTCCGCCGCAGCGAGCACCGCCAGCGCATTGGGGCCGGCCTTTGCCGTAATGGTCGTGCCTTCCAGCGGATCGAGCGCAATGTCGATCTTCGGGCCGCCGTTCTGCGCACCGCCGACCTTCTCACCAATATAGAGCATCGGCGCCTCGTCGCGCTCGCCCTCGCCGATCACCACGGTGCCGTCGATCGCCAATGTGTCGAATGCCTTGCGCATGGCTTCTACGGCAGCGGCATCCGCCGCCTTCTCGTCGCCCCGACCAATCAGCTTCGATGCAGAAATGGCGGCGGCTTCGGTAACGCGAACCATTTCGAGCACGAGGACGCGGTCGAGGACGTGACTGGCGGGAGTGGCTTTCATGGCGTTGCTGTCGCTCCGGGGTTAAGTTTGCAATGCCAAAGGCGCTTAATCAGCGCAGATTACATTGTCGAGAAGCTTGGATAGAGATCGGCCGCTCACTCCCCTATGATGTGCATTACCAGCGGCGTGGCGGAAAGGCTTGGCGACCCCTCCAGCAATTGCAACGCATGCGACACGGCGCTCTCGGGGCCTTCGTGCGTGACCATCGCCACCAGCACGTCGCCGCCGTCGCCATTGCGGCCCTTCTGGATCAGGCTTTCGATGGAGACATTCGCATCCCGCATGGCGGCCGTGATCTCTGCCAGCACGCCCGGGCGGTCGGCAACTGTGAAGCGGATGTAGGCGCGCCCTATGCGGTGGCCAGAACCCGAAGGGGCCAGTGCCTCAAGCTCGGCGACCGGTACAGAGAACGGCGCACCGATCTCTCCGCGCGCGATGTCGATGATGTCGGCAACCACGGCGCTGGCAGTTGGGCCATCGCCCGCACCCGCGCCCTGGAACAGCAGGCGGCCAGAGAAATTGCCTTCCGCCACCACTGCGTTGGTCGCACCGTCGACGTGGGCGAGCGGATGGTCGAACGGGACAAGGCAGGGCTGCACGCGCTGGAACAGCCGCGGAGCAGCGCCTGAATCCTCGGGCTCCGCCATACCAATCAGCCGGATGACATAGCCCAGCGCGTCGGCCTGGGCGATGTCGGCGGCAAGGATGCGGGTGATGCCGGTGGTGTCGACCGACTGGAAATCGATCTTCGCGCCAAAGGCAATGGCGGCAAGGATCGACAGCTTGTGCGCCGCGTCGGTGCCTTCGACGTCAAAGCTGGGATCTGCCTCGGCATAGCCCTTGGCCTGCGCCTCTTCGAGGACGTCGGAGAAGTCGCGCCCGGTGTCCTCCATGGTGGAGAGGATGAAATTGCAGGTGCCGTTGAGAATGCCATAGACCCGCTCGATGACATTGGCCGCCGCGCCTTCACGCAGCCCCTTGATGACGGGGATGCCGCCTGCCACCGCCGCTTCGAACTTGAGCGCCACCCGCGCCTTTTCGGCAGCCTGCGCCAGTTCAAGCCCGTGGTGGGCGATCATCGCCTTGTTCGCGGTGACGAGCGCCTTTCCGCCTGCGATGGTGTTGCGCGCCAATGCCAGCGCAGGTCCGTCGGAACCGCCAACCAGTTCCACCACGACGTCGACATCGTCGCGCGCGGCCATGGCTGTCATGTCGTCTTCCCAGCCATAGCTGGAAATATCGACGCCGCGGTCCTTGGTGCGATCGCGCGCGCTGACGGCGGTAATCACGATGTCCCGGCCCGCGCGACGACGGATAAGCGCGGCATTCGCCTCAACCAGGCGGATGACTCCGGCGCCAACCGTGCCAAGGCCGGCAAGCGCAATCCTGAGGGGGGCGGGGGTCGATTTTTCGGACATGCGATTCCTTTCGGGACCGCGCCCTAAGGCAGGGCCGAGCCAAACGCCAGAGTGGAGCGCTTTTAAGTCCCGCTGACGTGGGAAGCGGGCCGGTGCCGCCCTGATTCAGCCACGCTGAATCAGAATATTCAGCGCGTGCGTCCGCAATCGCCAAGGTCGGCCAGCACCTGCCGGTAATCAACTTCCGCCTGCCGCTGTTCGGCAGGACCGCCAGAAAGATTCGAGCCGTTCGGCAGCTGCCTTGGGAGGAAACAGGCCAGGCGATACCATTCCAGCGTATCGCGCATGGGCGGGGTGCCATCGCCAGTCGCAACCTCAGAGAATGACACGCTCCACTTTGGCGCAGCGCCGCCGCTTGCCCGGGTGAGCGTGATCGCAGCTGCAGAACCGTCCACGGTCGCCAGGAAAAGCTGCGTTTCCCCCTCGCCCGCCAGATTGCCGGGAACATGGATCGCCTCGCGCACGCCGGTTACCCGCGCAGGCGCGCCAGCAGCGTGAAGTTCGCCAAGGACCGCGCGCAGCCGCTGTTCGGTCGCAGCATCCCAAAGGAGTTGTGCATCGGGCTTGACCAGCTGGATCTCGCCCGGACGGCCTGCTCCGCCATGTGCGAAGAGCAGAACTTCCTTCTTCTTGACTGCGGGCGGCTTGCCCTTTGCACCGAGCGGAAGGTCAACAAGATAGCGCAGCGATTCGCCTACTTCTCCCTGCCCATAGATCAGGGCCCTCGTCTTTGCCTCAACGTAGAACCTTCCCCAGCCGGGTTTCGCCTTCGCAGAGTCCACAGGGGCAATCTTGCGTATCTCTGCACGAATCACCTGCTGTGCCGAATCGGCCAGGTCAGCGATGTCAGAATAGCTTGGGGCAGGTGCAATTGCGGCCACCGGAGCAGCTGGCGCGGCGATGGCGGAGGCCTGCGGAAGAAGCATCGCCGCGGCCGCCAACAGGACCGGAACACTAGCGGCACGAACGATTGGCATCTCCTGAAAACTCCCACAAAAGCGCCTAAAATCATCAAAATACCCGCAGGCGCACCAGCAATCGGGGGACAATACGTAATCTGACTTAACTTGAACGGGCGGTTAAGCCTTGGAAAGTGCCGATAAGGCGTTGCGCGGGTTTGGCAACACAGCTAAAGCATCGCGAAAATCGGGCCAATAACCATAAAATGGCCCACAGGTCGCTTTGCCGGGGGGTCTGGCACAAAGCGATCGAACAAAGTCCGGCAGGGCGGATGTAAGTTTTTGGGCCATGGGTCGTGGCGAAGGTCACTGCTCATGGCGTCTCGGAATTTGTGCCGAGGCATTGGATATGGAGTGATGCGTCTGAATGGCTTACGCTGACCAATCGATGAGCGGTAATCGGATTACCGCGTTCGTCATCGTTGCCCTCATCCACATCGCCCTTGGTTACGCTCTGGTGACTGGTCTTGCCTATTCGGCAGCCAAGAAACTGGTGGAACGCGTAACCACGGTCGACATCAAGGAAGAGGTCAAGAAGGAAGAAGAACCGCCGCCGCCGCCTAAAAAGGCGGATGTGCCGCCGCCGCCGATCGTGGCGCCGCCGCCGAAGGTGAACCTTGGCCCGCCACCCGTGGTGGAGACGGTGAGGGAGGCGCCGGTCATACCAGTGATCGTGCCAACCGCTTCCGCTCCTCCGCCACCGCCGGCTCCCTCGCAGGCTCGCCGTGCGATTCCCAAGGGCCAGGCCGGTTGGGCACGCCGTATTCAGGACAACTATCCTTCAAGCGCGCTGCGCGCCGAAAAGGAAGGTCGCGTGGGTGTCCGCGTTACGGTTGGCCCGGATGGCCGCGTATCGGACTGTTCGGTAACCAGTTCCAGCGGCACGCCGGACCTGGATTCGGCAGCCTGTGAAGGCATGCAGCGTTATGCGCGCTTTGACCCGGCGCTCAGCGACGACGGCAGCCCGACTTCAGGGCAATATTCAACCAGCATTGTCTACAAACTGAACTAGGCCGGCCGAGCGCCCGCCACAGCACACCTTCTTGAGAGGACTTATCGCATGCTTTTGAACATTCTCACCGCGGCCGCCGAGGCCGCTCCGGCGAACAAGTTCGGCTTTGCCGAGGCACTCGAGCAGGGCGGTTTCATCGCCTATGCTACCGTAGTCATCCTTGCCGTCATGTCGTTCGGCTCGTTCTTCATCCTGTTCACCAAGTGGTTCGAACAGTCGAAGATCCTTCGCCAGTACCGCGAAATCCGCACCAACTTCTGGAAGGCCCCGACGCTGCGCGAAGGCGCCGCCAAGCTTGAGAAGAACAGCGCATGGCGCCAGGTTGTCGACGACGGCCTTGCTGCTGAAGACCAGCACGCCAAGATGACCGACGCCCTTGAAGCCCATGACTGGCTGCACGGTTCGCTGGCCCGTTCGGAAGCCTCGGTCAACGCCCGCCTCGCTCAGGGCCTGCCGTTCCTCGCCACCGTGGGTGCAACTGCTCCGTTCATCGGTCTGTTCGGTACCGTGGTCGGCATCTACCGCGCGCTGATCAACATCGGCATCGCCGGTTCGGCCTCGATCGACAAGGTCGCAGGTCCGGTCGGTGAAGCTCTGATCATGACCGCGCTGGGTCTGCTCGTCGCCGTTCCGGCCGTGCTTGCCTACAACTACCTGCAGGCTCGCAACAAGAACATCGCGGAACTGCTTTCGGGCTTCTCGACCGACATCCTCGCGAACATCAATTCGCGCGGTGCGGTGAAGCCGGCAATCATCACGGGTCCGGCCAAGGCTGCTCCGGCCGCCGCCAAGCCGGCTGCGGCGCCCAAGCCCTGAGCGTCCGCCAGCGTGGCGCCGGGTAAAAGCCCAGGCGCCGCGTGACCGGGGTCCAGCGACGGGCTGCAGCATGCGGGCCCGTCGCCCTCTCCGGATAAAAGTAAGGATAGGATCAAACTATGGCGGTTTCAGTAGGCGGCGGGGACGCAACTCCCATGTCCGACATCAACACCACGCCGCTCGTCGACGTGATGTTGGTGCTACTCATCATCTTCCTCATCGCGGTTCCCGTTGCGATCCAGACGATCGAGAAGCTGAAGATCCCCGAGATCACCTCGGTGGAATCGAAGGACAAGGTTGAAAACCTTCTCCTTACTGTCAGCACCACCGATGCGGCTGGCCGCAGTGCGGGCGACCCGGGATATGAGGGTCCGTCGCGCAACGGCGAATGCCGGATCTATTTCAACAACATGACTCCGGTGTCTTCGGCCGAACTTCGTGACCAGGCGTTCAAGCGGCTCGACGCGATCGTCAAGCGCGCTGGCGGCCCGGAGGCGCTGATCGCCGATCCGGACAAGATTCCCCAGGTGCACATCCGCGGCGACGTTAACGCCCCGTGGCGCTGTGTTGCTGGCGCAATCTACAACGTCCAGATCTCGGGTTACCCGACTGTCGGCTTCATCTCAAACCCGGTTCTTCCGGGCTAAGATTCCGGCCTTCGGACTTTTGATTCAGGAGTAAATCCAATGGCAATGTCAGGCGGCAAGGACGATGGTTCGCCGATGATGGAAATGAACACGACGCCGCTTATCGACGTCATGCTCGTTCTGCTCATCATGTTCATCATCACCATCCCCGTTGCTACCCACTCGATCGACATCGATCTGCCGATGCCGAACCCGAACGACCCGCCGCCGCCGCCGATCCAGCCCGACAAGAACAAGGTCGTACTGACGCGGAACGGTGAGATTCTCTGGAACGGCACACCGCTCACCAGCG
>JBEVKC010000086.1:0-5274 GCA_040509895.1 Novosphingobium sp. | reverse complement strand
CGGTAGAGCCGGTGCTGGCCGACCTTGGCAAGGAAGTGGAAGAGGCCGCAGCAACGCTGGGCGCCAGCCGCATCCAGACCTTCGCCCGCGTAATCTTTCCCTCGATCATGCCCGCCCTGCTGACCGGCTTCGCCCTCGCCTTTGCGCGCGGCGTCGGGGAGTATGGCTCGGTGATCTTCATCTCGGGCAACATGCCCGGCAAGACCGAAATCGCCCCGCTGCTGATCGTCACCCAGCTGGAACAATACGCCTATAACGGCGCCACCGCGATCGCGACGGTCATGATGCTCGCCTCCTTCGGCGTCCTGCTGCTGATCAACGTCATCCAGGCCGTGTCGCGCGCACGGGGGGCCACGTCATGAAAGCGAATCGCTGGATCACCGAAGGCCGCGCCGCGCAGGCGCTGCTGATCGGGGTCGCACTGGCATTCCTGGGCTTCTTCGTGCTGTTGCCGCTTATCGCGGTCTTCACCGAAGGGCTGGAAAAGGGTCTCGGCGCCTTCATCGACGCCATCAGCAACCCCGACGCGCTGGCCGCCATCCGCCTGACCCTGATCGTCGCCGCGATCAGCGTGCCGCTCAACATGGTTTTCGGCGTCGCCGCAAGCTGGGCGATTACCAAGTTCGACTTCCCGGGCAAGAGCCTGCTGATCACGCTGATCGACCTGCCGTTCTCGGTATCGCCGGTCGTCTCGGGCCTGATCTTCGTGCTGCTGTTCGGCGCACATGGCTATCTTGGCCCGTGGCTGATCGCGCACGACGTAAAGATCATCTTTGCCGTGCCGGGCATCATTCTGGCGACAGTGTTCATCACCTTCCCCTTCGTCGCGCGCGAACTGATCCCGCTGATGATGGAGCAGGGCAAGGACGATGAGGAAGCCGCCATCTCGCTCGGCGCCAATGGCTGGCAGACCTTCTGGCATGTGACGCTGCCCAACATCCGCTGGGGCCTGCTGTACGGCGTGCTGCTGTGCAACGCCCGCGCCATGGGCGAATTTGGCGCCGTGTCGGTCGTCTCCGGGCATATCCGGGGTGAGACCAACACGATGCCGCTGCATGTCGAGATTCTCTATAACGAATACGATTTTGTTGGAGCCTTTGCCGTAGCCTCGCTGCTGGCCTGCCTCGCGCTGGTCACGCTCGTCGCAAAGAGCGTGCTCGAATGGCGCTTCGATATCCATACAGGGGCAAGGCATTGATTAAGGTCCAGGGCATCACGAAGCGCTTCGGGAACTACCCCGCGCTTCACTCCATCGACCTGGAGATCCGGCCGGGCGAATTCATCGCACTGCTGGGCCCTTCGGGCTCGGGCAAGACGACGCTGCTGCGCATCATCGCAGGGCTTGAGTTCCCCGATGCTGGCCAGGTTTTCTTCAACGGCGATGACGTGTCCGACCGCCCCGTGGGCGAGCGCGGCGTGGGCTTCGTGTTCCAGCACTATGCGCTGTTCCGCCACATGACCGTGGCCGAAAACGTCGCCTTCGGCCTCAGCGTCCGCAAGCGCCGCGACCGACCGGCCAAGTCCGTGGTCAAGGCGCGGGCGGAAGAACTGCTGCGCCTCGTCCAGCTTGAAGGGCTGGGCAAGCGCTATCCGGGCCAGCTTTCGGGCGGCCAGCGCCAGCGCGTCGCACTTGCCCGCGCTCTTGCCATCGAACCGCGCCTGCTGCTGCTGGACGAGCCTTTCGGCGCGCTTGACGCCAAGGTCCGCAAGGACCTGCGGCGCTGGCTGCGCGACCTGCACAAACAGATGGGCCTGACCTCGATCTTCGTCACCCACGATCAGGAAGAGGCGCTTGAACTCGCCGACCGCGTTGTGGTGATGGACCACGGCGTGATCGAACAGGTCGGTACGCCAGAGCAGGTCTATATGGAGCCTGCCTCCCCCTTCGTTTCGAAATTCGTCGGTGAGACCAATCTTCTCCCCGGCGGCATCCATGTCCGTCCGCACGACCTCGAAATCATCGAGAGTGGCGGCGAACGCGTGCTCGTCGACAACGTCTTCCGCAAGGGCGGCGTATGGCGCGTCGAAGGCACACAGGAGACCGGTGGCGTGGTCGAGATCGACCTCAAAGCCAGCCTCACGCCCCCCAAGCGCGGAGACACCATCCAGGTCAGCCCGCGCCGCTCGCACAACTTTCCCGAAGACGGAGCCAAGTCATGAATGCCAGTCCCGAACATGCCCTGACGCCCGACGCTGCGCGTATCCTTGAGGAAAGCCTCGCCAGCGCACGCGAAGCGCTTCTTGGCCTTCGGTACGGCGTCGTCACCCTGACGGTGCACGAAGGCCGTGTCGTCCAGATCGACGTGACGGAGAAGAAACGGCTCAAGCCGAACTGATCCGTCCCGCGTTTTTTTCATCAACCTCATCTTCAAACCAAACTCACTGCCAACCGGACAACTGGAGGCTCACGTGACCCTTACAAAGAGGATTACCTATGACCTCCCGTTCGTCACTACTCGCGGGTGTGGCAGCCGCCGTGCTGTTCATGTCCCCCGCTTTCGCCGAAGATACCGCTGACGCCGCTGCTGCTGCGGCAGAAACGGCCGAAGACACCCAGAACAACACATCGGTAGGCACCGGTGCCAGCGATCAAAGCGATGTCATCCTGGTTACCGCGCGCCGCCGCGAAGAATCCTCGCAGGAGGTTCCGCTCGCCATTTCGGTGATAGGCGGCGAGCATCTCGATAACACCGGATCCTTCAACGTCGGGCGCCTGCAGCAATTGACGCCGGCGCTGCAGTTCTATTCGTCGAACCCGCGCAACACGACGCTGTCGATCCGCGGCATCGGCACTCCGTTCGGACTGACCAACGACGGCTTCGACCAGGGTGTCGGCATCTACGTCGATGACGTCTATTATTCACGCGTTGCCTCGGCGACATTCGACTTCCTCGACGTTGCCCAGATCGAAGTCCTGCGCGGCCCGCAGGGCACGCTCTATGGCAAGAACACCACGGCGGGCGCGATCAACATCTCGACCCACCAGCCCACCTTCGATTTTGAGGGACGAGCCGAAGTCACCCTTGGCAACCTGCAGTTCAAGCAGGCCAAGGGATCGGTGTCCGGACCGCTGTCCGAAACGGTCGCTGCGCGCCTCGCCTTCTCGGGCACCAGCCGCAAGGGCACGATCTACAACGTCGCCAGCGGCAGCTGGATCAACGAGCAGGATAACCTCGGCCTGCGCGGCCAGATACTCTACCGGCCGAACGACAACCTTGACGTCACCTTGTCGGGCGATTTCAGCAAGCAGGACGCTGAATGCTGCGGCACCGTCTTTGTTCGCACCGGCGCGACCCAGCGCCCGCTGACCCGCCAGTACGACGCACTGGCCGCCGCGCAGAACTATCAGGTTGTCAGCCGCAATCCGTTCGACCGCCTGACCGACGTCGACGCTGACCTTAACGCCGGCAACGAGCTGGGCGGCGTCGCACTGAAAGCCGTCTGGGACGTGGGGCCCGGCACACTGACCTCCGTCACTGCATGGCGTTACTGGGATTGGCTGCCCGCCAACGACCGCGACTTCACCGGCCTGCCGATCACGGTCCTGTCGCAGAATCCGTCGCAGCAGAACCAGTACACGCAGGAATTCCGCTACAACTACGACAGCGACAAGATCGACTTCGTTGTCGGCGCGTTCGGTTATTACCAGACGGTCCGCACGCAGGGCACCGAAGGACTGGGCTCTGCCGCCAGCCGCTGGCTGCTGAACCCCGGCTCGAACCCGGCGCAGTTCGTCCCGCCCGTAACCGGATGCGGGCCGACTGCGGCCAACCGGCTTGCCTGCGACCCCTCGGTCCTGAACGGCGTGACTGCCTACAATGACATCCGCCTGGACAACACGAGCCTCGCGCTCTTCGGCCAGTTGAGCTGGGAGGTCACTGACGCGCTGACCATCCAGCCCGGTGCCCGCATCAACTACGACAAGAAGGAAGGCCTCTACGAACGCACGGTCTTCGACGGTCAGGGACGTCCTGTGCTATTCGTCGATCCGGTAACCGGCGCGCCGATTACCGATCCCCGCGTTGTAGCCCAGCGTGACCAGCTGACGCCGCAACGGATCGAGCCGGAATTCTCTGACTGGAACTTCTCCTATGACCTTACGGTCAGCTACAAGTTCACGCCGGAAATCCTGGGTTATGCGACCTATGCCAAGACCTTCAAGCCGGGCGGCATCAACCTGAACGGCGTGCCGAACAACGCAGCCGGTGTACCGCAGATCCAGGTCGGCACAATCAAGCCGGAGTCGGTCAACCACTTCGAAATCGGCGTGAAGTCATCGTTCTGGGACAACAAGGCGATCCTGAACCTCGCGATCTTCCGGACCGACATCAAGGACTACCAGGCGTTGGTGAACAGCGGGCAGGTCAGCACGACCCGCGGTTACCTGGCCAATGCCGACAAGGTCCGCACGCAGGGCGTCGAGGCGGACTTCTCGATCCGGCCGAGCGAGCGGTTCAACATCTACGTCAACGGCGCCTACACCGATGCCAAATACAGAAAGTTCACCGGCGCGCCGTGCCCGCCAGAGCTTTCGGGCGGTACAGCTGCCGTCGCGGGCCAGACTCCCAGTGCCCCCGGCACGCCGAACGGCATCAGTCCGGCTGCCTGCGACATTTCGGGAGAGCAGCTTCCGGGCGTGTCGAAGTGGTCTTTCTCCTATGGCGCGGAATACAACGTTCCGGTCACCTTCCTGCAGAAAGAAGGACAGGTTTACCTCGGCTATGACGGCAATGCGAGGACGAACTTCTCGTCCAACCCGTCACCTTCAGCCTATACCCAGATCGACGGATACTCGCTGTCCAACTTCCGCCTGGGCTTCCGGTCGGAAGACGGCTTCGACATCTTCGGCTGGGTGCGCAACGCCTTCGACGAGGAGTACTTCGAACTGCTCCAGGTCGCACCGGGCAGCACGGGCCTGATCGTCGGCACCCCCGGCGATCCGCGGACCTATGGCTTCACAGTGAAGGCATCGTTCTAAGGCGCGAGCGCTGGATGAACGAAGGGGCTGGAGCGATTGATCGCTCCGGCCCCTCATCGTATTCAAAGGTTATCCCAAAAGCGCTATCAACGGCACTTGACGTCGCCGTCATCGATCGCCTTGCCAATTGCCGCACCGCCGGCTGCGCCAACCAGCGCACCGATCGTCTTGTCATTGCCGCCAGCCAACTGGTGTCCCAGCAGCGCACCGACGGCACCGCCGATCAACAAGCCGGTCGTTCCGTTGTCGCGTTCACAATAATACTGGCCGTTGCGGTACCAGACGCGGTCATCGCG
>JBEVKC010000085.1:0-4072 GCA_040509895.1 Novosphingobium sp. | reverse complement strand
AAGGACGCGACCCTCGCCGCCGTGACCGCCGCTTCGCAGCTTGGCGAAGTCCACCTGCTCGTCGCAGGGTCGGGCTGCGCGGCTGTTGCAGATGCTGCTGCCAAGATTGCGGGGGTCCAGAAGGTCCACCTCGCCGACAACGCCGCCTACGAACACGCGCTGGCCGAGAACGTCGCGCCGCTGGTGGTCGAACTGATGGGCCATCACGACGCTTTCGTGGCTCCCGCCACCAGCAACGGCAAGAACATCGCGCCGCGCGTCGCTGCACTGCTCGACGTTGCGCAGGTTTCGGACATTCTTTCGGTCGAAGGCCCCAAGACCTTCACCCGTCCGATCTACGCCGGCAATGCCATCGCCACTGTCGAGAGCACCGACGCCAAGCTGGTGCTGACCGTGCGCGGCACCGCCTTTGCCAAGGCTGCCACCGAAGGCGGTTCGGGCGCGGTCGAGGCCGTATCGGGTCCGACCGATGCCGGTATCTCCAGCTTCGTCGGCGCCGAGATCGCCAAGTCGGAGCGTCCCGAACTCACCAGCGCGAAGGTCATCGTTTCCGGCGGCCGTGCGCTCAAGGATGGGCCGACCTTCGAACAGGTCATCTTCCCGCTTGCCGACAAGCTCGGCGCAGCCGTCGGCGCATCGCGCGCTGCGGTGGACGCGGGCTATGTGCCCAACGACTACCAGGTCGGCCAGACAGGCAAGATCGTCGCACCCGAGGTCTACATCGCGGTCGGCATCTCCGGCGCGATCCAGCACCTTGCTGGCATGAAGGATTCCAAGACCATCATCGCCATCAACAAGGACGAGGACGCACCGATCTTCCAGGTAGCCGACATCGGACTGGTCGGTGACCTCTTCACCATCGTTCCGGAATTGACCAGCAAGCTGTAAAGCCTGCCATCATCCGCAAAAGTTCAAGCCCCGGTCGGAAACGGCCGGGGTTTTTGCTTGGCGGTGGCCGACATGCCTCCTAGCCTTTCCCCAAAGCACATCGGGAAGGAAAGCTATGGACGCGCGCTTGCAGGAACTGTGGGATCACCACGAGATCCGCCAGCTCCTCGCCACCTATTGCCACACCTGCGACCGTGCGGATGAAGTGGGCATGGCCGCGACCTATTGCGAGGACAGCTGGGACGATCACGGACGCAAGAAGATGGACGGCAAGGGCTTTGCGGCCTCTACCGTGCAGGAAGCGATCGAGACGACGACGCTGGTCAGCCACCAGCTTGGCCAGTCGCTGATCCGGGTAGACGGCGACACGGCGGGGGCAGAGACCTATTTCATCGCCACGTTGCTGCGGAACGGCCCGGACGGCGGCCAGATCTTCAACCAGCTTGGCGGGCGTTACGTCGATCGCGTGGAGCGCGAAAACGGCCAGTGGCTGATCAAGAAGCGCCTTTGTGTGCGCGAATGGTCCGTCACCAATCCGCTCACTGCCGACTGGCTGGCGAACTCCGGCTTCATCGAGACGAAGCGCGGACCGGAGGACGTGTCCTATGAGATCCTTGGCCTGCCGCACGAAGGTCGGCTGTGGCACGATCCTTCAGTGGTGAGGCATGGCTAGGGCTGGCGCTCAAACAGGTTGAGCGCCGCCGCACCGTCTTCAGGCTCTTGCCGGCCATAGCGCACAAAGCCCAGCTTCGCTGCGACGCGTTCTGAGCCTGTGTGACCATCCTCTATCATGCACGCAATCCGGCGCGGCCCATGCGCCTCGTCAAACCAGCCGAGCACGGCGCGCATCACTTCGACGGCGACGCCTTGTCCCCACGCGTCGCGGTGGATGATCCAGCCCGCTTCGGGAACATCGTCCATGCCCTGACCAAAGCCGCGCCAGCTATGGAACACGCCGCAAGAACCAATGATCTGCTCCTCACCGTGGCGACGAACCATAAAGGTGCCATAGCCATAGAGCGCCCAGGAACCGGCATTGCGCAAAAGCCGTTCGCCCTGACTTTTCACGTCAGCGGTTGCCGGCCCAAGGAAGCGGCGCGTCTCTTCATCGGCGATCAGTGCGATCAGCCCGTCGAGATCACCCCGGGCTGGCGGCCGCAGGTCGAACCGCTCGGTAGTCAGGACAATTTGCGTCATAGCAGCGTGTCTGCCGCATGGATCGCCATGCCGACAAGCCCGCCGACAACTGTTCCGTTGATACGGATGAATTGCAGGTCGCGCCCCACCGCACCTTCGATGCGTGCTGTCACCGTCCTGGCATCCCACCGCTTTACCGTTTCCGAGACGAGCCGGACGATCTCGTCTCCATAGCGGGATGCGATGCCCACAACGGTGCGCCGGGTGAAGCGGTTGACGAGGAACTGCAGCCGCTGGTCCTCCTGCAGGGATTGTCCGAGCTCTGCAATGGTGGCGGCAAACTGGGCGGGCAGCGCCGCATCCGGATTGCGGGCAGCACTCAGCATGGATGCGCGCAGCCGCTCCCACATCCCGTCCCACCAATGCCCCATCGCTGGATTGGCGAGCAGTTCTGACTTCATTTCCTCGACCCTGGACTGCAATTCCGGATCGTGCAGGAGCCTGTCCGCGAGCGTGTCGAGCCCCTCCTGGATTTTGTGGCGCAGAGGGTGATCGGGATCGACCATGCATTCCGCCAGCAGACGGTACAGTCCGTCGATGATCGCATTAGCCAGCCGCTCGTCCAGACCTGTCCACCGGACGAGCGTATTGGCGCGTTCATGAATCATGGAGCGGATCAGCGTCTCGTTCGCCTCAAGGGTCACGCCGGCCCAGCGGATCGCGCTGTCGATGACGGGCAGGTGCCGTTTGTCAGCAATCGCTGCCGTGAGGAGCTGACCCAACAAAGGCGCCGCTTCGATTCGATCAAGTTGGTTGCGGAGGCCTGACTTAACCAGCCCGCCCAGCCGCTCCGGATCAAGTGATTGCAGGATGTCGGCAAACAGGTTCGCTGCGCCGGACCGGATGCGCGATTGGCGGCCGCGGTCCGGATCGGCGAGGAACGCGCCCGCAGCGCTTGCGACATTCATCGCACGCAGCCGCCGGGCCACAACCTGCGGCGTCAGGAAATTGTCCCGCAGGAACGCCGCCATGGTCTCGGCAATGCGGTCCTTGTTCTCAGGGATGATCGCCGTGTGCGGGATCGGCAGGCCAAGCGGGCGGCGGAACAACGCCGTTACCGCGAACCAGTCAGCCAGCCCGCCCACCATCGCCGCTTCGGTAAAGGCTAGCGCATAGCCCCATGCCGGGTGCGGGCCGGCAAACTGGCGAATGAGCATGAAGGCGGCGGCCATCACCAGCAGCAGGCCGGTGGCGACCAGTCGCATGCGGCGGCTTCTGTCTACTGCAAGCGGTTCCCTATCCGCGACAAGCGGCCGTGCCGCCAACAAGGCGGCCCTCACCGTCACTCCGCGGGGAGTGTTCCCTTGCCCTGCTCACCCGCCTGCCACGGCCCGGATGCTTCTTGTGCATGCTCGGGCTCAAAGGTGAGCAGTGAACGGCGCAGCTTCGGACCGATGCGCTTTTCAAGCCCATCGGCAAGGCTGAATGCCGCCGGAACAATCAGCAGCGTCAACAGGGTGGAAAGGATCAGGCCGCCGATCACGGTCGTGCCCATCGGCGCACGCCATGCGCCGTCACCCGACAGCGACACCGCCGTCGGGATCATGCCCGCGACCATGGCGACGGTGGTCATGACAATCGGCTGTGCACGCTTGTGCCCCGCTTCGACGATGGCGTTGTACTTGTCGCTACCCTGCGCCATTTCTTCGATGGCGAAGTCGATCAGCAGGATCGAGTTCTTGGCGACGATGCCAAACAGCATCAGCACGCCGATGAACACCGACATCGAAATCGGCTGGCCGGTGATAAGCAGCGCCACCAGGCCGCCGAAGGGCGCCAGGAACAGTGAGCCCATGTTGACCAGCGGCGAAATGAAACGGTGGTACAGCAGCACCAGCACGGAGAAGACCAGCAGGATGCCCGCCGGAACTGCCAGCATCAGGCTGTCGATCATTTCCTGCTGCCAGCGGTCGGAACCGAACGGTTCGTTGGAGACGCCCAGCGGCAGGTTCTTCATCGCCGGCAAGGCATTGATCTTGGCCATGGC
>JBEVKC010000084.1:0-6975 GCA_040509895.1 Novosphingobium sp. | reverse complement strand
ATGGCCGGGCGTTCCGGAATAGAGCATCGCTGGTCCGTGCTGCCCCGTGCGACGGACGGCGGTTCGCCGGTGGAGCCGGGGGGCTTTTATGACGGCGGCTTCCTGCCCTCGACGGCGCGGCGGATGGAGGTCTATGCCGACAAGGCGCCCGAACTGGCGCTGGCCGCCGTCGCGGCGCTGGCTGACAAGATTGCGATCGATGGCATCACGCACATTGTCGTCGCCAGCTGCACCGGGTTCGTCGCCCCAGGGATCGACCAGATCATCATCCGCAGCCTGGGGCTAAGCCCCACGATAGAGCGCACGCTCGTCGGTTTCATGGGCTGCTACGCGGCGGTCGCGGCGCTGCGGGTGGCGCATCACATCGCCCGGTCCGACGCAGAGGCGCGGGTACTGGTGGTGATGGTGGAGCTTTCGACCCTGCATCTCAGCCGCAAGCAGGATATTGAATCGCTGCTCGCCGCGCTGCAATTTGCCGATGGCGCCGCCGCTGCGATTGTCAGCGCGGAGCCAACGGGGCTGGCGCTCGACAACTTCTTCTGCACGACACTGCCCGAAAGCGAAGAGCTCATCCAGTGGACCATCGGCGACGAGGGTTTCGAGATGGTGCTTTCCGGCGAAGTCCCCGGCCGCATCGGCACCGCGCTGCACGATCCCGACACGCGCACGGCGATCCTCAACGGCTACAAGGCAGAGGATGTCGAATGGGCCGTCCATTCGGGCGGGCGATCCATCCTTGATGCCGTGGAGCATGGCATGGGCCTTGGCCAGGGCGCGCTGGAGGCGTCGCGCTCCGTACTCGCCCGGTTCGGCAACATGTCCTCTGCCACCCTGATGTTCGTCCTTTCCGACCTGATGGAGCGGCCAAGCGAAAGGCCGGGCGTCGCCATCGCCTTCGGGCCGGGCCTCGCGGCCGAGGGGTTTCGGTACAGCAGGCCGTGATCGCCGCCGGGTCGGTCATCGTCGGGGGCGGGCCTGCAGGCTGTGCCGCCGCGATCCGGCTGGTGCGGGCGGGTGAGCGGCCTCTTCTGATCGAGCGGCGCCCTGAAGGAGCCGATGCCCTGTGCGGCGGGTTCCTGAGCTGGCGGACGCTGGACCGGCTTGGCGCGCTGGGAATCTCGCGGGAAGAATTGGGCGGCCATCCTGTAATCGCGCTGCGCTTGATTGCGGGGGAAAAAGTTCGTTCAACCAAGTTGCCCGCGCCTGCAATGGGCCTGTCGCGGCGGCGGCTGGATGGGCTGATGATGGAGCGGGCGCGAAATCTTGGCGCGTCCATCATCCACGCCGCCGCCAGCTTTGCCGATGGACAGCTGCGGCTGGACAGCGGGGAGCCGGTGGATGCGGGCTGCCTGTTTCTCGCCACCGGCAAGCACGATCTGCGCGGCCTACCGCGTTCGCGCGAAGCGGCGGGAGCGGACCCGATGATGGGGCTGCGCATTCGGGTAGAGCCTTCCGCCGCGCTGCGCCGCATGCTTGCAGGGCATATAGAGATGCACCTGTTTCCCGGCGGCTATGCCGGAGTAGTGCTGCAGGAAGACGGCACCGCAAATATCTGCATGGCCGTCCGCAAGAGCCGACTGACGGCGGCTGGGGGCAAGCCCGCTGCCCTGCTGGCCGAACTGGTGGCGCAGTACCCGCACCTGGCCGAGCGGCTGGCAGACATGCCGCCGCACGCCGCTTTCGATGCGGTGGGCCATGTCCCCTACGGCTGGCGCGAGAAGACGGGAACACAAGGCATCTTCCGACTTGGCGACCAGGCCGGAGTGATCCCCTCGCTGGCAGGAGAAGGCATCGGCATTGCGCTGGCCAGCGCCGACGAGGCCGTGCGCTTCTGGCAAGCAGGCGGTGCGGCCTCGGCGTTCGCGTACCAGCGCTTACTTGCCGCAAGGCTCCGCCGCCCTCTGGCCGTCGCGGGCATGGCGGCAAAGTGGGGCGAAGGACGCGGCGCGGGGTTCATGGCTGCGCTGGCGGGGGTGCCGGGCGTTGCAACGGTGGTTGCGGGGATGACGCGGGTTTAATCAGCTTGCCCCACCCTTCGCTCCCCGGCATCAGGGGCACAAAGCAGAGATGACAGGAGAGTTCATGGGAAGCCCGCAGACCGGCAGCATCAGTTTCGACATCGCCGCGCGTCAGGCGCATGTGGTTGGCGATGGCCCGCGCATCCTTGCAATCGACAATGACGATGTGGACGACGAGTCCCATGCAGTGGTTTCCCGGCTTCGCGCTTCGGCCGGGGCGGGGCCAGCCGCGATCATGCCCGATTACATGCGCACGATGATCAAGCACCCGGAGATATTCCGCTGCCAGATGGAAATGGGCGCCGCGATCTACAAAGGCCGCATCCCGCCGCGCGAACGCGAGTTGGCGGTGCTGCGCTGCGGCTGGCTCTGCCGCGCGCCCTATGAGTGGGGTGAGCATGTCGATATCGGCAAGCGTTATGGGCTGAGCGACGAAGAGGTTGCCCGGGTGCAGCAAGGCTCCTCGGCACCCGGTTGGAACGAACATGAAGCTGCCATCCTGCGCGGCGTGGAAGAGCTGATTGGCGATCAGGCTCTGTCGGACGCGACATGGAACACTCTCGCCAAAAGCTGGGACGAGGCGCAGCTGATCGAATTCCCGATGATGGTGGGCCAATATGTTGCCACCGCCTTTGTCCAGAATTCGCTGCGCATCCGGCTTGCGCCGGATAACCCCGGCCTGTCGCACATTTAAGGGCTGCGCAGATGGCTGATGTAGGTAAGGACATGGCGAAGAGCGGCACGCTGGTGCGCCGCCACCGTCTTTCCACCCGCATCTGGCATTGGGTGAACGCCGCGACCTTCATCATCATGCTGATGAGCGGATTGATGATCTTCAACGCCCACCCGCGCCTCTATTGGGGCGAATTTGGCGCGGACTACGATCACGCATGGCTTAAGATCGGGGGGGAAGTCGCCTTTCCCGGCTGGGCGACAATCCCTTCGCACTACAGCCTTGCCGATGCCCGGCTGTGGCACATGGCATTTGCCTGGGTGCTGGCGATCGGGTTGGCGCTGTTCCTGCTGTGGGCGCTGGTGAACGGGCACCTGCGGCGCGACATTCACATCACGAGGCAGGAGTGGCGGCCCTCGCACATCTGGCGTGACGTGAAGGAGCACGCGCGGCTGCGCTTTCCGCGCGGTGAGGCGGCCATGCGCTATGGCGTGTTGCAGAAGATTTCCTATGCGGCGGTGCTATTCCTGTTGCTGCCGCTGATGATCGCCACCGGCCTTGCCATGTCGCCGGGGATGGACGCGGCGTGGCCCTGGTTGACAGAGCTGCTGGGTGGGCGGCAATCGGCGCGCTCGATCCATTTCATCGTGGCCTTTGCGCTGGTGGCGTTCCTGATCGTTCATCTGGTCATGGTTATATTGGCCGGGCCGATCAATGAGGTCAGGTCGATGATAACTGGCCGGTATCGCTTATGACCCTGTCCCGGCGTCGCCTGATCGGTATCGGAGCCACCGGACTGTTGCTGCCGGGCTGCGACAGGCTCAATCGCAGCGAGGGCTTTCGCTCGGTATTGGAGCAAGCAGAGGCGCTGCATATGCGCTCGCAGCGGCTGATCGGCGGCAACGAGGCACTGGCGCGAGAGTTTTCTGAAGCCGACATGTCACCGGTGTTCCGCGCCAATGGCAATACGCAGGTGGCCGACAGCGCATACCGCAGCCACGCCGCGAGGGGCTTTGCCGACTGGGCGCTGCAGGTTGGCGGATTGGTGGAACGTCCGCTTTCCCTGCCGCTTGCCGCGTTGCAGGCCATTGAACAACGCGAGCAGATCACGCGCCATGACTGCGTCGAGGGTTGGAGCGCCATCGGCAAGTGGCAGGGCCCGCGCCTGTCCAGCGTGCTGGACCTTGCCGGGCTGCAAAAGCAGGCGCGTTATATCGTCTTCCACTGCGCCGACCGCTTCGGTGACGTGCCCTATTACGAATCCATCGACCTGATCGACGCCTTCCATCCCCAGACGATCCTTGCCTGGCGTATGAATGAGCGTCCGTTGTCAGAGGCGCATGGCGCCCCTCTGCGCCTGCGGGTCGAGCGGCAGCTTGGCTACAAGCATGCGAAATACCTCATGCGGATAGAGGCGCGTTCATCACTGGCCGGGCTATACGGTGGCCGGGGCGGCTATTGGGAGGATAAGTCCGACTATCACTGGTACGCCGGGATCTAGACTCCCTGCGGGATAACATGCGCGGGGCGCTTGCGGCGCGGCGAGAGTTGCGCAAGGAACCGGGCATGGCGATTCAAAGTGACAAGTGGATTAGGCAGCAGGCGCTCGATCACGCGATGATCGAGCCTTTCGTGGAAAGCCAGCGGCGGGAGAACTGCATCTCTTACGGGCTGTCTTCCTATGGCTATGACGCGCGGGTGGCGGACGAGTTCAAGATCTTCACCAACGTCGATTCCGCGATCGTCGATCCGAAGGACTTTGCCTCCAACAGCTTTGTCGACCGCAAGACCGACGTCTGCGTGATCCCGCCCAACAGCTTCGCACTGGCCCGGACGGTCGAATATTTCCGCATCCCGCGCGACGTGCTGGTGATCTGCCTTGGCAAATCGACCTATGCGCGCTGCGGCATCATTGTGAACGTGACCCCGCTGGAACCCGGCTGGGAAGGGCATGTGACGCTGGAATTTTCCAACACTACGCCGCTTCCTGCACGGATCTATGCCAACGAAGGCGCCTGCCAGTTCCTGTTCCTGCAGGGCAACGAGCCTTGCGAGGTCAGTTATGCCGACCGCGCTGGCAAGTACATGGGCCAGCGCGGGGTGACGCTGCCGAAGCTGTGAAATAGTTCCTCCCTGCCGCGAAGCGATGGGGAGGGGGACCGCGCCATCGCAGATGGCGTGGTGGAGGGGTAGCGAGTGCCACTTCCCCCTCCGTCAGCCGCTTTGCGCCCTGCCACCTCCCCATGCCTTCGGCACAGGGAGAACTTGGATCACGCAGCCTCTGCATCCTCATAAACCTGCGCTTCGGCGGCGATGAGGATATCGGCGAGCATCCAGTAGGCTTCGCCCCAGGCGGCCAGCACTGCATCTGTGGCGACATCGGCGCCCAGCACTTCGCGGATCGCGGGAAGCAGCGCGTTCGCAACATAGGGATAGTGCTCGGGCTTCACGCCGGTTTCGACGTGGCGCGTCACCATGCGCTGCACCGCGGCGCCAAGGTTGCCCAGTTTGTCGATGTTCTTGGCATAGGCAAGGATCGCTGCGGCCAGCCGGCGCGGCTGCTCGCCACTCTCCTGTGCGGCCTGATCGAACATCGCCTTCACGTCTTCGTTCTGGAACAGCCGGGCATACATGGCGGTGGTGATTTCCACGCCGCGCTGTTCGATGACGGGGGCAGTGGCCTTCACGATTTCCATGGCCTGGGCAGAAGCGGTACGCATGTTCAAAATCCCTCCTAAATACGGTAGATAATATACCGGTATTAGGTTTACTTGATTACGGCAAGTGAATTTCCTACATCGGCGATTGCATGCAACTCACCCAGCACACCGACTATGGCCTGCGCCTGCTTATCGTTCTTGCCCGGATGGGAGGTGGGCCGATTGCACTGCCCGAATTCGCCAGCCAGCAAGGGCTTTCCTATCATCATGTCGCCAAGGTCGGGCAGGCATTGGTGCGTGAAGGCTTCATCGTCAGCCACCGGGGACGCAGTGGAGGGGTAGAGCTTGCGCGGCCGCCGGAGGACATCCGAATCGGTGCTGTTGTCCGCGCACTGGAGCCGGGCTTGCGGTTGGCCGATTGCGCTTCTTGCGAACTGCGCACCGATTGCTCGACCAGCGGGCTGCTGGCAGAAGCGCTGGCCGCGTTTCTGGGCGTTCTCGACAAGGCGACACTGGTGGATGCGGCGAAGCGCGGGACTCCCGCATTTGCGCCGTGGACGGTTTAGGGAACAAATCCCGCGCTCGGGCGCTTTAATTGCGCCATTACAAGGAGCGCGAGTCATGTCTGCCTTGCTTGCATTTGCCGGCCGCCTGTTGATTGCGCTGTTGTTCGTCATCTCTGGAATGAACAAGCTGGTCGATCCCGCTTCTACCCAGGCGATGCTTGCCGGAGTGGGCCTGCCCACGATGCTGGCGGTGCCCACCGGATTGTTCGAGCTTGTCGCGGGACTGGCGCTCATCCTCGGCTTCCTGACGCGCTTCTTCGCCACATTGCTGGCGATCTTCTGCCTGATGTCGGCCTTCTTCTTCCACAACAACTTCGTCGATCCGATGCAGTTGTCACAGTTGCTCAAGAACGTTGCCATCGCAGGAGGTCTGTTGTGCCTCTGCGCGGTCAACACCATGCGCTGGAGTTACGATTCCATGCGTGAGCAGCGCCGGGTTGAGCGTGCCGAACGCGAAGCAGTAATGCGCGCAGCCGTGGCCGAAGGAAAGCTCGAGGAACGCGATGCCGCGCTTCGTGTTGCCGAGGCCGAAGGCCGGGTTCGTGGACCTAGGCTCGGGTAATTCCTTGACCGCTCCCCGAATGCTGGGTTGAACAGCGGTTCAACATAACAGCATCTAAATAGGGAGAGGGCCTTGGCCGACCTTGAAGTACGCATCGGCAACCTGCCGCGCGAAGAATGGACTGACGAGGCGCGTGAAGTGTTTGCCTTCTGGGGCGAGCCGGGGGCGTGGGAAAACGGCTCAAAGACCAACATGACCATGACGCTGGCGCATCATCCCAAGCTGGCCAATGCCTATCACACTTTCGGCAAGCATCTTCTGCTCGCATCGACCCTGCCTGTGCGCCCGCGCGAACTGGTCGTGTTGCGCACCGCGTGGCTGGTGAAGTGCGAGTATGAATGGCACTATCACGTCGGCTATGGCCTGAAGGCCGGGCTGACGATGGAAGAGATCGTCGCGGTGAAGGACGGAGCGCAGTCGCCCGTATGGGATGGCAAGGACGAGGATCGCGCGATCCTGCAGGCTTGCGATGATCTCTACCGTGATTCCCGCATGT
>JBEVKC010000083.1:0-5927 GCA_040509895.1 Novosphingobium sp. | reverse complement strand
GAAATGCGCGTCAACCGGCGGCTGAACCTGCTGATCTATCTGAACGAGGATTGGCAGGATGAATATGGCGGTGCGCTTGAGCTGTGGGACAAGCGGATGCGCGCAGCCGCACAGCGGGTGCTTCCGGTGTTTGGCCGGGCGGTGATCTTCTCGACCGACAAGGACACGTTCCACGGCCATCCCGATCCCCTGTCCTGCCCCGAAGGCAGGTCGCGGAGGTCGATCGCCACCTATTACTACACAGCGCGCGCCGAAGAGCAGCTCAACTATGAACGTACAACCGATTTCCGGCGGCGTCCGGGAAGCACTGACAAGCGCGACTGGGCGGTGTTCATGCACCATCTCAAGGCTGATTGGCTCCCCCCGGCACTCCAGCGGCGGAAGGGCGAAAGCCATGGCTGAGAGGGCAAGAGCATGAGCAGCGTGGTCGCGCTGGCGTGCTTCGCCGTGGCCGCGCTGGTCGGGTTTCTGGCATTTGAATGCCTGTTCGGGGCTGGCCGGCGTACTGTGGCGCCCCCCCAAACGGATGCCCCTTTCTTCACCGTCCTGATGCCCGCGCATGACGAGGCGGGCATCATTGCCGGTCCGATCAATGCCGTCATGGCACAACTGCGGTGTTCGGACAGGCTGGTAGTGATTGCCGACAATTGCAGCGACGACACCGCCGAAATCGCACGATCACTTGGCGCGACTGTGCTGGAGCGGAGCAATCCCGACCTGCGCGGTAAGGGGCACGCCCTCGAATTCGGCCGCGCCGGCCTTGGCGGGATTTCCAGTGAGGTGGTCATCATCGTCGATGCCGATTGCATTGCCGAACCGGGAGCACTCGAGGCGATTGCCGCGACGTGTGCATCGCGTGGGGCGGTAGTTCAGGGCTCCTATGGTTTAATAGCCAAGGCGGATGCCTCCACCAAGGTCCGCATTTCGTGCTTTGCCTTCATGATAAAGAACCTCATCCGCCAGAATGCAGTACAAACGCTATCGGGCTTCGCGCTCCTTCAGGGTACGGGCATGGCCTTCCCCCGCGCGGTGTTCGACCGCATTGAGTGGCGGGCTGATTCCCTGGTCGAAGACCTCGACATGGGGATCGACCTTGTGCTGGCCGGAATCCCGGTCGTGTTCGATCCTTCCGCTGCCTTTCTCAGCGATGCCAGCTCTGAGGCGGCGACCGCGGGACAGCGCCGCCGCTGGGAGCATGGGTTTCTGCGTTCGATGGGACGCAATGTTCCGGCGCTGCTGCGCAAGGCGTTTGCCGGGCGCTGGCGCCTTGCCTTCATGGCACTGGACCTGATGATTCCGCCGACGGTGATGCTGATCGCGCTTGCATCGATAGTGCTTGTGCTGGGCCTCTCGGTCCTCGGGCTGGCGTCCCCGGTCTGGGCGCTGCTGTCTGCGCTGGCGCTTCTGGCCATAGGGCTGCTGCGCGCATGGCATGTGCATGGGCGCGACATTCTGCCGCTGCGCAGTATCGCCGGGATACCCGGCTACATGGCGTGGAAGCTGCCCATCGCAGTCCAGTTCTTCACCCGGCGCGAAAGCGAATGGACACGCACGGAGAGAGGGCAATGAACGCCGAGACCCGTATCGAGGTGCCAGCAACGGCCAAATCCCCTGAGGTCGGTTTTGTGATAATCGGACGCAACGAGGGCGACCGGTTGACGACCTGCATCGGTAGTGTGCTGCAAGAGTCCGACGTAGCTGTTTACGTAGATTCGGGATCAGTCGATGGCAGCAGCGAAATGGCGCGGAGCATGGGGCTGCCGGTCGTGGAACTCGATCCGTCGAGAGGTTTCACCGCCGCCCGCGCGAGGAACGCTGGCGCTGCGTGGCTGATAAAGAATCGCCCGTCGCTGGACTTCATCCACTTCATCGACGGTGACTGTGAACTGGTGACCGGATGGCTGGCAGAGGCAATTGCCGCGATGCAGGCTGAGCCTGAACTGGCGTCGGTCTGTGGGCGCCGAAGGGAGCGCGCACCTCAGGCAAGTCCCTACAACCAGCTTTGCGACCAGGAATGGGACACTGCGATCGGACTTGCCGATACCTGCGGCGGGGATGCGCTGTTCAGGATACAGCCGTTCCTGCAGGTCGGAGGTTTTTCTGAAGAGCTGATTGCGGGAGAGGAGCCGGATCTTTGCCACCGAATCCGGCAGAACCAGTGGAAAATCCGCCGCATCGACAATGACATGACGATCCATGATGCCGCCATGACGCGCTTTGGCCAGTGGTGGCAGCGTAGCAGGCGGAGCGGATATGCCACTGCAGAGGCGCTTGCCCGCAGGGGGGCGTATGAGCCCGAGTTGCGTAGGCAGGTGGCCAGCAACGTGGTCTGGGCCTTGCCGGTCGCCTGGCCACTATGGCCCATTCTCTGGTTACGCGTCTGGCGGCGTGGCGGGCCGTTGCAGGCTAGTTTTATCACCTTAGGCAAGTTGCCTCACCTGCAAGGTCAGATCGACTATTGGCGGAAGCATCGCAAACTTATTGAATACAAATAACTCCGTCCGAAATCCCCTATCCCGATTTCTACTACATGTTTCGCCTACAGGGTTATTGAAATAGCTGCCCTGATTGCACCGCTCTACGATGAGTTTTCAATGGACGCGCCATCAAGGAACGGCACCGCTCATGGAACTTTCGCAATCCGGAAATCTGCAGGCCGAAAACACGCAGGGGCGCAAGCTCCGCAGCATCCTTATCGGTCGCGAGACCCTGCTGGTCGAGTGCGGACGTCTCTTGCAGGAGCATCAACATGAGATTGTAGCTGTCGTAGCTCCGCCGGGACCGGCAGCGGATTGGACACGACGGGCGGGACTGCCGTTCTTCGGCCGATCCAGCGACCTGCTGGCAGCCGACCTTGGCCCCGTCGACTATGTATTCAGCGTTACAAATCTCCAGGTTCTTCCGCCCGAGGTACTTGCACTGGCCTCACGCGCGGCGATCAATTTCCATGACGGACCATTGCCCGCATATGCAGGCCTGAACACGCCAAGCTGGGCTTTGCTGGCCGGCGAGCGCGAGCACGCGGTCACCTGGCACCTGATGATCGACGAGGTTGACTGCGGCGATGTGCTGAGCAGCGAAGTGATCACCATTGATCATGGCGAAACGTCCCTGTCGCTGAACACGAAATGCTTTGAAGCAGGCTTGGCCTCGTTTGCAATGATGGTGCAGGATCTGGAAGCCGCGCTTCTGCGCCGCCAGCCGCTTGCCAGCCCCCCACTCAACTTCTTCAGCCGCGATCAACGGCCTGCGGCGGCGGGAATGATCGACTGGCGGGCATCGGCCGAACAGATCGCCCGCCAGATATCTGCACTCGACTTTGGCAACTATCGTAATCCGCTGGGCCTGCCCAAGGCGTTGACTGGTGCGGGATTGATGGCGGTGCAGGGCGCGACCGTTCTCGACAGCCGCACAGGCGCAGCGCCCGGCACGGTAATTGAGGGCGGCGCTTCGCCAGTCGTGGCAACCGGCAGCAATGACTTGCAGCTGGATCGCATTGTATTCCTTGATGGGACGGAGAAGCCGGAGCTGGTACGCGGCGAAAGGCTCGTCATCCTGAGCGATGATCGTGCCGCAACGCTTAGTGCGCTCGACAGTGCAGCCGCGCGTTACGAAGGCTGGTGGCACCGGCGGCTGGCGTCGCGCGATCCGCTGCTTCTTCCGCAGTTCCTTCCCGCTGAACAATTAGCCAGCGCCGACCACGCATTCGAAGACCGGACGACGGCTGGCACGGCAAATG
This sequence comes from Novosphingobium sp., assembly GCA_040509895.1. Taxonomy (GTDB): domain Bacteria; phylum Pseudomonadota; class Alphaproteobacteria; order Sphingomonadales; family Sphingomonadaceae; genus Novosphingobium. The sequence continues at coordinate 2,188 of JBEVKC010000083.1, read as the reverse complement.
ACCTGATGGCTGCATGGGTCGCCTATCTGGGACGGGCGGCCAACCGCGATACGGTTGAGGTCGGCTATGTCGATCCGATCTATCTTTCGCGGCTGGAAGACGTCGGGCAATGGTTTGCTGATCAGCTTCCGCTGCATATCAAGCCCGACCCTCTGGAAACCCTGTCCGCCTTTGGCGACCGGCTCGCCAACGAGATTGGCAGTATGCACAAGCGCGTGGCGATAGCCCGCGATCTGTTTGCGCGGATGCCCGATCTGAAAGGCGCGGGCGGCTTTGGCCATCCAGTGACGGTCGCGATTGTCGATCGGCTCGATCAGGCAGCGCCCGGCGCGGATACAATCCTGCACATTGCGATTTCCGCAGACGGTAGCGCCTGCCGTCTTTCCTACGACCTGTCACGGATCGAGCAGGCAGCGGTTGCCGACCTATGGAACGGTTTTGAGGCCATGCTGGCGTCGGCGAGCGAGCGCCCGGATGCGCCGCTCGGCCAACTGTCGTTGCTCAAACCGGCAGAATTCGACCGGGTGATCCGGCTCTGGAATTCCGAGTTGGGAGAGACTGCGCCTGTATCCGCCATGCATCACCAGATTGCGGAGCAGGCGCAGCGTACACCCCATAAGGTCGCGGTCACGTCGCGTGGACGCAGTCTGACCTATGCAGAGCTGGATCGGCAGGCCAACCGCATGGCCCGTTACCTGCATGGGTTGGGTGTCGGCCCAGACGTGATGGTGGGGTTGAATGTCGAACGGTCGGTGGAGATGGTCGTTTCCCTCCTCGCGATCCACAAGGCGGGCGGGGCCTATGTGCCGCTCGATCCTGCCTATCCGCGTGATCGCCTTGCTCACATGATCGCCGACTCCGGCATGGGAATCGTCGTTACGCAGTCCTCATATGTGGAGGATTTGCCGCAGACGGATGCCCACGTGCTGTGCATTGACCGGTTGGGCGGCGAACTGGAGGCTTTGTCTGGCGATGCCTTCGACGGCGGGGCCGGGTCGGATAACCTTGCCTATGTGATCTATACTTCCGGCTCGACCGGCATGCCCAAGGGCGTGATGGTAGAGCATCGCAACCTGCTCAACTTCTTCGCGGGCATGGATCGCAAGCTGGAGCCGGACGGGACCTGGCTGGCCGTCACCAGCCTCAGCTTCGACATTTCGGTGCTAGAGGTCTGCTGGCCGCTCACGCGCGGCTATCACGTTGTTATCGCGACAGAACGTGAAGTGCGCGGAGACGTGGCTCAGCGCGCCGCTGGAAAATCTCCCGATTTCAGCCTGTTCTATTTCGCCAGCTCCGACGGTGCTAGCGCGGCGGAACAGTACCGTCTGCTGTTTGAAGGCGCGCGCTTTGCCGATGCCAACGGGTTTGAGGCGGTCTGGACGCCGGAACGCCATTTTCATGCGTTTGGCGGGCCTTACCCGAACCCTTCGGTGATCTCCGCCGCACTGGCTGCCTCGACCTCCCGCGTGAAGATCCGCGCAGGTAGTGTGGTCGCCACGCTGCACCATCCAGCACGCATCGCTGAAGAATGGGCGCTGGTCGACAACCTGTCGAACGGCCGCGTCGGCATCGCCTTTGCCTCGGGATGGCAGCCGAACGACTTCGTGCTCAATCCGGCCAATTTCGCGGACCGCTCGGGCGCGCTGAAGCGCAATATCGAGGATGTGCGCGCCCTTTGGCGGGGTGAAGCGCGCAGCTTCCCCGGTGCTGTGGGTGAGTCCGTGAAGCTTCTGACCTATCCGCGCCCGATCCAGCCGGAACTGCCAGTCTGGATTACCTCGGCAGGCAATGTTGCGACCTTCGAGGAAGCGGGCCGGTCGGGCGCATTCGTCCTGACCCATCTGCTGGGCCAGAACGTGCAGGAAGTGGCGGAGAAGGTCGCTGCCTATCGCAATGCATGGCGCGAAGCGGGCCATGCGGGGGAGGGGCATGTCACCCTGATGCTGCACACATTCGTCGGGGAAAATGCCGATGAGGTGCGCTCCATCGTGCGCGAGCCGCTGATCGAATATCTGCGGACCTCGACCTCACTGCTCAAGCAATATGCCTGGTCGTTCCCCACATTCAGGCGGCCTCCGGGTGCCGAAGCGGGCGACCAGCTCGACCTTGCAGGACTGGGCGACGAAGAACTGGATGCGCTGCTCGAACACTCGTTCAATCGGTATTTTGAGACCAGCGGCCTGTTCGG
>JBEVKC010000082.1:0-13818 GCA_040509895.1 Novosphingobium sp. | reverse complement strand
CACTTTTGTGGAGGAAACCACCGGCATCGAAATCCGCGCAGACGAAGTTACGCTGGAGAACTTCGACACCATCGAACGCATCCTGCGCTTCGCAGGGGAACGCGCCGCATGAACGATGCGGACCGTGACCAGTGGCTGGAACGCGCCGCAAGCGAGTTCCAGACCCCTGCCTACGTCTATTTCACCGACGTGATCGAACAGCGGATCGCGCTGCTTCGGGACCGGTTCGACGGCAGGTTCGCCCTGAGCTATGCGGTCAAGTGCAACCCGAATCCGGCGCTGCTGCGCTGGCTTAACGGGCGCATCGAGCATCTGGACATTTCCTCCGTCGGTGAACTGCGCCTTGCCGTGCAGGCAGGATGGGATCCGGCGCAGATCAGTTTCACCGGCCCCGCCAAGCGCCAATTCGAGCTGGAAGAGGCCATCGCGGCTGGGCTTGGCCTGCTGGTGGTCGAAAGCCTGCGGGAGGCACGCATGGCCAGCGCCATCGCGTCCCGCCTTGGCATGACCCAGCAAGTGCTGGTCCGCATTGCTCCCGACAGTGTGCCCAAGGGCTTTGGCGACCAGATGGCCGGACGGCCATGCCCCTTCGGCATCGACATGGAGGACGCCGACGCAGCGCTGCGCGAAATCCGCGCCCTGCCCGGCCTGACTATTGCCGGGCTGCACATCTATTCGGGCACGCAATCGCTGAAGCCGGAAGCGATAGTCGCCAACTACCGAAATTTCATGGGTATCTTCGCCGAACTATCCGCCAATCACGGCCTCCAGCCGGAACAGCTGGTTTTCGGCTCAGGCATGGGTATCGCCTATCACGACAACGACGTGCCGCTTGCGCTGGACGAGATCGCCGACAGCATCAATCCAGAGCTTGACGCGTTCCGTGAACTCTCTGCTTTCGCCGATACGGAACTGATGCTGGAACTGGGCCGTTACCTGGTCGGGGAAGCGGGCTATTTCCTGGCTCGCGTCGTCTCGATCAAGGAATCGCGTGGCACCCGGATCGCGATCTGCGACGGCGGCATGAACAACCACCTGCCCGCAGCCGGACTGTTCGGGATGGTGATGCGCCGCAACTATTCCATGCACAAGGTCGGGGGCCCATCGGGCCCGGTCGAAAAGACCGACATATCCGGGCCGCTCTGCACCTCGATAGACCGGCTAGCCAGCGGCGTGGAGCTGCCGCGCGTCGAAGAAGGCGACCTTATCGCCATTCACAACAGCGGCGGCTATGGCCTGACCGCCAGCCCAATCCACTTCATCAGCCACTCACCGCCAGCCGAGCTGCTGGTCTGCGACGGCAGCATAACCGACGTGTCCCGCAATTTCGTTGAGCTGCAGCCCGTCCGGGGATCTATCCGATCGCTAAGCGCCGTTTGACCTTCCCATTTTGCGTTCGTTGGCACGCATAGAAAACGCTTTGTTGTGCATTAACAACGACCACCGGGTCACTCTTCCGGCAGATGCTGATTTCTCCCACCCCCCAAAAGCGGACGGCAATCAGCGAATTTCGGCCGTCGCCGCCGAAGCGTAGCATTTGCCTTAACGTTGACTTGGGGAGTCGGAAACGTGTCTGCACCACGCAGCTATCAGCCACATGGCCCATTGCTGGCCACATGCGGGGCCGTGCTTGCGCTCCTTCTGCCGATTGCTTCGGCAGCACAGGAACTCGCACCAACGCCCGCAGCTACGCAGGCACTGGCCGCAGCAGCCTCCGGGCGGCAGGCGGAGGGGCAGTACCGCATCAATTCAGGGGACGAACTGGACATCTTCGTGTGGGGTGAAGACCGGATGCAACGGGCGGTGCGCGTGCAACCCGATGGCACCATTTCCTTCCCTCTTGCCGGGACGATCAAAGCGGTCGACCGCAATGTCACTGATGTTGCCGCCGAAATCCGTGAGCGGATCGCGGTCAACTATCGCTCCACCGTACCCGATGTGACCGTTTCGGTAAGAGACGCCACGGGCATGCGCTTTTATGTCGTCGGCAAGGTGCGGACGCCGGGCAGCTACACCAGCGGCACCGCGATGAACGTCCTGCAGGCCGTCAGCATGGCAGGTGGGACCACCGATTTTGCAGACGTCAAGAATGCCGTGATCCTGCGGCAGACACCCGCCGGCCAGGTGGTGGAGCCGGTCAAGCTGTCCACTCTGCTGAAAGGTGGACGTGCGCTGGACGCCGGCGCCTTGGCCACGCCCCTCCCGATATTGCTGAGCGGTGATGTCCTGGTCATCCCGTAACCGCAGTGCCGGCTCTCGTCTCATCCCCATCGGAACGGGCCTTGCCGCCCTTGCTTCGCTTCATGCCACAGAGTGCATGGCCAAGCCCGAGATCGGCGTGGATTTCGATGCGGTCGTGTTCGGATCGGATAATCCGTTCCTCATCCCTGGGGACAATCGCGGCTCGGGGGCGATAGACGTGGCGGCGCTTCCCTATGTCGACTGGCAACTGGATCCCCGCACGAACTTCGAGTTCAACGGAGATCTGGGGTTTCGTCAGTACTTCAAGCACTATGGCAACTACTTCACCGGCTCTGCCGACGCGCAATTGACCCACCGGCACAACGAGTTCCTGACGGTGGGAGCGCAGGCGAACTATTCGCGCGACCTGATTGCCGACATCCTGACCGAAACCATCGACATGGCGTTCGATACGCGCGGCATCCGCGAAAGCGTCGACGCCCGTGCGTCTGTCGCCTGGAGCCCCAATGCCACGATGACCATCACGGGCGATGGCGGCTGGCAAAACCTGCGCTATCCCGGTTCCAGAATACTCCAGACGACCGACGCGTTCGACATCGGCGCAGCCGCCAGCAAGCAGCTGAGCACAAGAACTGCCGTGGGCGTCCAAACACGGTTTACGTCAAGCCAACCCGAAGTGGGCGAGGATTCCACGGTCACCGCACTGAACGCGACGGCAAGCCACCGCTTTTCGGAGACGTGGCGCGGGGATGTGCGGGCCGGCGTGGAATGGTCCAGCACCGATACGCTTTTCGCCGGTGAGCAGAATGACCGGGCGCGTTTCAACGGCGGCATCAACCTCTGCTACGAACCGGAGTTCACCACGGCCTGCCTTACCAGTTCGCTCGGCAGCGAGGTGAGCGGGCTCGGCGGCCTGCAGCGCGAATTTGCCGTGGGGGCCAACCTCAGGACGCGCGTCTCCGAACGCGGGACGCTCACCGCCGATGCCGCAATGCGCCGGACCGACGTTTCAGGCACCGATATATCCGCCCGTGTCATGCGCGCCCAGGCAGGTTACGAGCATCGCCTTAACCGCACGCTCTATCTCACCACGGGCGCTGCCTATCTGGAGCGCCGGATCGCGGATGCAAACGTGGGCACCTTCATCATCCAGTTCGGAATATCCATACGAGGAGAGCGCCCATGAGCGCAGAGCACGACACCGACGGGCTCGCCATCTTCCCGCGAGAGATTGCGGCGTCGATATTTCGCAGGCGCTACTGGCTGATCCCGCCGTTGCTGCTGGGGTTGCTGATCGCTACCGCAGCCGTGCTGCTGCACCAGCCGGAATACCGTTCATCGGCAACCCTGCTGATCGATTCACAGCAGATCCCGACGTCGATAGTAGCCGCCCCGCTGGCCAGCGTCGCGAATGAGCGCATCGCCAAGATCCGCCAGCAGGTTCTCAGCCGCGAACGGCTGTCGCAGCTGGTGAAGACCAACAACCTTTTCCCGGACGCAAGGGCGGGAATGCCTGCCGATGACCTGCTGAACCTGGTGCGCAACGCGATCAGCGTCGAACTGGTTGGCGCGAACGAGGGGCAGGCTGGCCGCACGGGGGGGTCGACAATCGCCTTCACCGTTTCCTTCACCTATTCGGACCCGGTGAAGGCTCACGCCGTCACCCAGCAGCTCACCCAGATGTTCATGCGCGAAGACAAGCGCTTCCGCACCGAACAGGCGACGGGCACCGCCACCTTCCTTGAACGCCGGGCCAACGAATTGCGCCGCCAGCTTGCAGCGCTGGAGGATGAGCGGCGCGGCGTCGAAGCCCGGTATGCCGGTGCGCTGCCCGATCAGGCGGCGCTCAGCGCCCAGTCCGGTGCCGCGCTGCGAGCGGAAGTTTCACGCATCGACGCTGAATCGCAGGGTCTTTCGCAGCAAAGCAGCCTTCTGGCCGCGCAGGCCGACGGCGAGACTCGCGCCCCTCCGGGAGTCGAAGCCTTGCGCCGTGCGGAAGAGAGGCTGAACCAGCTCAGTTCGACCTATGCCGACAACTATCCGGAAGTGATCGCGGCCCGCGCAGCGGTGGAGCGGCAGCGCGCTTCGCTTGCCCAGGCGCAAGAGACCGGCGGCCAAGGTTTCATCCAACGGGAAATTGCCGCAAGCCATGCCCGGGGACAGATGCTGAACGCCCGGCGCGGGGAGTTGGTGCAAGCCATATCGCAGCTGGATCTCCGCATAGCCCAGGCCCCGCAGGCCGCATACGAGTTGAACATGATCGAGCGCGAATACGACAATATTCGCAGGCAGTATGAATCGCTCCGTGAAAAGCAGCTGGACGCGCAGGTCGCGGTCAACCTTCAATCCGAAGACAAGGGGGAACGCTTCTCCGTCGTGGATGAGCCGAGCATGCCGTACAGCCAGCTTGGCGCGCGGCCTGCAATCATCCTCGTGGCGGGAATTGTTGTCGGGCTTGCCGTGGGCGTCGCCGCGATCCTTGGCTACGAACTGTTCGCCGGAACGATCCACGGCACCGGCACGCTGACAAGGCTGCTGGACGTACCGGTTCTGGGCGTGGTCCCCGTTGCCAACCAGCCTGATCCCTTTGATCGGCTTGCCGAGTGGGTGCGTTCACGCACCGAGTGGGTGCGTTCCCGCATCAAGCGTGAGGAGGCGGCATGACAACGGCACGCTCCAACCCAATCGAACGAAAGGCGGAGATCATGCGCGCTGAAGCAGAGACCGGAAAAGTCCTGCAGCTCACCCTGGCTGATGATACCCAGGCGGCGCTGGACTTCACGCTTGATCCTGAACTCCTGCACCAGAACCTTGTTTTGGGGTTCGAGGCTGGCGGTCCGCAAGTGCACCCGTTTTTCGCCTTGCGGTCGCAGATATGGAAGCACGCCCAGGCGACACAGCAACGCACCTTCGCGGTAACGTCCGTGCAGCCGGGCGACGGCAAGACGCATGTCGCGGTGAACCTGGCCTCAGTGCTCAGCCGCATCCATCCCACCGTGCTTGTAGAGTTGGATCTTCGTCGCCCCTCGGTCGGCGAACGGCTTGGCCTGCCGGACGAACACGCAGGCGTTGACGATTATCTCGCGGGAACCGCCACGCTTGCCCAGTCAGCCATTCGTGCGGCCGGGTTCAACCTGACGATTCACCGCGTCCGCTGCCCCAACGCCGCCCCGGAAAAGCTGCTCGCCTCTCCACGCCTGGCGGAAATGATCAAGGCGATCGGCGCAATGGAGGGCAATCCGATCTGCATAGTCGATACGCCGCCTGCCGTGGTGCACGACGACATGATGCTGATCCTGCCGTCCACCGATGGCATCCTGATGGTGGTTCAGGAGGGCAAGACGTCCAGGAACGCCCTGTCCGACACGATAAGCTCTCTCGCTCCGACGCCGACCATCGGCACGATACTCAACATGTCGATTTCTAACCCGCGGCCCATCCGGGGTTACGAATATTATTACAACTACGGCGCCGCATAACGCTCCGTCAGACAGGATCTCCCATGCTCCAGACCCTGCTCGCCGAACGGCGGCGTTGGCTCAGCGACCTGCCCGCACGCACGACGCTGAAGCTGCTCAACCGGCCAACGATCCGCACTGTGCTGGCAAGGCGCCACAGCAACGCGCTGCTGCAACACCAGCCTGCGCTGCCCGGCCTGAGCGATTTCGACGCGCAGATCGTGGCGGGCCTGAAAGCTCACGGGGTTTACATCACGACGCTGGACGCACTTGGCCTGACGGGCAGCGACAGCGCGGTCCGGCAGGCGGCCTCGCTTTCCGAAAACTTTGTGGCCGAGGCTCGTGATTGGTCGGCCAAGGGTCAGGACTTCATCATCGTGCCGCCGAATCGCATCGCCGCTTACCCCGCAATCTACCGGCTGGGCCTGCAGGATCGCCTGCTCGACATTGCCGAGAACTATATCGGGCTGCCTCCCGCCTATGATGGCGTGACGCTCAACTACACCGTCGCCGATGGGCGTGAGGTATCAACGCGAAAATGGCATCGCGATTGGGAAGACCGCCAGATGCTGAAAGTCGCGATCTACCTCAACGACGTGGATGAGAACGGCGGGCCCTTTGAACTCATCGCACGCCACGATCCCTCACACAGCGAGGAGATGGGCTTTCGCTATGAACTGGCGGATGACGCGGCGCTGAGCCAGCGCCTTGGCCCCGGCTATCGCGACGACGTCGTCAGCTGCTGCGGTCCTGCCGGAACCGTGATCTTCGCGGACACGGCCCGCTTTTTCCATCGCGGGAAACCGGCGACCGGTCATGATCGAACCGCGATCTTCTACAGCTATTTCGCGCACCGCCCCCGGCACCCGTTCTTCTGCGAGCGAACAGGTATGAGCCGCAGCGAAGTTGCCCGGCTGACCACGTCGCTGCCCCGGCGCCAGCAGGAAGCGGCCCGCTGGCGTGAGCGTCTTCCGACGATGTACAAGGTAATTCCGCCCGCAATTCTCTGACGCGGGCGCCTATACCAGCGGCGCGAACAGCTCTGCCAGTTGCCGGGCGTTGTTATCGGGGTCATGCATCCGGCGTACCCGGTCCTGCCCTTCGCGGCCCATCTCCATCAGGCGGGCGGGAGACGCATCGAGCAGCGCCTTGATCGCCTCAGCCAGGGCATCGACGGAGCCTGCGGGCACCAGCCAGCCATTTGCCGGGTCGACAAGCTCCGGAATGCCGGCAATCGACGTCGCAACGACCGGCTTGCCCAAGGCAAGCGCCTCCATCAGGACCACCGGCAGGCCTTCCGCAAAGCTCGGCAAGACGAACCCGCGCGCCTGCGACAGCGCCTCACGCACCGCTTGCGGAGAACGCCAGCCTAGCAGGCGAACGCGGTGTTCCAGCCCCAATCGGGCGATCATCTTCTCCAGCACCGCGCGTCCTACACCGTCGCCGATGACGTCGATGGTGAAGCCATGGGTTTTGGCGACCTGCGATGCAGCTTCCATAAGCAAGGGCAGACCCTTCTGCGCGCTGAGCCGGGCGACACAGACGAGCCGTGAGGTCGAATATCCTGACGCGGGATCGGCAGGCGCCTGCAGGAAGTGCGGAGCCACGGCGCAGCGGACAGCCTTTATGCGATCCCAGTGCGCCGGATCGGCCCAGCGCATGAGCTGACTTCGCCCGAAGCTGGATACCCCGGCGACAAAGGCCGCATCGGCTATCTTGCCGGGAAGGTCGAGCGCCCGAGGGGAGTCGAACTCGTCGGGCCCATGAGCCGTGAAGCTGTAGGTGACAGGCGCCAACCGCGACGCCAGCCTCGCCACAGCCACGGGATTGGTCCCGAAGTGGGCGTGAACGTGGCGGATGCCTTGCCGTTCCAACTGCTGAGCCAATGCCGCAGCCTCGGCAAAGTACGCCAACCCGCGCACACCGCTTCCGGCGCCCCTAAGGGAATGCCACATCGCGCTTACGGACTTTGCGGGATGGCGAAGGAAGGTGCTCGTTACCGCGCGGACAAGGCCAATCTTGTTGCCTTCCAGAAGCGAGGAAGTCCGCTCCGCCTCCACCAGATCATCGCTGCTGAGCCCGCTCGCCGCACGGCGGATGGTAAAGCGCGACACCTCCAGCCCCAGACGCTCCAATGCGGCGATTTCCGTCTGGATGAAGCTGTGGCTGACCGCAGGATAGACGTTGACCAGATAGGCGATCCGTCCGGCCTTGATGGCAGGCGTCGGCGCGTGCTCGACGGCCGCGTTTTCAACCGGCACAGGCCCGGAACTGAACTCAGACAGCTTCATGGCAACCGCCCTTTCGGAGGGCAGGATGCCGCAAGCCGCAAATGGGCGGTATTCCCCCTTTCCCCTAGAAGTTTCGGCCCCTTTTTCATCCCTATGTGGTTGCCCAGCCGGAAACCCTGCTGGCAAATTTCAGCCTGTTTTTTGACGATATGAATGACCGCCGCACTGGCGCAGGCTTCCCGAGATCAGGGAGCCATGACGATGCTTCACACCTACACGCGTGCGTCTGTCCTTACCCTCGGTCCCCAGGGCTGAGCGATAAGTTATGGGGCGCATCGCCTTCCTCGACTTTTCTGCGCATCGGCGGTCCCTGCCGATCCTGTTCGGCGTCGTGGTGCTTGCCGCGATCCTGATCGGCAATGCGGTGGATCGTCAGGAGGCGGACGCCGCGCCCCTGCACCTGTCGCAGCAATCCGGCCTGAAGATTGCACAGGCGACGCAGGGACGCACCGACAACCTGATACTTCCCCCCGGCGCCGCTGCGCTTGTCCCGGTTGGACCGGCGGCGGACATGGCGCGCGCGATCAACGCCAGCACTCCCTTCGCAGCCGGCGGCACGGCTGCTGCCCTGCCCTTCCTCGCCCCTGCAGGCACGGCCGATTACCTGCGTGCGGCCGATTGCCTTGCTGCAGCGGGCTTCTACGAAGCCGGAACCAGGCCGGAAGACCAGCGCGCGGTTATGCAGGTCGTGCTGAACAGGGTGCGCCACAACGCATTTCCGCATTCGGTCTGCGGCGTGGTGTTCCAGGGCTCCCATCTGCGCACCGGATGCCAGTTCACCTTCACCTGCGATGGAGCAATGCTGCGGCGGCAACCGTCGCAGGCCGCATGGCGGCAGGCACAGGCAGTCGCGGGGGAAATGCTGTCGGGACGGACCGATCCCACGGTCGGCCGCGCCACGCACTATCACACTAACTGGGTCCACCCGGTGTGGAGCGGGCAGATGGAAAAAATCGCCGCGGTCGACACCCATTTGTTCTTCCGCTGGCCCGGCCGTGCGGGGAATTTGCAGGCCTTCGGCGTCCGATATGCGGGGGCCGAGCCGCCAATAACGCAATTGGCGGGAATGTCGTTCGCCCATCGGGTCGAGCAACCGTCGCCTGCCAGTCCAGCCCCTGCGCCCCCCGCAGGGCTGGCGCTATCGACCAGCCCCTTCCCGCAGATCGACAACAGACTGACCGCCGCGCGTGAGCCGATGCCGGACATTGCCCGCGCTCCCGACGCGGACGTCATCCTCATTGCCCTTGATGCAGGCGCCGATCCCGATTCCTTCCTTCGAATGGCGGAAACCCGCTGCGCGGGGAAAGCCACGTGCCGTTTCCTGGGCTGGACGGACCCCGCCCGCAAGGCAAGCCAGCTGCCCATCTCTGGCGCCGCGATAGACGCGATGTCCTTCAGCTACATCCGGCAGGCACCGGGTGATCCCGGCAAGGCACGCTGGAACTGCTCGGAATTCGCCCGCGCTGACCGGGCGCAATGCCTGCGGCGCGGCACATGAAGCCGATCGACCTGACACCACGACCCGCAACAACAGGACATCGACCAGGACGACACATGAACAAGCACGCAGCCAACTTCTTCCAGGCCACCGCGCTAGACATCCCCCGCCGGACGTCAAAGGAACGCATGCGCCTGCGGCTTGGCATCCTGCTGCTTGCATTCGATGTCGTGGCGATCAAGATCGCTTTGATGGCGATCGGCGGCATTTTTGTCGGCAGCACGTTGCTTCCTCCGACGGCGTTCGCAGAAGCAACCGTTATTCCTATATACTTCATCAGCGCCTTCCTGCTGCGTGTCTATTCCGGCCCGGTGATGCTGAAGGGCAGCACGTCCATTTCACGTGTCCTGCTTGCCCTGCTGATGACGGCCTGCGTGCTGGGCCTGATCCTGTTCTCGCTTAATGCAGGATCACAGCTATCGCACCTTTCCGGGCCGATCCTACTGGGCCTGACCGGCGCGTTGATGGCAGGGATTCACTTCTGCCACGCCCGCTATGCGCACAGCGCGCTTGAAGGATCGCTCCACTCCATCGTCGAACTGCGTGACGGTTCCGCTTCCGGTGCCGAGGGCGACAATGTCGGGCTCGACACGCGGATTTTCTTCGATCCTGCAAACCCCACGCCGGACAGCTTTGACCGGTTGGCCAGCGTCATCGGCAACGCCGATCGCGTCATCGTCCACTGCGGGTACGACCGGCGAGCCGTGTGGGCGCATGTCCTGCAGGGAATGAACGTGTACGCCGAATTCATGGTGCGGGAGTGGGAAGACCTGCGCCCGTTGGGGATCAGCGAGCACAACGGCAGCCGCACCCTGGTTGTCGCCTGCGGCCCGCTCAACTTCCACGACCGGATGATAAAGCGCGGTTTCGACATCGCGGTTTCGATAGCCGCCCTGATCGCACTGTTTCCGCTGCTCCTGATTGTAGGCTTGGCCATCAAGCTGGAATCGCCGGGACCGGTATTCTTCGTCCAGCCCCGCATTGGCCGCCAGAACCAGCTGTTTTCGCTGATCAAATTCCGCAGCATGCGTCAGGATTGCTGCGATGCCGCAGGCACCCTGTCGACAAGCCGCTGCGACCCGCGCGTGACGCGCGTGGGCAATATCATTCGCCGGACGAGCATTGATGAGCTGCCACAGCTCCTCAATATACTGATGGGCGACATGAGCGTGGTTGGCCCTCGCCCCCATGCGGTCAGCTCAACCGCCGAAGACCAGCTCTTCTGGGACATCGACAATCGCTATTGGCATCGCCACGCCTGCCGCCCCGGCATGACCGGGCTTGCCCAGATACAAGGCCTGCGCGGTGCCACCGAATGCGTGAAGGATTTGAGTGATCGCGTGGAGGCCGATCTGCAGTACCTGCGGGTTTGGTCTTTCTGGGGTGATATCAAGATTATAGCCATGACTTTCAAAGTACTTTGCCACCCCAACTCTTATTAGATCCTTATCCCCATCCTTACTGCACTCTGCATGGGGCGTTCAGCACCGGGCCATGTAACATGGGTTAATTACCCCCAAGCATTGGGCGGGCCATGCGCTTGCCCGTGCCATCGAGTATCGGCCCGAAAGGGTCGATGTGCCGGGTATTCCCCTCCCCGGCGCAAATTCGCGCCCGCGCCACTCCCCTACCACCCGGCGCGGGCGCACCCCCTTTTTTCATGCGCTCGCACTAATTCGCCAATTCGCACGATGCGGATTTGACAGGCGCACCTCCCGCCGTCACGATTTGAACAAGTGATCAATTCACATAGGATCGGGAGAGGAAAATGACCGGACTTTCAGGTCGCAAGGTACTTGTCACCGGGGCAAGCGGCCTTGTGGCATTTCCCGTCGCCGCCGAACTGGCAAAGTCGAATGAGGTCTATGCACTGGCCCGCTGGTCGGACACCGAACAAAAGCGGATGATGGAGGCTACGGGCGCGCAAGCCGTCAGTTTCGACCTTGCCAATGAAGATCTGTCTTCGCTGCCCAAGTCGGTGGACGTAGTCGTCAACTATGCCGTCCTGCCACCCAATTACGGAAACCTTGCCTACGAAGTGAACACCGCCGCAACCGGGCGGCTCGCACGACGCTATCGCGATGCCGAGGCCTTCGTTCAGGGCAGCACCGGATCGCTTTACGAATACCAGGGCGAGCGCCCCTTGCGCGAGGACGATCCTTACGGCCTCCACAGCGCGGGCGAGAACTACGCCGCCAGCAAGATCGGGGCGGAATACATGCTGAAGCATCTAAGTGTGGACTATGACCTGCCCGTCACGATCGTCCGCATCTTCTCATTCTACGGCCCGCGCGGCGGCGGCGTTACCCAGCGCGTCGATCTGGTGGCTCAAGGCAAGCCGATCAGCGTCTATCCCGGCGTGCGCAACGTCCACACCCCGCTTTATGAAAGCGACTATGTCGAAAAGACCATTGGCGCTGCAGGCATCGCCAAGGTGGGCTGCGAGATCGTCAATGTCGGCGGGTCGGAAGCGGTGACAACGCAGGAATACTGCATCATCGCTGGCGAAATGCTGGGCAAGGAACCGATCTTTGTCGAGAACAGCACGTCATGGCCGATCTGGGGAGACACGACGAAGATGGAGCGGCTGCTTGGCCCCTCCAAGGTCTCGATCCGCGAGGGCATCCGCCGCATCATCGAAAACACCGACCAGCGGCTCGCCAATCCGCACCATGTCCTTGGCGCGGGGAAAAAGTGATGGACGAAATGACTGACATCGAACGGCTGATAGAGCTTGAGAAAATCTATCGGATGAAGGGCCGCCGCGACCACGCAGTCGACCAGAAGGACTGGGACACCTACGCCGAGCTTCACAGTGATGACTATGTCGCCATGTCGATCGGCCCGGACCCCATAGTCGGCGGAAAGGCTGCGGCGGCGCAGCTTGCGGTGCAGATGGCCAATGTCACAACGGTCCACCACTGCCACACGCCGGTGATAACGTTTCAGGACCGGAACAACGCCACCGGCGTCTGGGCCATGGAGGACAACCTCTTCTGGTACCGGAACGGTGAAAAGCAGTGGCTGCGCGGTTTCGGCTTCTACCACGAGACATACCGGAAAGACCCGGACGGCCAGTGGCGCTTCACCTATCGCCGCCTTGAGCGCACCCACGCCGAGACTTCGCCCGGCGCAAAAGTGGGCGCGGCGGACTTTTCCGGCGAGAACTCGATTATCTGCGCCGGCTGAACATAATGGAGAGAGATGCATGAGTAGACTGACCGGAAAGGTCGCTATAGTCACGGGCGCCAGCCAAGGCATCGGTCTTGCCATCGCGCGGGCCTATGTCCGCGAAGGGGCCTCAGTGGTGCTTTCCGCCCGGCGCGGTGATGTGCTGGAGGAAGAGACGCGCAAGCTAGCCAAGGCTGGCGGCAATGTGCTGGCTGTCACTGCCGACGTTGCGAAGCGCGAGGACGCCAACCGCACCATCGGCGCAGCTGTGGAACGGTTTGGGCGCATCGATATCCTCGTCAACAATGCCCAGACAACGCGGCAAGCCGGGGTCGAGAGCATCACCGATGAGTCCATCGCCCTCACATTCGGTTCTGGCCTGTTCGGCACGCTGTTCCACATGCAGGGGGCGTACCCCCACCTGAAGGAGCGCGGCGGTTCCATCATCAACTTCGGCACGCGGCAAGGCATCTATGGCGAACCGGGAGACGGCATCTACGGAGCCAACAAGGAAGGCGTTCGCGCCCTGTCCCGCTCGGCCGCACGCGAATGGGGCCAGTTCGGCATTCGCGTGAACGTCATCAACCCGGCGGGTCTTAGCCCGGCGGCCGCGCGGTTCTTTGCGGAAAACCCCGAGCGCGGCCAGAAATACATGGACGACATCTCGCTCCGCCGCTTCGGCGATCTCGACACGGATATCGCCCCGGTCGCGGTATTCCTGGCGAGCGAGGATTCCCGGTACGTCACCGGCCAGACGATTAACGCCGACGGCGGTCAGGTCATGCTTTGACGCCCAGCCAATGCCTGATGCAGGGGCTGGGCATAACGAACCAGGTCAGGCGGCCAGCCCGGCCACTTCGGCCAACACGCGCTCGGCATGCTCTTTCCGGCAGATCAGCAGGTCAGGCATGTAGACATCGCGCTGGTTGTAGACCAGCGGGCTGCCGTCAATGCGTGAGGCGTGGAGGCCATGCGCCAGCGCCACGGCAGCAGGTGCGCAGCTGTCCCATTCGTACTGACCGCCCGAGTGGAGGTAGATGTCTGCCTCACCCCGAATGATCGACATGGCCTTGGCACCAGCCGAACCCATCGGCACCAGTTCCGCGCCAATCCGCTCGGCTACATCGGTCGCTTCCTTGGCAGGACGGGTGCGGCTGACGACCATGCGCAGCTTTTCCGGAGCCGATGGGATCAGCGT
>JBEVKC010000081.1:0-4936 GCA_040509895.1 Novosphingobium sp. | reverse complement strand
GACCACGCGGGCTATTACATCGACAGCTTCCGCAAGGTCGGTGAGGAATGGCTGATCGCCCACCGCCGCGTCCGCGAGGACTGGCGCGCGCCCGATAGCCTGTTTGGCACAGCCGTCAGCAAGTCCAGGGGCTGAGCTAGCCGCTCGCGCTCACAGCCGCTTCTGCAGCCTGGAAACCGATCTTGGAATGCTGGCCGTCGCAGAACGGCTTTGTGACAGACGCCCCGCACCGGCAAAGGAAAACCCGGCTCTTCCCCTGAAGATCATGGAGATTCCCGTCTCCATCGCGCAGTTCCAATTGGCTCAAGTCTCCGGTTACGAGATATGGCCCGTTCTTGGTTGCGACAATATCCACTGCCATCGGAATCTCCTCAGGTCGTGTTTAGTGAACAGCGCGCGAACTGGCTGTCCCATCCTATGCCATCACTTATCGCGTGGCGGGGATTGATGAAATGGCCAATGCGCCCGGCGACAATTTGTTCCGACAGGCAGCCGGGCCTACCGCACCGCTTCCAGCAGCTCCACGGTATCGTGATCCAGCATCGCGGCTGAAAATCGCGCGGTGTAGGCCGTGTTGATCGCCTCTGGCTGGAAGTTCGAGGCGTTGAGCAGGAAGATTGCATAGCCCAGCGCCAGGAAGCAACCGTACTGATGCATCAGCTCGTCCAGCGGCGGTGCATCCACTCCTGCCTTTAGCAGTTCGTCCCGGTAATGCGTCACCAGTGCGCGTTCGTGTGCCTTCCGATCGGCGAGGTCCAGCGCGCAGGTGATGTGGTAGGCGATCTCATGCATGGCAGGGGCGCGGTGGGGCAGGCTGTCGAAGAAGCCGGGTTCTCCGTCCGTGTCGATGTACAGGTTGCCGAGGTGCGTATCACCGTGGATCAGCACATGGGGCAGACGGTCAAACAGCACCGCGCATTTGTCCAGCACCGAGCGGAACCAGTCGAGTCCGTGGAACCGCGTGGAGACTGCCGCGCCGCGGGAGCTGTCCACATAGCTTTGCCAGACATCGGGCGTCAGCAGCTCTTTGGCATAGCGGTGGAAGCCGGTGACGACCGAGGTGGCCCACTCAAAGCGCCCACCCGGCTCAAGATCGGCGCTGCCCCATGTCAGCGCGTGATGGCGGGCGAGGACTGAAAGGCGCTTTGCCACCAGATCGGGCGACTGCGGGCGCTGGGCATGGCAGAACTCCACGCCGCGCGCGACAAGGTCCTCCATGATGACGATGCCCTGCTTCGCCCCGGCATCGAATCCAGCGAAGTAGCAGGCAGGCATCCGCAGCGGCGAATGCGGGGCGACTTCGGCATAGGCGTGGACTTCCTCGTGGTGCATGTAGTCCATCATCCGGCTGTGCGCTTCGAACCCGCCTTTCAGGATGACGCGTTCCGGGATGCCGGCAGCCTTGCCCACGTCGTCCAATTCCAGCGCCAGCCTGATCTTGGTGCAGGTGCCGTGGTTGATGTCGATGATGGCGAAGCGGTCCAGCGTGACGTCGGGGTTACACGTTCGCAGCGCCGCCTCAAGCCAGTCGTGCGTGATACCGGCGATTTCGACCGGGAGCGGAAAAGCATTGGAGCTTGCCATGGCAGCGATCCTGCAATCAGGCTGGCGGCAAGGCAAGCATATGCGATTCGGAGAGGTTTCATGAGCGAATACAACGTCGGCACCAGCTCGCTGAAGCTGGAGCGCGAGGGGCCGATCCTGTGGTGCCAACTCGACCGTCCGCACGCGCGCAACGCGCTGACTCCGGCCATGTATTTCGGCATCAAGCGGGCCGTGCGTCTGGTCAATTCCGCGCCGGAGCTGAGGGCGTTGATTCTCACCGGCACGGGCGATGTATTCGCTCCGGGCGGCGATCTTGGCGGGCGATACGAGCCGGGGGATGAGAAGGTGCCCGAGGGGCTGACCTACGAAAGCCTGCCCTTCATCGCCATTCGCGAAAGCATGGCGCCGGTGATCTGCGCCGTGAACGGCATCTGCCAGGCGGGCGGGCTGTTGATTGCCATGATGTCCGACATTGCCGTGGTGAGCGAGCGGGCGACTTTCCGTGTCCCCGAACTGCTGCGCGGGATCATCGACGCGACCTATGCCTCGGTGCTGCCTGCCCATGTCGGCATGGCGCAGGCCCGCGACCTGCTGCTCTCCGCCCGTACTATCGATGCGGAGGAGGCCCTGCGCATCGGCCTGATATCCCGCGTGGTGCCGCATGAAAAGCTGCGCGAGGAGGCCCTGAAAGCTGCATGCGAAGTGCTGCGTACCGCGCCCGAGGCGCGCTCGCACGTGAAGCGGATGCTCAACCAGCAGTACGCGCCGATCGACTATGAAACGATGTTCGCCTCGCTCGCCCACGGGCAGGAAGTGCGCGAAGGCATGTGCTCCTTCATGGAGAAGCGGCAGCCGAACTGGATCCCGGAAGACCTGCCGGCCTGAGATAACACAACAAGGGGGAGCATTTCATGGATATAGTCGACGCACAGATTCACATGGGGCCGGGCGGGATCGAAGAGGTGCTGGCGGCGATGGATGCGCTTGGTATCCGGTCCGTGCTGGTCGACGAATACTGGCTGCGAAATTTCAACAACGAGCCGCACCACGTCTTGCCCGGCGGCGGCTATCGCCCGCTTTGCCCCACTGCCGAAATCGCGGCGCAGCTTCACCCCGAACGCTTTTCATGGCTGCTGCGGGTCCACCGCCTTGACCCGGAACACAAGGCCATCATCCGGCAAGTGCGCGATGCGCCTTCGGGACGGGCGCTGCGGATCGATCCGGGCATGTCGCCGCAGGAGAGGCGGCTCTGGGCGGAAGGTGGCTATGACCACATCCTTTCAGCCGCCGCCGAGGCTGGCCTGCCGGTTTTCGTTTTCGCGCCAGACAACCCGGCTGCCTTCGCCCGGGCCGCGCAAGCGTTTCCCTCGCTTAGCCTTATTGTCGATCACTGCGGCGTTTTCTCGAACTCGATGCGCGCAACCATTGGCGGCGGCGCTGCCGCGCTATCGGAGGGTGAGCAACTCGCACTGTTCAATCAGGTTATGGCGCTCTCGGACTTCCCCAACATCGCGCTTAAGTGGGGCCATGCCTCGGCGATGTTCGAAACGCCGGCCTGGCCGGGCAAGGGGCTTTGGCCGATCCTGCGGCGCACCGTTTCGCGCTTTGGGCCCGAGCGGGTGATGTGGGCCAGCGACTATTCGGTAAACCAGCGCGGCGAAAGCTGGGCCGAACTGCTGTTCGGCGTACGCGGAAATCCGGAACTGACGGAGGCCGAACTGCAGGCGGTTCTGGGTGGTTCCGCCCGCGCGCTTCTGAACTGGCCGGCCTGAATCTTACGCCTTCGGCTTGCGGGTGCGCTTTGCCTTGGGCTTGGGCGTCGCTTCCACCTGGCCCGCTGCCTGTTCTTCCGGTTCGGGAGCAGCGAACACATCTTCGCCCACGTCCTTCGCCTTCTTGCCGATGGCGTACTTGTAGATGACGTAGAAGGAAGCACCGGCCAACGTCCAACGAACCAGCTTCATCGAAATATCTCCTTGGACTGTGACCTGAGAGGCGGGGGAAATTCCGCAGCCTTGGCAATTTGTCAATCCATCGCCTGCGCGATGCTGTGGCGAATTGGCTCGCGCGGGGCTTGATGGCCTCAATTTATCAAGCGTTTATAGTGAATTGCGAAGCATCGCTTGTGCTAAGGTCGTCACCCGCCTATCGGGCGCCGTTCGCGGGCCGCTTGGCCTGATCGCGGCCACCCCCGGCTGCTGACCCCAAATGCAAGAGAACATGACCTTCGAAAGCCTTCCCGCGCTTCTGTCCGAAGCGCTTTCCGCGCGTGGCTATGCCGCGCCCACACCCGTCCAAGCCGCAGTGCTGGAGGCCGAAGCCGCGGGGCGCGACCTGATCGTCTCCGCGCAGACCGGTTCCGGCAAGACCGTGGCATTTGGCCTCGCCATGGCTGGCGACCTGCTCGATGGTGAGGGCCGTGCCCGCATCACCGGTGCCCCGCAGGCCCTGATCATCGCGCCAACGCGCGAACTGGCAATGCAGGTCAGCCGCGAGCTGGAGTGGCTTTACGGCCAGACCGGCGTGCGGGTCTTGACCTGTGTTGGCGGCATGAACCCCTCGGTTGAACGGCGTGCTCTGGCCCAGCGTCCGCAGATCGTCGTCGGCACGCCGGGCCGCCTGCGCGACCACCTTGAGCGCGGCGCGCTTGAGCTGAGCGGCCTTGCCGCTGTCGTGCTCGATGAAGCGGACGAGATGCTCGACATGGGCTTCCGCGAAGACCTTGAGGAACTGCTCGATTCGACGCCGGAAACGCGCCGCACCCTGCTGTTCTCTGCCACCATGCCGCGCCCCATCGTGGCGCTTGCCAAGCGGTACCAGCGCGACGCGCTGCGGATCTCGACAGTCGGCGAAGACCGCGGCCATGGCGACATCTCATACCAGGCGATGGCGATTGCCCCGGCCGATATCGAAAACGCGGTAGTCAACCTGCTGCGCTTCCACGATGCCGATACGGCGATGCTGTTCTGCGCCACGCGCGACAATGTGCGCCATCTGCACGCCAGCCTGACGGAGCGCGGTTTCGCCGTCGTGGCTCTTTCGGGTGAGCATAGCCAGAACGAGCGCAACCAGGCGCTGCAGGCCCTGCGTGATCGCCGCGCAAAGGTTTGCGTGGCGACCGACGTTGCCGCACGCGGCATCGACCTGCCCAGTCTGTCGCTCGTCGTCCATGTCGAAATTCCGCGCGATGCGGAGACGCTGCAGCACCGTTCGGGCCGCACCGGCCGCGCCGGCAAGAAGGGCACGGCGATCTTGCTGGTGCCCTATCCGCGCCGCCGCCGCGTGGAAGGCATGCTGAAGGGCGCGAAGATCAATGCCGAGTGGATCGCGCCGCCCTCTGCCGCCGATATCCGCAAGGCCGACAGCGAACGCCTGCTCGCGGGCCTGCTCG
>JBEVKC010000080.1:0-4302 GCA_040509895.1 Novosphingobium sp. | reverse complement strand
AGCCGGGGCAGGGCTGGATTCCCGGCACTGTCTCGTGGGGGCCGACCGGCAAGTATCCCATCGGCAACCAGAAGCCCGGCGTTGTCTCGACCGAAACCTACCGTGAGCTGGTAGAGGCCTATGCCCAGGCGGCGCGCCGTTCGAAGGAGGCGGGATATGACTATGTATCGTACCACTTCTGCCACGGATCGTTGCCGCATGTGACGCTGTCGTTACTGGAGAATTCTGGCCGCAACGACGAATATGCCGACCGCTTCCTGTTCTGCGAACAGATCCTGCAGCGCACGCAGGAGCTTTGCGGCAAGGATTTCCCCATCATCCCGCGGCTGGTCTGCGACGAGAATTTCGTTGGCGGATACGACCTCGACTATTTCATCGAGAACTACGCTCCGCGCCTCCACGCGCTGGGGATCGAGGCGCTGGACTGCACTTTCGGTTCCATGCTGCCCGCCAAGAGCCGTGATCCGGAAGTAACCTCGGGTGAGATCATCGGCGGCGGTTTCTATGTGCCCAACCTTGTGGCGCTGCCCTACATCAAGCGGATGCGCGAAGGCCTGCGGGCCAAGGGCATCGATATGCCGCTGATGGGATCGTGCAACATCAACACGCCCGATCAGATGCGCGAGATGGTGGGCGAAGGCGGGGCAGACTTCTATGCCTCGTGCCGACAGTCGCTCGATGATCCGGACTTCCCTCGCAAGATCGCGGAAGGGCGTGAGGATGAGATTCGCAAGTCGACGCGAACCGGCGCTTCGCTGCTTCAGGGCAATATCTTCGGCAAGGGCGTAGCCGGGTCGGCGCAGAACGCCGCGTTCGGGCGGGACCGCGAATACCGCATCGTCCCTACCGCTCGGCCCAAACGCGTGCTGATCGCCGGGGGCGGCTCTGGCGGGATGGAATATGCCATCACCGCGCAGGAGATCGGCCACAAGGTTACGCTCTATGAAAAGTCGGCGCAGCTTGGCGGCGCGATGAACTGGGCGGGCAACTATTCCACCCTGCGCAACATGGAGCAGGTCGGCTACCAGCCTGACTGGCACCGCCGGATGATCGCCAAGTGGGGCGTCGATGTGCGGCTGGGCGAGGAACTGACAGCCGACAGGATCAAGGCGGAAAAGCCGGATGTAGTCGTCATCGCCACCGGCGCGCGGGCGGCACTACCCGATGTGTCGGGCCTGCGCGCGGCGCTGGAAAGCGGCTTTGCCCGCTCCATCGACCGGGCGTTGCAGGAAGGGGTGCCCGATGGTCCGCTGGTGGTCTGGGGCGCATCGGAGGGCATCGAGCTGGCGCTGGACCTGAAGCAGCGCGGCCGGGAAGTTCGCCTGCTGGATGCTGCGGAAAAGTTCGCTCCAGCAGCCTACATCGGCTCACGCGCGCGATATGTGATGCTCTGGGCCGGGCAGGCGGGGCTGGCCCCCGAACAGGGCGTCGAGCTGCTGGAAGTCGGCAACGGGGCCCTGCAGGCGCGCCATGCCGATGGCCGCGATGAAACCATTGAATGCGCGGGGCTGATCGTTGCTTCGGGGCGTGTCAGCAATGACATGCTTTCGGCAGAGCTGGTTGGAACGGGCATCGAAGTTCATGTCATCGGCGATGCGCGGACGCCACGCTCTTACGGCAACGCGATCCACGAGGCAGCCTATCTTGCCCGCCGGATATAGCCCGCCCGAACTGTGCGGCAATGGCCTGCAAGGGTTGCATAGTCGCGCATTAGGCGTCATCGGGACAAATTCGCCACCCATGCTGTTTTATACGCCAAACCCATTTGCAGAGGGATCAAGAGTTGGCATCCACTAGCTCCTCAACCCGGACTTCGCGGACAGGAATCGCCGCATCCGCAACGCGGGCCAAGGCGCCTGCGCGCCGCAAGCGCAATCGGGCAGGACGTCCCACCGCCGATGAACTGGAGCGCCGCAAGGGCAAGGTGATGGTGGTTGCCACCGACATGTTCGTCAACCGCGGCTATGCGGCGACGACCCTGCTCGACATCGCCAAGAAAGCCGGCGTGGCCACCCGCACGCTCTACCAGCACTTCGGCGACAAGGAGGCGATATTCCGCGAAGTGATCTTCGCGCGCGATACCGCCATCGTCGATCCGCCCGTGATCGAGCCAGGCGATACGCTGGTCTCGGCGCTGCACAAGACGGCCAACTATTCGTTCGACGTGGCGCTGCGTACCCGTTCCATCGAACTGATGCGGCTGATGATTGCCGAAAGCGCGCGTTTCCCGGAACTTATGAGCAAGGTGGCGAACGCGACCTTTGATCGGTTCAAGGAAAACGTCGCCAACGTGTTCCGCCAGCTGGCAGAGAACGGCACCATTCCTGCGGGTGATCATGAGCAATCGGCAGAACTGTTCGTCGACCTGCTGCTCGGCAACCGCACGGTGATGATCTATTTCGGCTGGCTGAGTTCTCCGCCAAGCGAAGAGGATATCGAGCGCAAGATCGACCTGTTCATCAACGGCCGGTTCAGCGGCGTCAGCGCGGGCAAGAAGAAGGCCTGATCCCGGCGCTATCGTGCCGACGATATGGGCTGCAGCCTCAGGTTAGGCATACGCTCTCACCGCAACTGCGGCTAACACCGGCTTGAACAGGGAACGCCCAAGTTCCCCGTAAATACCGGAGAGCGATGCCTTGGCGACGCTGGAATCACGCATTGCGGAATACCTCGCGCATCGGATGCCGGATTCGCAGGATGTGGCGGTGGATGACCTGTCGCGCATCCATGGTGGCAGCAGTCAGGAAACCTTTCGTTTTCGGGCGCAGTGGCGTGAAGGTGCCGCAAGGCAGGAGAAGCGCCTGATCCTGCGCCGCGCGCCCGAAGCGGGACTTGTTGTCGCTGAACGCGACCTCGAATTCACTGTATATTCCGCGCTGGCGGGGAGGGGCGTTCCGGTCCCGGCGGCCCATTACCTTGAGCTTGATGGCCAGTGGCTCGATCGCCCGTTCTTTATCATGGACCTGATGCCGGGTAAGCCGGGGCACTTCTTCGGCTCGGATGATCCGTATGAGGGAAAGGGTACCGAGGTCGGCCGAAATTTCTGGCGCCACCTCGGCACGCTGGCCGCGCAGGACCATGCGGCTTTGGGGCTTTCCGGCCTGCGGAACGGTGACGCTGTATCGGGCTTCTGGGAGCGTGAACTGCTGCATTGGGAAGCCATGCTCGACGCCGGCGAGGACTATGTAGAACCCATTGTGCGCGGCGCCATTCGCTGGCTGCGGGCCAACCCGCCACCTGAGCCCGCCAAGCCTGCGATCGCGCATGGCGATTATCGCTGCGGCAATTTCCTGTTCGTCGCGGATGGCTCGATCAGTGCCGTGCTGGACTGGGAGATGTGCCACGTCAGCGATCCGCTTGAGGACATCGCATGGGCCATGAACCCGATGTGGACTGTGGAGCGCCACCTGCCTTTGGAGGAGGGGCTGGCGATCTGGGAGGAGGCGAGCGGCCTTGCCGTTGACCGGCAGGCGCTCGACTGGTGGCGGCTGTTCGTCTGCGTGAAGGCCTGCGCCATCTGGACCACGGCGGAGGCCAGTTTTCAGGACGGCACCAACCGCGAAATGATTGTCGCATTGACTGCGATGCGGGCCAACCACTTCCACCGCAAGGAAATTCTGGACCGGATGGAACAGCGCGGAGCGGTGGGATGAAGTTGACCGGCGCAACCGTTCTGGAAGGCGTTGCCGATGCCCTGCGCGATCAGGTTTCGCCACAGCTGAGCGATGCCTTTGCGAGTGAGGCTGCGCGAATGGCGCAATCGCTTATCGCCATTGTAGGCCGCGCGGGCGATGATGCCGCAGCTATTCGGGTGGAGGAAAATGCCCGGATGCGCGCGATCTTTGCCGAGGCGGCGAGCGTGGCGGGAGGCGACCTCTCGGCACAGTTGGTCGAAGCGGCCCAATCAAGCGACCCCGGCCTGCGGATCAGCGAACTTGATGCAGAGACCGGACGGCTGAGGACACTGCTTGTCGAACTGCACCGCTGGCTTGAACAGCAGGACAGCCCGGAAGCGCGTGTTCTCGATCAGCAAATTTGGCGCGCAATGCGAGAATTCGAAATGGCCCGCGCGCCAAGGGCCTGAACACCTACCTTGGCGGCAGGCCCATCACTTTGGCCGCGTTGTCATAGAGGAACTTCGGCCAGACCTCGTCCTTGAAGGGAACGTTGTCCATTTCCGCGAAGATGCGGCTCAGCTCCAGGCCCATGGGGTAATAGCCGCCATAGATAACCTTGTCCGATCCGCGTGAGTTGGCGAACTTGATGATCTCCTCCGGCCAGTATTTCGGAGCAAAGGCAGAG
>JBEVKC010000079.1:0-4830 GCA_040509895.1 Novosphingobium sp. | reverse complement strand
CTCGCGGCCGCGCTTCTGGAAGTCGGAAGACGACCAAGACAAGAGCGCAGCGTACGCGACGCTCTACGAGGTGCTGGTGACCTTCTCGAAGGTGCTGGCTCCGTTCATGCCGTTCTTGACGGAGACGGTGTATCAGCGCCTGGTGCGCTGCAGTTGGCAGACGACGGAGTCTGCATCGTCCGCAACGTCTTGTCGGGCGAAGATCTTGACCGGGTCAACGCTGCGCTGGCCCACGGCGTCTCGCTGGCCGAGGAGCGTTCGGGCTCGGCGCATGATCCGCGGCTGGACCCCAATCCATCGAATTTGCGTGTCTACAACCTGCCTGCCGTCGATCCGGTTTTCATTGAACTTCTGCGCCGCGATGACGTGCTGGCTGCCGTTCGCGAAGTGCTTGGGCCGGATATCCTGATCTCCAACTTCACGGCCAACATCGCCTTGCCGGGCTCGGGCTCCATGAACCTCCATTCCGATCAGGCGCTGGTGATCCCGCCGCCATGGCTGCACCCCTGGGCGCTCAACGTGATCTGGTGCCTTGACGATGTGGACGAGGAAAATGGCGCGACCCGTTACGTCCCGGGCAGCCATCGTTACCATGGCTTTGAGGATGTTCCCGCCGATGCGATGGAGCGGACCGTTGCCATACAAGCGCCAGCGGGTTCCTTCGCGGTGATGGAAGGGCGCGTGTGGCATACTTCGGGCGCCAACGTCAGCAAGGACCGGCAGCGCCGCATGCTGTTCGGCTATTACTCCGCCGACTTCATCCGTACGCAGTCGAATTGGAACGCGGCATTGCCTGCTGCCGTGCAAGAGTCGCTGGATGACGAGATGCGCGGCCTGTTCGGCCTTGGTCCGGCGGGAAATGTCAGGATTGGCGGAGGGATAACCCGGCGATGAGCACCTCGACAACGGCCGTTCCGGTGGTGACAAGCGATGCTGAGGAGGCTCTCGTTAGCTTGCGAGAGAATGGCGCCTGCGTCCTGACGGGCGTTCTGGACGCGGCCCTGCTGGATGAGGCGCGAACTGCCCTCTACCGCGCCGCCGAAAGCGATGCTTCGCGGGGGTGGCAGCAGGCCTATGGCTATGGCAAGGACGATCACGTCAACCAGCGCATCTGGAATCTGCCTAGCCGCGATCCGGTGTTCTGTGACCTTGCCGAGCATCCTGTCGCCATGCATTTCGTAAAGGAAATGCTGGGCTGGCCCGCACTGCTTTCCAGCATGTCCGCCAATATCACCGGCAAGGGCGGGGAGAGCATGATTCTCCATGCCGATCAGGGCTATATGCCGCAGCCCTGGGACAGGCCGCATGGCATAAACGTTGCGTGGTGCATCGACGATTTCACCAAAGAGAACGGCGCAACCTGCATCGTCCCCGGCAGCCACCTTTGGAACGTGCCGGGCGGCGGCGCGGAGCTTGCTGAAAAGCTCGTTCCGGTTGAGGCGCCCGCCGGGTCAATCATCGTCATGGAGGGGCGCCTGCTGCACACCAACGGCGTGAACACCAACGGCCAACGGCGGGCAGGCATTTTCAGCTGGTACACCCTGCCGATCTACCTTCCGCAGGAGAACTGGTTCCTGTCGGTAAACCCCGCAGTTCGGCAGTTTGGGTCTGAAACGCTGATGACCTTGATGGGCTTTCGCCCACAGGTGCTGGGCCGCATCAACGGACTGGACCGGATATGACCGGCAGCAACGACGGGGCGGTGATCGACCGCATGTTCGCTGCCCTGTCTGCCGGCGATCTGGCTGCCGCTGCGGCTTGCTACACACCGGATGCGCGGATCTGGCATTCCTTTGATTGCGTGGCCCATGACCTCAACGGGATCACGGCCGAGTGGGAGGGACTGGTCGCCAATTTCCCGCAGCGGGATTTCGTCGATGTTCGGCGGCAGCAAACACCCGATGGCTTTGTTCAGCAGCACGTCATGACCGGCACTACGGCATCCGGCGCGCGGCGGGCGTGGCCGGTCTGCATTGTCGTTCGCGTCGAGGGCGGACGGATTGCCCGGCTTGACGAATACATCGACCGCGCCGGGGCATTCGAGCCGCCGGTGGGTGAGCCGCTCAGGACTCCCGGCCTGTGAAACGCTGGCTGAAGCGTCCCGAAGGCTCAAACTGGGGTGACTTCGGCGATGACGACCAGATCGGCCGCATGAACCTTGTCACACCGGAAAAGCGGCTGGCGGCAGTCCGCTCAGTTCGGGAGGGCTTGGCCTTTCCGCTTGGCCTGCCGCTGGACTATCCGAAGAAACAGGTCTTCGCGGGCCGGAACCCGCCCATCCTCTCAGCCACATTCGGCAGCGATGGGCGGCAGATGTATGACTGGATGCCGGCGGGCGGCCCGATCGACGTTGTGAACGACGATGCGGTCCTGCTTGGCCTGCAATATTCAACGCAGTGGGATGGCCTCAGTCACTATGGCACCTGCTTCGATGCCGACGGCGACGGCGTGGCGGAGCACGTTTTCTACAACGGCTATCGCATGGAACGTCACTTCGTCATGCCGGAAGAGGGCCGCGCACCTTCTGCGTTGGCTCTTGGCATAGAGAACCTTGCCGAAACCTGTGTGCAGGGCAGGGGCGTGCTCGTCGACCTGCGGGCTGCTGGGGAAGGGCCGCAGGCGCTGGTCGGTCACGACGCGCTGATGCGGGCAATGGAAGCGCAGGGCGCCGATGTGGGCGAAGGCGACTTCCTCTGCATCCATACAGGATATGCCGACTTGCTGCTGCGTGACGGAGAGAGCGTGGACGATGCGGAGCTTGCCGCTTGTCCCGGGCTTGATGGCACTGACCGGGCGCTGCTCGAATGGATCGAGAGGTCCGGCATCGCCGCGATCTGCGCCGACAATTCGATGGTCGAGAAGATCGCCGGCGTGACACGCTGCACGGGCATGTCGCTGATGCCGCTGCATGAACATTGCCTCGTCAGGCTGGGCATTCATTTGGGCGAGTTCTGGTGGTTCGGCGGCATTGCGCCAGCCCTTGCAGAACGCGGACGCAGCGATTTTCTGCTGACAGCGCCGCCGCTCAACCTTCCCGGGGCAGTGGGCTCTCCGGTCACACCGGTAGGCACAATCTAAGAAAAAGCAATCTACTTCACTTTTTGCGTTGACGACTCATTCGCTCTCTGAATTAATGCAACACGCGAGAGGAATTAAAATGTCTGTAGCGCTCGAATCCAATAAGACAAAAATCGCCCGCCGCGTTATCGAGGTGTTCGAATTCTTTGCCGTGGAGAACCGCCGCGCGACGGTGATGGACATCGTCCGTCGTTATGGCCGCCCCCAATCCAGCACGTCCGAACTGTTGTGTGCGCTGGTTGAGATGGGACTGCTCTACAAGGATCCGCAGTCCCGTTCATATGCGCCAACGCCCAGGATGGCGGCGCTGGGCCATGCCTGCCAGCCAGAGCCGATCGGCGATGGCCGTCTCTTCGCCTATATGGACCGCCTGGCCCAGACGTCGCGCTGCGGTGTCGGTCTTTTCGGAATTGTCGGAACGCACGTTCAACTCTTTCGCTGGGCCCACGGTGCCGAACCTCATGACTTCGACCTTGGCTGCGGATCGAGCGCCCTGCTTTCCACGAGCGCGGTGGGGCTTCTGCTTTTGTCTTCGCTCGGCCTCGGGCCGGCCGGAAAGATGCTCTGGCGCCTGAATGCCGAGGCTAAGCCCGAAAACCGCTTCAACCTCGCAGAGTTCAACGAGCAGGTGGCGCGCTTTGAACAGCTTGGCCATGCCACCGGCGATTCCGGCTTTGGCCCTGATACACGCGTGACCGCGGTGCTCTTGCCTGAGCAAGTGGGGGAGCGTCGTCTTGCCCTTGGCGTGATCTACGGCGCCAATGCGGCGGTCGATCCGGATGCACTGTTGGCCACGCTGAGCCACGGTGTGCAG
Source organism: Novosphingobium sp. (assembly GCA_040509895.1). GTDB lineage: Bacteria > Pseudomonadota > Alphaproteobacteria > Sphingomonadales > Sphingomonadaceae > Novosphingobium. Next base: position 938 of record JBEVKC010000079.1, on the reverse strand, counting down.
GGCGGCCATCCCGATACGATGGACGGTGCGAAGGCCGCATTTGTGCGCAGCATGGCGGTGATGTAAGCCGCCCCTACAGTTGACCTTGCTTTCAATTGCGGAAATCGAACGACGGATGACGATACCAGTAGCAGTTGCTTCCGTGAGTCATAACCAGATTGGCCAGAAGCTGGGCCGCAAGGGGCAAGAGACGCGGGAGCGTATCCTTTCAGCCATGCTGCGCCTGCTGGACGATCCTGATGGCCCGCCGGTAACGCTGACCAGCGTGGCCAACGAGGCATCGATCCGGCTCACCAACCTTTACCTCTATTTCCCTGACATCGGGCAGCTCTTGCTGGCAGCCCTGGTGCGCGTGATGGATACGGCGGGGGCTTCCTATCTGGACCGCTTGGCGCAGCGCTGGCCTGACGAGCTGCTGGAGCAGTGCTGTCTGGACTTCCTCACGGCGCACTATGAATTCTGGAAGCGCAATGCCCGCATCCTGCACATGCGCAACGCGCTGGCCGACGCGAATGATCTTCGCGTGATGACCTACCGCAACACGGCGACAGAGCCGCTTATAGATTTGCTGGCGGCGCAGATGGACTGTCCGCCGGATGAGGATGAGGACGGTCGTTCCACTCAGGTAGCAATCGTATTGCTTACCGGGCTGGAGCGTGTCGCGACCGTGGTGACCAACCCGCATTTCGTACTTATCTCGCGCAAGAAGGCGGCGATTGACCGCGAAAACTTCGTCGCTGGCCTGCTGGCCGCTGAGGCAGAGGTGATCGCCAATGCTATCCGTCATCGCCGGGCGGCGCTGGCTTAGGCAAAAGGCGCCAGTCCGGTCAGCATAAGCCGGACCAGATCGGCCTGTCCGTTCGCCCCTGTCTTGGCATAGATGCGCTTGGAATAGTTGCGCGCGGTTTCCTGCGTAAGCTGAAGCTCTGCCCCTGCTT
>JBEVKC010000078.1:0-7888 GCA_040509895.1 Novosphingobium sp. | reverse complement strand
GGCTTGGCTTTGCGTCAATCAGTTGCGAACGGCGGATGAGGTAACGCAGAAACTCAACCACTCGGCCCTGGCGTGCGAGGCAGCGGTGGGGCGGGCTCGCTCCCTGTCCACCTGCCCGAACGGAATCCAGGTTCTTCAAGAGAACCAGTCCTCGCTTCGCGGGAATGCGACGCCTTGTCTAAAAGCGCCGGCCTATGGCGCGGGAGAGAGGCGTTCGCGTAACACCCCCGCACCCGTCTTGCTGCGGCATATAACCAATATGGTTCGTTATGTCAATCCCCTCCCGCGCACCATTCTATTGGTACAAGCGTTAGAGACGCACGATTTCGCCATCCTCCTTGGTGAAGGTGTCCAGCTTGCGGTCCAGCAATGCCACCACCTCTTCGGACGGACGGCAAAGCCTTGTCCCCTTCGGCGTGACGACGATTGGGCGGTTCACAAGGATCGGATGCTTGAGCATCGCTTCGATGATTGCCTCATCCGATACGGATGCATCGAGCAAGCCGAGTTCCGCGGCTGGCGTGCCCTTTTCGCGCATCAGGTCGCAGGGCTGCATGCCCATCGCTGCAAGAAGTTCGTCAAGCTGCGGGCGCGTCCATCCGGCATTGCGATATTCGATGACGGTAGGGGTGTATCCCGCAGCCTGGATCATCGCGAGCGCATTGCGCGACGTGCCGCAGTCGGGATTGTGATAGATCGTAATCGGGAATTCATCGGTCATGCTGGCGATCCTCTTTGAACAGCCATGTGAAGAAGCCGACCGCCACAAAGGTGCCCACAATCTGCCCTGCAATGAACAGCGGGGCCGACGCGGGCGCGATCCCGGCGAAGGTGTTGGACAGGCTTCGGGCAATGGTCACGGCAGGGTTCGCAAACGACGTTGAAGCGGTGAACCAATATGCCGCGGTGATGTAGAGGCCCACCGCAACCGGCGTGAACTCGGGCCGCGATCGCTGGGTGCCGAATATGGTCCCGATCAGGCCGAAGGTCGCCACGAATTCAGAGAAGCCCTGCGACGGACCTTCGCGCAGCTTGGTCGACACTTGCAGGACCGGTTCCGCGAACATCGCATGCGCGGCCCATACGCCAAGCACTGCCCCCACAAGCTGCGCCGCCACAAAGGCCGCTGCAAGCCGCCGGTCAGTTTCGCCTCGCATAACGAAGGCAAGGGTCACCGCCGGGTTGAAGTGTGCGCCGGAAACCGGGCCGAAGATATGGATCAACACGACCAAGCCAGCACCGGTCGCCATCGTGTTGCCAAGCAATGCTATCGCATCATTTCCTCCGGCAAGGCGTTCGCCCATGATGCCGGAACCGACCACGACGGCGAGCAACATGGCAGTGCCGACCAATTCTGCAGTCGCGCGCCGGATCATTTGGGCGGACAGCAGCCTTGCGCAGCTTCGACAAGCGGCGCGCAGATTTCAGGACGCCCGGCACAGCAGTCCGCAACAAGGAAGCCGAGCAATTCGGCCATGCCTTCGTAATCGGCGGAATAGATCACCGATCGGCCTTCACGGCGCGACCGGATCAACCCCGCATGACCAAGGATCGTGAAATGCGTTGAAAGCGTGTTGGGCAGTACGCCGACTTCTCGCGCCACATCGCCCGCTGATAAACCATCCGCGCCCGCCTGTACGAGCAGCCGGAAAACGGCCAACCGGTGCCCGTGGGCAAGCGCAGAGAGAGATTCAACAGCTTCGGGCAGCAGCATCAGCAGCACGCCGCCTTAGGGGCTGCAGCGGGCGCGCAGCACGCGCTGGCCGCCGGGCCAGGCAAGACCTCATCCTCTCCGTATGCGGTGGATTCGCCGTGGGTGAAGAAGGTTTCCCAACGAACGCCCGCCGTGTCCGTGACCCATGACTTGTCCGACTTTGCATAGCAGCAAGTCGTTGCTTCCTGATCGAATGTCGTGGCGCCAGCGGCATTCAACCGGCCTGCCAATACGGCAAGTTCATCTGCGCTATCAACTTGCACGCCGACATGATCGACACCGGTTTCGCGGGCGCGCGAGGAAATCGCGAGATTTACGCGCGGATCTTCCAGCATCCACTTTGCATAGTCCTCCTTCAGGACGGATGGCGGCGCATCGAAAAGCGCGCTGTAAAATGCGACGGCCTCATCGATCGACGGAACACTGACGTGAAGGTGCAACCGCTTCATGGTGGACTCCCCTTTGATTCGATATTTCGTTTATTGTCGAATTATCGAATTTGCAAGCGTCCGATACCGGCCAACCTATCCAAAAGCCCCCAAATCCGCCCCCGCCGCGATCGTCTCCACCCTGCCGCCGACCCACACGGCGCCGTCAGCGTCGATCGAGCAATGGGCCAGCCCATCCGCGCCGACCTTGCGTCCTTGCGCAGCGACGTAGCTGTCCTGGGCCAGCCCCTTTGCGAAGAGATACTGCGCAGCCGCCGCCTGGAGGCTGCCAGTTACCGGGTCTTCCACCAGCACGCCGAGACTGTTGGCGAAGATCGCGCGAACCTCAAACGCCGCTTCGCTGCCTTCCGGATAGGGGCCAATCAGGCCGATGTCGGTGCCAACCGGCGCGCGAAGTCCGGCCTCCACCGCAAGCACGTCCTCGGCGCTGCGCAGGCGGAGGAGTTGCCAGCCCGGGCCGTTGCTGGCGTGGACGGCATCGACAATCCACTCATCGGGCACATTGGCAAGACGGGCCGCCGTGGCGCGTTCCTCGACGCTCAGCGGACCGTTGCGGATCAGCGGCGGGGCGCGGAAGGCAAGGCGGTCTTCCTCCTGGTTGATCTTTACCAGGCCCACTCCGCATTCCTGCACGACGTGGCCCGCCCGCTTCGGCACGCCGCCTGCGCGCACCCACGCATGGCAGGTGCCGAGTGTCGGGTGCCCCGCGAAAGGCAGTTCACCCGCCGGATAGAAGATGCGCACGCGGTAATCGGCACCGGGATCTGTTGGCGGCAGGATGAAGGTCGTCTCGGAGAAATTGAGCCAGCGGGTGAGCGCCAGCATCTGTTCGCCGTTCAGTCCCTCAGCGCCATGCACCACGCCCAGCGGATTGCCCGCGAAAGTCCGCGCTCCGAATACATCGACAAGGTCCAGCTTCACTTCCATTCTCCTTCGCCACGGCGAAATGACGTGTGATCAACTCTTTGAGGTTTTCTAGTGGCGACCACTGTGCTTGGCTATTCGCGATGAAACCCGCAGTCTTCATATCCGGCGGCGCCAAGCGCATCGGGGCCGCTTTGGCCTGTGGCTTTGCCTCGGCCGGCTGGCATGTGGTGATCCACTATGGCCAGTCGCGCCAGCAGGCCGAAGACCTGTGCGCCACCCTGCCCTCCGCCGAATGCGTTTCCTGTGACCTGATGGACGCCGACGCCGCCGTCGCCATGATCGAGGAACTGGCGGCGCGCCTGCCCGACTGGCGCGTGCTGGTGAACAGTGCTGCGGTGTTTGAATCCGATACCGTCCGGCAGCTCGACCCCGCCGTCTTTGCCGAGGCAATGCGAGTCAATGCCGAGACGCCCACGCGGATGGCGCAGGCCTTTTTGCGCACCGCCCAGTCAAAGGGCGGGCGGCGTGTGATCAACTTCACTGATCAGAAGCTGCTCAACTCCAACCCTGACTTCTTCTCGTACACCATGGCCAAGCACGCCTTTGCGGGCACGTTGCGGATGCTGGCGATGGCGCAGGAGAGCCCGTCCGACCGCATTTACGGCATTGCCCCCGGCGCCATCCTGCCAAGCTTTGACCAGGTGGAAACGGAGCATAAGCTGAGCGGGCGAATGAACCTGCTCTCCCGCCTCACCGAGCCTGTCGAACTATCCAATGCGGCTCTGTTCCTGTCCGAAGGCTGGCTCAAAAGCGGCGAAACCCTGTTTGTCGATTCCGGGCAGCACCTGCTTTCCCAGCCGCGAGATGTCCTCTACCTCGCTCGCGAATAATTATTGCGCTTGGGCCTATGCTAGCCTAGCGCGCCATCGTCATCTGGGGAGTAGCCAGCCGTCTTCGGGCGGAACCGTGTGTCAACATACTTGGTCGAGAGGCCATGGCACACGGAGAACGGGAAACCGTTCCGGCGAGACCAATGGCATTGCGCCTCCGCCTGGCTGGGCGGGAGCCGCAATGTCGTTGCGTTGTTCTCGCCCAGCCCGGAGACAGTTTTTCATGGAAGCCTTCCTTGCATCCACTGCCGTCGTCGCGCTTGCGGAGATCGGCGACAAGACCATGCTGCTTGCCATCGTTCTGGCGGCACGGCTGCGCGCGCCGTGGCAGATTCTGGCGGGCATCTTTGCCGCGACTATCCTCAATCACTCTCTCGCCGCCTTTGTAGGCAGCGAAGTGGCGGGGCTGCTCGACGCGCCTTGGTTCCGCATCGCAGTTGCCCTTGGCTTCATCGTCATGGCGGGATGGACGCTGATCCCCGACAAGCTGGACGACGATGACGGCGGCTTCCGCCAGCGCGGCGGGGCCTTCCTGACCACGGCCATCGCGTTCTTCTTCGTCGAGATGGGCGACAAGACGCAGATCGCCACCATCGCCCTTGGCGCAAAGTATCACGATGTGCTGGTCGTGGCCGCAGGTACCACTCTGGGCATGATGATCGCCAACGCCCCGGCCGTATTCCTTGGCGACAAGCTGCTCAGCCGCATCTCGCTGAAGTGGACGCGCATCATGGCGGCGCTGGTGTTCCTTGTGCTTGGCCTGTGGCAGCTCGCGGAAACGATCAGGGTTTTCTGATCATCGATTGATACTTGCACACCACATGCCGATGGTTAGTCTCCATCGGCATGTGGTTGCTGATCGAGCATAAGCCGGTTGCGCCCTTGCGCACCAAAGGCCCCGCACTCCGAACCGGCATTCGCCCATCGGACCGCTTCGGCCGAGGCAGCGCGTGAAGCCACAGCTTGTCGAACGCTTCCTCGGTCGCATCGTCAAGCAGGGCGTTCTGGAGATTGTACATGCCGACGGCACCCTCAGCCGGATCGGCACCCCAACTCCCGGCTTCCCGGAAGTGCGCGTCCGCTTTGCCGACGCCCGCGTAGCGCGCGACCTGATGTTCGATCCCCGGTTGGGCGCGGGCGAGACCTTCATGGAAGGCCGACTGATCATCGAACAGGGCGACGTCATGGACCTTGCCACGCTGGTCCGCGCCAACCAGCCGTGGGAGCGCAAGGGCTGGCTACGCAAGACCAGCAGGTTCAAGCGAATGCGCGAAAAGGCGGCGACGTTACTCGATGGCCTGAACCGCGGCGCGAAGGCAAAGGCCAACGTCTCGCACCACTACGACATCGGCAACGACCTCTACCGCCTGTTTCTCGATACCGACCACATGCAATACAGCTGCGCCTACTGGCCGCGCGAAGGCATGACGCTGGAAGAGGCGCAGGAGGCAAAGCTTGCCCACATCGCCGGCAAGCTTGCGCTCCAGCCGGGGCAGCACGTGCTCGATATCGGCTGTGGCTGGGGCGGAATGGCGATCTACCTTGCCCGCAAGGCCGGCGTTTCAGTACTGGGCATCACGCTGAGCGAGGAGCAACTGGCCCTTGCACGCGCGCGCGCCGAACAGGCCGGTGTCTCTGACAGCGTGGCGTTCGACCTGGTCGACTATCGCGACCTTGCCAAGCGCGGCGAACGCTTTGACCGCATCGTATCGGTCGGCATGTTCGAGCATGTGGGCAAAGCCCAGTTCAACCAGTTCTTCCGCGCCTGTGCCAACATGCTGGCCGATGATGGTGTCATGCTGCTCCATACGATCGGGCGCCTGGGCGAACCCGGCGTAACCGACGCGTTCACCCGCAAGTACATCTTTCCGGGCGGCTATATCCCAGCGCTGAGCGAAACCCTGGCCTCCAGCGAACGCATGCGCATGATCGCCACCGACGTGGAGACGCTGCGCCTGCACTACGCACTGACCCTGCGCGAGTGGTACAAACGCACCGTCGCGCACAAGGATCAGATCGAGGCGCTGTATGACCCCCGCTTCTACCGGATGTGGTGCTTTTATCTGGCCGGGGCGACTGCCGCCTTTGAAAGCGGCGGCCTGTGCAACTACCAGATCCAGTACGCCCGCAGCCGCAGCGCCTTGCCGCTGGCGCGCGATTACATGGCCGAGGAAGAGACGAAGCTCTTGATGAAACCAGCGCTGCAGGATGTGGATCAGCCTCGCAGCGCGGTTTCATGAGGCTATCGCCTCCACCGTTTATGCGGGAGCCGTTTTCCGGGGTGCCGGAGTGACTCGCTCATTTTTGTCGAGGTGACGCTTGATGGCATAGCCGCCGGCTGCGACAGCAATCACTCCAAGGATGCCGAGCTTCTTGACCACAGGTACTGCCGCCGCCCCTAGCAAGGCGCCGCTCGTTTCGTTGACGCCGCTAACGTGCCGCGATGCACTCTTGCCAACCAAAGCGCCTATCAGTTTACCGATCATAAAAGCTCTCCTTTTCAAGGAAGGAAAGTGACAAGGCCGGCCTTTGTTCCTGACAACGGCTTGAGGTGATCAGTTGCCGCGAACCTGCCCACGCTGTCTGGAAGGTTGCGACAGGTCCCTTTGACTGTTAGGCGCGCCCCGCCCGCAGCCTACGGAGTCCGCGTAATGTCAGAGATCAAGAAAGTCGTTCTTGCCTATTCGGGGGGCCTCGACACGTCGGTGATCCTCAAGTGGCTGCAGGTGACCTACGGCTGCGAAGTCGTGACCTTCACGGCGGACCTCGGACAGGGCGAGGAGCTGGAACCGGCCCGCGCCAAGGCAAAGCTGATGGGCCTGCCCGACAACAACATCTACATCGACGACTTGCGTGAGGAATTCGTGCGCGACTTCGTCTTCCCGATGATGCGCGCCAATGCCCGATATGAGGGCGACTACCTGCTCGGCACCTCGATCGCGCGCCCGCTGATCTCCAAGCGGCTGATCGAGATTGCGCGCGAAACCGGTGCTGACGCCGTCGCACATGGCGCCACGGGCAAGGGCAACGACCAGGTCCGCTTCGAGCTTTCCGCCTATGCGCTGGAGCCGAGCATCAAGGTCATCGCTCCGTGGCGCGAGTGGGACCTGACCAGCCGCACCGCGCTGATCAAGTTCGCCGAAGAGCACCAGATTCCGGTCCCCAAGGACAAGCGCGGCGAAAGCCCTTTCTCCACCGACGCGAACCTCCTGCACACCTCGTCCGAGGGCAAGGTGCTGGAAGATCCGTGGGAGGAAGTGCCGGACTACGTCTTCTCGCGCACCGTCAATCCTGAGGACGCGCCGGACCAGCCGGAGTACATCACCATCGACTTCGCGCGCGGCGACGGCGTTGCCCTGAATGGCGAGGCCATGTCGCCCGCCACGCTGCTGACTGCGCTGAACGAGCTGGGCCGCAAGCACGGCATCGGCCGCCTTGACCTCGTCGAGAACCGCTTCGTCGGCATGAAGAGCCGCGGCATGTACGAGACCCCCGGCGGCGAAATCTACGCCCGCGCCCATCGCGGAATCGAGCAGATCACCCTGGACCGCGGCGCAGCCCACCTGAAGGATGAGCTTATGCCGAAGTATGCGGAGCTCATCTACAACGGCTTCTGGTTCGCGCCCGAGCGCGAGATGCTGCAGGCCGCCATCGACCACAGCCAGGAAAAGGTCTCCGGCACCGTGCGCCTGAAGCTCTACAAGGGGCTGGCGCAGGTGGTTGGCCGCAAGTCGCCCAACTCGCTGTACTCAGAGCGTCATGTCACGTTCGAGGACGATGCCGGCGCCTATGACCAGAAGGATGCAGCGGGCTTCATCAAGCTGAATGCCTTGCGCCTGCGCCTGCTGGCCCAGCGGGACCGGTAAAGGAAAGCTCCCTCACCCAACCATCTCCCAGCGGGAGATGGAGTCAGACGCGTGCTAAAAACCCCTCTCCCATTGGGAGAGGGAGGGGCCCGTCGCAAAACG
>JBEVKC010000077.1:0-8633 GCA_040509895.1 Novosphingobium sp. | reverse complement strand
GTGATCGTCCACGACGTCACCAACCGCGCCATTGCCCACATGCTCGTCGAAATGCCCTTTGGTCCGTTCCCGATGGCTCTCGGCGTGCTCTATGACGATCCGCGCCCGACCTATGAGGACGCCGTTCTTGGGCAGGATGCGGTGGCTAATGCCGGCAAGACTGCGGATCTTGGCAAGCTGCTTGGCAAGGGCCAGACTTGGACCGTCGAAGAGCAATAATCGCCGCAGAGTAATATTAGCGCGCCGTAGCAAGGAGTTGCCCCGGCGCGCTAACCTCGGCATATTGCCTGAATGAACGCGCAGGCGCCGACAAGGGGAGCGGAGCTGGTAGCGGGTGGACGCGCAATTGGCGTCGGCCCGCAATGGCTTGCGCGCCTTTGGGCAGGTGGCATCAACGCCATTCTTGACCGCATCGATGTGGGGCTGCAGCGCGGGGTCATCGAAACCACTCTTCCTGACGGTTCGACACGAATTCTCGGCGGGCGCGAGGACGGCTTTGCATGCAAAGTGCGCATCAATTCCCCGCGCGCCTTGTTGCGGCTGGCGACGGGCGGCTCGGTCGGCTGGTATCAGGCCTGGGAAGCGGGGGAGTGGGACAGCCCCGATCCGGTGCCGCTTTTCGCGCTGTTCATGGACAATGGCCGTTCGCTCGGTAATGCGGCCCGCGCCCGCGGTCCGTGGCGGATGGCGGTGAAGCTGGGCCACTGGCTGAAGCGCAACACGCGCGCCGGATCGCTGAAGAACATCCACGCGCATTACGATCTGGGCAACGATTTCTACGCCTCTTGGCTTGATCCCACACTGAACTACTCCAGCGCGATTTTCGAAGGCGAACACCTGTCGCTGGATGAGGCGCAACACCGCAAGATGGAGGCAATTACCCGGCGCCTCGCGCTGCCGCCGCAAGGCGTTGTGCTGGAGATCGGCTGTGGTTGGGGCAGTCTAGCCGAACACATAGCCAGCGAGGAGGGCGCCTCGGTTCGGGCGATCAGCCTGTCTGATGAGCAACTCGCCTATGCACGGAGCAGCCGCAACGGAGCACCCGGCAGCATCAGCTTCGAGAAATGCGACTATCGCGACGTTACGGGCGAGTACGACGCTATCGCCAGTGTCGAAATGGTGGAGGCCGTGGGCCGTGCCTTCTGGCCAGACTTCCTCGATTGCATTACCCGTTGCCTGAAGCCCGGCGGGCGGGCGGCGATCCAGTATATCAGCATCGATGACGCCATGTTCGAAGCCTATGCCGCCAGCGCCGACTTCATCCAGATCTATGTGTTCCCCGGCGGAATGCTGCTGCGAGAGAGCGAATTCCGCAAACTTGCGCAGGTGCGTGGTCTTTCATGGGAAGACCAGTCCAACTTTGGGCAGGACTACGCGGAAACGCTGCTTGTCTGGCGCAAGAGCTTTGACAGCGCCGTAGAGGAAGGGCGCGTGCCCCAGGGCTTTGACGAGCATTTCGTGCGTTTGTGGCGCTATTACCTTATGTACTGCGAGGGCGGGTTCCGCGGAGGCGGAATCAATGTGTCGCAGGTAACATTGGTGAAGGGCTAGGCCGCGATGCTCACTCAGCCGCGCCGAAGCGCGCCAGCAGGTTGTCGTGCACGATCGGGCTCAGCAGCTGGTTGAAGGCGCAGCCAATCATGCTGTTGTTCCACCAGACCACTTCTGCCTGCTGCGATTCAATGCCCGGCAGCGTTATCCAGCAGATCGTTCCGGGGTGCAGCCGGTTGATCGCCGCGCACGAAAATCCAGAGATTGACAGGTCGTGGACGACCGTCTGGAATCCCTTGGAGCCGGACGCGCGCAGCGTCGCCGGGATTGAGATACGCGTGCGAGGAGCGCAACGATCCTCTTGCGCCGCATATGAATAGCGGTCCTGCATGCCGTCAGTCATCGACATTGAAACCCTCCACATCGCATGAGCAATGGGCACCCGCTTGGCTTTCGCTGCGCCGACGGTGCATCCATCTAAAATGCGGCAGAAAGTCTTGCCGATGACTTACCGAACAGAGTTAACCGATTCGCGGTGCGGGCTGGCGAATTGTTCACCAAGCAGCGAAACCAAACGCTCTGCGACCACTTCGGGCGCCTTCACGGAAGCAGGGTCCTCACCCGGATAGGCTCGAGCCCGCATGGCGGTGCGCGTGGCTCCGGGATTGACGATGGCGACGCGAACCTTGGAGACGTTGCGCATCTCCTGCGCGTAGCAATCGAGCAGCACTTCGAAAGCAGCCTTGCTGGCCGCATAGGCGCCCCAGTAGGCGCGCGGGCTGGCCGCCACGGTGCTGGTCATGCCGACGACGCGCGGGTCGGCACTCTTGCGCAGCATCGGATCGAATGCCGCGATAAGCGCCTGTGTCGCAAGGACATTCGTCGTCAGAGCCTGATTGAAAGAGCGCTGGTCGATGTCGGCAACCGATGTCAGCTGCGGCAGGATTGCGGCGTTGATGACAAGGATGTCGAGCGCCTGCCAGCGCTGGCCAATTGCCGTCGCCAGCCGGGCGATGCCGTCGGGCTCTGCAAGGTCAAGCGGTGCGATGGTGGCATGGCCGCCCGCGTCGTGGATGCGCTGTTCAAGGGCCTCAAGGGCCTTCGTATCTCGGCCCGTCAGGATGACATGCGCGCCTTCACGGGCCAGCGCCTCTGCCGTGGCCGCGCCGATCCCCTTGCTCGATCCGGTGACGAGCGCGACCTGACCTTCGAAAGGCTTCACGCGACTTTTTCGATCGGCAGTGTGGGTTGTTCCGCCGATTCGCGATCAGCGAAATCGGTCAGGCGAGTCGGGTAGTCACCGGTGAAGCAGGCGTCGCAGTGCTGCGGACAGCTCTTGTTGCGCTCTTTCTCACCTACGGCGCGATAGAGCCCGTCAATGGAAACGAAGGCAAGGCTATCAGCCTGGATGAATTCGGCCATGGCATTTACGTCCATGCGGGCGGCGAGCAGCTTTGAACGTTCCGGCGTGTCGACGCCGTAGAAGCAGCTGTGCTCGGTCGGCGGACTGGCGATACGCATGTGTACTTCGGCGGCGCCGGCATCGCGCATCATCTGCACAATTTTCATCGAGGTGGTGCCGCGCACGATGGAATCGTCGATCAGGACGATGCGCTTGCCTTCCACGATGGCGCGGTTGGCGTTGTGCTTGCGCTTCACATCGGCGTGGCGCGCGCCATCCGACGGCTGGATAAAGGTACGGCCGACGTAGTGCGAGCGGATGATGCCAAGCTCGAACGGAATGCCGGACTGCTGGGCATAGCCGATGGCAGCAGGAACGCCGCTGTCGGGAACCGGGATGACGAGATCGGCTTCGGCCGGCGATTCCTTGGCCAGTTCGACGCCGATGTGCTTGCGCACTTCGTAGACCGAAAGGCCGTCGATCAGCGAGTCGGGACGGCTGAAATAGACGTGCTCGAAAATGCAGGGCCGCGGATTGTGCACGCCAAAGGGGCGGTGGCTGGAGATTATGCCTTTATGGTCCACCTGCACCAGCTCGCCCGGTTCTACCTGGCGGATCAGTTCTGCGCCGACGACATCGAGCGCAACGGTTTCACTGGCGAAGACGATTGCATCACCGATGCGGCCCATCACCAGCGGGCGGATGCCCAAAGGATCGCGGCAGGCGATCATCCCCTGGGAAGTCATGCAGATCAGCGAATAGGCGCCTTCCACTAGGCGCAGCGCATCGACAAAGCGGTCAAGCAACGTGGGATAGCGGCTTGTCGCGACGAGGTGGATGATGACTTCGGTGTCGGAAGTCGACTGGAAGATCGCGCCCTTGCGGACCAGTTCGCGCTTCAGCGTAATGGCGTTGGAAATATTGCCATTGTGCGCGATCGAGAACCCGCCCGAGGCAAGGTCGGCGAACAGCGGCTGGACGTTGCGCAGCCCGGAACCGCCAGTAGTGGCATAGCGAACGTGGCCCGAAGCCATGGCGCCCGGAAGTTCGCCCAGCAGGCCCTCGCTTGAGAAAACCTGTGCGACGTGGCCGATGCCGCGGCGGGAGTAGAACTCATGCCCGTCGAAGCTGGTGATGCCCACTGCTTCCTGCCCGCGATGTTGCAGGGCATGAAGTCCAAGGGCAGTCATGGCAGCGGCATCGTTCGAGCCGATCACACCGAAGATGCCGCATTCCTCGCGCAGCTTGTCGCCGTCGAGGTCGCGGAAGGGATGAGTCATGTTCATAGAATCTCGTCCGGGGAAGCGCGGGCCAGTCGCCGCGCATTTGGGCCTGATTACCCCCGAAAGCAAGGGGTAGGCTCGGGCGACGGCGGCGGCCGTCCCCGATTATCTGTTTCGCCTACCGTGGCAGGGCTTGCGCGAAATGATCGAACACTCGCGGCTGATGCTCCGACATAATTTAGCTGCGGCGTTTCACCTGCGGGTCAGGAAGGTGATCGCATCGGAACATCGCTAGCTCCTTCGCAGTGCTTGCCAGCGGGACTCGCGCCCCGTAAACCCCTCTCACTTACAGGAAGAAACGGGCACCGCTTGATCCTCTCCCCCTTCGAATGGACTATCGCCAAGCGCTATATGCTGCCGGGGCGTGGCGAAGCCTTTATCGCGCTTGTCGCGGGCATCAGCCTTGTTGCCGTCATGCTGGGCGTCGCCGCGCTGGTTATCGTCATGAGCGTCATGAACGGCTTTCGCGCCGAATTGCTCGACAAGATCGTTGGTCTCAACGGTCACGCCATCATCCAGGCCTACGGCGGGCGGCTGGAGAACTGGCAGCAGGTCTTGAAAGAGGTGCGGGCGACACCGGGTGTCGTGCGTGCCTCGCCGCTGATCGAGCAGCCGCTGCTAACTACCTTCAACGGCCGGGTTGAGGCGATCCTTGTCCGGGGCAATACGGCTGAGGATATTCGCCGCATCGAACCGCAGAAGCGGCTGGGCAATCTCGCCGAGCTTCAACCCGGATCGAACAACGTGGCCATTGGCGTGCGGCTTGCAGAGAACCTTGGCGCTCAGGTGGGGGACACCATCACCATCATCAATCCGATGGGGCGCGCCACACCTTTCGGCACTGTCCCGCGGCAGATCGCCTACCGCGTGGCCGCCATATTCGAGATCGGCGTCTATGATTACGACAAGGCCTTTGTCGTCATGCCCATGCAGGACGCGCAAACGCTGATGCTGACTGGCGATTCCATCGGCATGATCGAGGTTAAGACCACCGATCCTGACACTGTCACCGAAACACTGGCCCCACTGGCGCAGCGGCTGGCCGGGCAGGCGGTGGTTACGGACTGGAAGACCATCAACGCCTCGCTGTTCGAGGCGCTGGCGGTCGAACGGGTGGCAATGTTCGTGGTGCTGTCGATCATCGTGCTGGTCGCGGTGTTCAACATCCTGTCCTCGCTGATCATGCTTGTGCGGGCCAAGACGCGCGACATCGCCATCATGCGCACGATGGGCGCGACGCGGCGTTCGCTGGCAAAGATTTTCGTCACGGCGGGCTTCATCATCGGCGCGATGGGAACGCTCGCCGGGTTGCTGCTGGGCTTTATCTTCCTCTATTTCCGCCAGCCTATCGTGCGTGTGGTGGAGATATTAACCGGGCAGAATTTGTGGGATCCCTCAATCCGTTTCCTTACCGAATTGCCCAGCAGGACCGATCCGGGCGAAGTGCTGACGATCAGCCTCATGGCGTTGCTGTTCAGTTTCCTTGCAACGCTCTACCCCTCCTACAAGGCGGCGAGTACCGATCCCGTGCAGGTGCTGCGCTATGAGTGAGGTTGGCACTCCGGTCGTCCGCGTATCGGGCCTTACCCGCAGCTTCGAGCAGGGCGGGGTACGCATCGACGTGCTTCGCGGCGTGGACCTTGACGTACGCTCGGGCGAGATTGTCGCGCTGCTTGGGCCGTCGGGTTCGGGCAAGTCGACCATGCTCCAGGCCATTGGCCTGCTGGAGGGCGGCTTTGGCGGCAGCATCGCCATCGCCGGAAAGCAGGCGGCATCGTTGAATGGCGATGAGCGAGCAGAGCTGCGGCGCGACCACATCGGCTTTGTCTATCAGTTCCACCACCTGCTGCCCGATTTCTCCGCGATAGAGAACGTGGTTCTGCCCCAGCTTATCGCCGAACGCCCGCGCGCCGAAAGCGAAGAGCGCGCGCGCGAACTGCTGTCCGCGCTCGGCCTTGCCCAGCGCACCGGGCATCGTCCGAGCCAGCTTTCGGGCGGGGAGCAGCAGCGTGTTGCCGTGGCCCGCGCGCTTGCCAACAAGCCTGACCTTGTGCTGGCGGATGAACCGACCGGCAACCTTGACGAAGCGACGGCGGACAAGGTGTTTGAGCAGTTCGTCAGGCTGGTCCGCGAGGAAGGCAGCGCAGCGCTGGTCGCCACGCATAACGAACGGCTTGCCATGGCAATGGACCGTGTCGTCCGACTGCACGAGGGGCATTTGGAGTAGGCGTTTCGCAGGGCTTGAAATCGCTTGCCTTCATGCCAAACTCGCTAGTGCAGGGGTGGAACGGAGGACGGTTTTTATGAGCACTTCGCCCAGCACTTTTAACGGCGAGCCGGGCCACACAAGCATCGACTGGGACGACCCATCGTCCCTGCATCGTAGCGATGACGGCGGCGGCTTGCTGAACGGGTTGAAGTCCATTCGTCATGGCGGGCTGGCAGAGCTAATACGCTTCGTGCTGACCCTGCCTGAGGCAGACCGAAGTCGTTATGTTATTGATAAGTCCGGCGACCACCGCTTGACCATCGGAGAGATTCTGGCACTTTCGCGACGACCGGATTTTCCGACAAGCTAGGGGCCAGGATTGCCAAGCACCATCGCCGATTTCACCGCCAACTTGCCCAACGGTGAGACGCTGGCCCTTGCCGACAAGCTGGGAAAGGTTCTGTTGGTGGTGAACACCGCCAGCAAGTGCGGCTTCACACCGCAATATGCCGGGCTTGAGGCCCTATGGCGCAAGTACCGGGAGCGGGGCTTTGAGGTTATCGGATTTCCATGCAATCAGTTCGGGGCGCAGGAACCCGGCAACGCCGAGGAAATCGCCAGCTTCTGTTCGCTGAACTACGATGTGTCCTTCCCACTCATGGCCAAGATCGACGTCAATGGCGACGGGGCGGACCCGCTCTACAAATGGCTGAAGGCCGAAGCACCGGGCGTGATGGGAACCAAGGGCGTGAAATGGAACTTCACCAAGTTCCTGATCGGCCGCGACGGCAAGGTGGTGCGGCGTTACGCGCCAACGGATAAGCCGGAGAAGCTTGAAGCGGATATCGAGGCTTTGCTGTAGGGAAGCCAGCATCGGATATCGTCGTTGGCGCGTCGTCGCTGTCGCCGACAATGCAGTCGTTCAGGGTCCAGCTTGGTCCGCCCTGAAGCAGTCATCCGTTCAGGTAGATTTGGAGAAAGCTATGTCTTCGAGAGCGGGCGTTTACCGACATTGCTCCCATGTGCGCATAGTATGGCTTCATGAACACACAAAATCTTCGCCAGCGCCTTGCCGCCGTACTTTTGGAAGAAGAGCGCGAAGTTGTGGACTGGACAGCCGTCGATGAGATCCTGAACCAGTTGAATGACGACCTGACGAAAAGTTCACCGGAGTGTCCCCATTTTGTGCGCCATTTCATCTCGGACAGCGACATACGGGCCAAGGATAAAACTTACGGGGAGCACCAGCGGCTTGAGGTGAAGCGCTTTGTGGAGACCGGTGAGTACGAAGACAGCAAGGCGGTATCGCCTCTCGGGTGCGTAGCCCTAGTCGCAGCGCTTGCCGGATTGACCTTCTGGCTGAGTTAACCCCGGACGACCGAAATTTAGTGACCAGCACCGCCAACATTGCGGACATCGCTTCTGTGGCTAAAGTCAGCGGATGTCCTTGGAGATAGCTGTTCCGGTCGCCCTTGTCGGCGTGCCTGCCTATGATTGGTTGGTAGTCACTAGCGGGGCTAGATACATGCCAAGTTTCGACTACCTGTACTGGCCATTCACCAGACTACGTTGGCTAAGCTTGGTTTTGTTGATGGCAGGCACCTTCACCACGTTCCTTTTGGCCGATCCTCCGGAGCAGCGAATTTGGGTTGGCATTCCTTGGTTAAGTGCCATGCTCTTCCATGGTTGTGTGGCCATCGCAGATTTGCTGCGACAAAGGCGCGCCGCAAATGTTCAACGGAACGGCAGCTAGCCCCAACAACTCGGACCTGATCGAACGTCAGAAAAAGGGCCCTTTCGCCTACTCCGCCAGGTCCTGCAGATCATCCGGATCGATAGTCGCCACGGCGGCCTTCAGTTCGTCGATGTTGTTGGCGCCGCCGTCTGCCTCAACCAGAAAACGGTTGCCCACGACCACGCTGTATTTGCCGGTGTTGTTCGTCTTGTTCCAAGCCTCTGTGCGGATCTGGCCGTCGATGGTTTGGGTGCGTTCATAGCTGTCCGCATCCTCACGGCTCTGTTCGACGCCAAGGGCCGCACCCATTCCGGCGAGGGCGCCCAGCGCCGACATGTCTACGATCTTCAGCCTAAAGCGGTGGGGGCTTGCCTCATAGGTGGCAGAGGCCTGCCCGCCGACCTGACCCATTGCCGAAGTTTCCGTCGCGGTGCGCTGGTATGCGCCGATTGAGCCGGGCAGCAGCGTCTGCATCTGCGCCACGGGAACGGGCACGATATTGCCGTTGGCGGC
>JBEVKC010000076.1:0-9644 GCA_040509895.1 Novosphingobium sp. | reverse complement strand
AACTGGCTGCCGTGCGCGGACTGTCGGTCGTAGTACTTTCTGCGCTGATGGCGCTGGGCGTTTCGCGGGATCGAGACATCCTGCGGCTTCGCCCGTCGCGCACGGTAACGTTCCAGACTGCCTCGCTTGTCCTCATCGGAGCATATTTTGTCGCGATGTTCGGCATGGCACAGGGGATTGCCCACGTCGGCGGCCAGTTTGGACCGGTGCTGGAGTTCGGCTTCCTGATTGGCGCCAGCGCGATCGCTATCTTCACCCTGCCGTCACCTCGGCTGCGTGGCTGGCTGCGGGTGACTATCGCCAAGCATCTGTTCCAGCATCGCTATGACTATCGTCTGGAGTGGCTGCGCTTTACCCGCACCATCGGCACCGGAACCGAGAAGTCCCAACCGCTCGAACAGCGCGTCGTGCAGGCGGTTGCCGACATTGCTGAGAGCCCGGCAGGCCTGCTGTTGGCACCTGATGACAACGGCGATCTGGTGCTGGCTGCGCGCTGGCAGTGGGCCGCTGCCGACGTGCCGGCGATGGCAATGTCAGCTGCGGCGGTCAGTTTCTTCGAGAAGCAGGGCTTCATCCTGGACCTGGATGACGTTCGCTCGGGCCGCGATTTTCGCGGAGAGGCGATGGTCGTGCCGGAGTGGCTCCGCAACGACCCTTGTGCATGGGCGCTGGTGCCGCTGATCCACTACGAACGCCTGACGGGCGTTGTGGTACTCGCGCGCCCCCAGCAAGCTCGCAGGTTCGACTGGGAGGATTTCGATCTGCTGCGTGTCGTCGGGCAGCAGCTCGCAAGCTACCTTGCCGAGCATTCGGGCCAGCAGGCGCTTGAGGAATCAAGCCGTTTCGATGACTTTCACCGCCGCATTGCTTTCGTGATGCATGACATCAAGAACCTTGCCAGCCAGCTCAGCCTTCTGGCGCGGAATGCGGAGCGTCATGCCGACAATCCTGCATTTCGGGATGACATGCTTGTGACGTTGCGCAATTCGGCGGACAAGCTGAACGCGCTGCTTGCGCGCCTTTCGCGGTATGGCGGCAACGTCGTTGAGCGACTGTCCGATGTGGACGCGGATGATTTGGCTGTCGCCATAACCAAGCGCTTTGCCGGCCAGCACCCCGTTCACTTGTCCGAAATCCACCCCTGCCGGGTCGCGGCCAATCGGGAATCGCTTGAGCAGGCACTTGTTCATTTGGTGCAGAATGCGGTGGATGCCAGCGATCCTGACAGCCCGGTGTTCATCGGCCTGTCTTGCGACGGCATGCATGCGCGATTTGACATCGTCGATTCCGGCTGCGGCATGTCGCCCGAATTTGTCCGTACCCGGCTGTTCAAGCCCTTTGTCTCCTCGAAGGCGGGGGGCTTTGGAATCGGTGCGTTTGAGGCGCGCGAATTGGTGCGCGCCATGCGTGGACGACTGGAAGTGGAATCGCGCGAAGGGCTGGGCACGCGCTTCATTGTCCGTCTGCCGCTTTTCGAAGCAAGCGGCCTCCTCAAGGCCTTTGAGGAAACTGAGCAGAAAGTAGCATGATGACTAATGCCTTACCCAAGCTGCTCGTTGTTGAAGACGATCCGGGGCTACAGGCCCAACTCAAATGGGCCTATGAGGATTTCCAGGTGATCATCGCGGGTGATCGCGCCAGTGCGCTTGCCGCATTGCGTGCCGAGGCGCCGGACGTGGTAACTCTTGATCTTGGCCTGCCGCCAGATCCCGATGGCGTTACCGAAGGCTTTGCCGTGCTGGACGAGATCATGGCACTGAAGCCCGATACCAAGGTCATCGTCGCTTCGGGGCACGGTGCGCGCGAAAGCGCGCTGACGGCTATCGCCCGTGGAGCTTACGATTTCTACCAGAAGCCGGTCGACATCGACACTCTGGGGCTGATCGTCCACCGGGCCTACAAGCTTCATGTAATTGAGGCGGAGAACCGTGCGCTGTCGGCGCGTGCCGGGAAAGACGACCGCGTTCTCGGTCGAATGATTACCTCGGCGCCGGAAATGATCCGCGTCGCCCGAACAATAGAGCGCGTGGCTAATACCAATGTGTCGGTGATGCTGCTGGGCGCAAGCGGTACGGGCAAGGAGCTTCTTGCTCGCGGGTTGCACGAGGCGAGCGATCGTTCGGAAGGCGCTTTCGTGGCTATCAACTGCGCCGCGATTCCAGAAAACTTGCTCGAAAGCGAACTCTTTGGGCACGAAAAGGGAGCCTTTACGGGTGCGGTAAAGACGACCGAAGGCAAGATCGAGCAAGCTGCTGGCGGCACGCTCTTTCTTGATGAAGTGGGCGACATTCCGCTGCAGTTGCAGGTGAAGCTGCTGCGTTTCCTGCAAGAACGCGTGATTGAACGTATTGGTTCGCGCAAGTCTATCCATGTCGACACCCGCATCGTTTGTGCCACGCACCAGGATCTTGAGGCGATGATTGCGGACGGCCGATTCCGCGAGGACCTGTTTTACCGCCTGGCCGAAATCGTCGTGAAGATTCCAAGCCTTTCAGAGCGGCCCGGTGACGCGACCTTGCTCGCCAAGGCCTTCCTGTCGCGATTTTCCCGCGAGATGAACCCGAAGGTAAAGGGCTTCGCCGCCGATGCGCTGACCGCGATCGACGCGTGGCATTGGCCGGGCAATGTGCGCGAGCTGGAGAACAGGGTGAAGCGCGCGGTCATCATGGCCGATGGCAAGCTGGTCAGTGCTGCCGACCTTGATCTGGTGGAGCCGGATGAGGAGATCGCGCAGGCGCTCAATCTCAAGACCGCGCGTGAGGTCGCCGACCGCAAGGTTATCCGCCATGCGCTGGCCCGCACCGAAGGCAATATCTCCAATACGGCCAAACTGCTGGGGATTAGTCGGCCCACGCTCTACGACCTGCTCAAACAGTACGACCTTCACGGCTGACGCCGCTCGACAATCCGCGCTTGCTGCGGCAGTTGCGTTGCGGATCCATTCGGGGAGGAGACGATGCCGGGCGCACTGGCCGGAATTACGGTGATCGAACTGGCTGGAATCGGCCCGGCGCCTTTTGCGGGCATGATGCTGGCTGATCACGGCGCGCGCGTGATCCGAATTGAACGCCCCGGCTCTGAACGTTTCGGCGACTTCGGAGATCGCGATATCGTCAATCGTAACCGCGAGTTGCGGATACTGGACCTCAAGGATCCCGGCGCCATCCGGCAGGTGCTGGACCTCGTTCGCGAAGCAGACGCGTTGGTAGAGGGCAACCGGCCCGGCGTGATCGAGAAGCTTGGGCTTGCCCCGGACGTGCTGCTGGCCGAAAACCCGCGCCTGGTTGTCGGGCGCATGACTGGCTGGGGGCAGGACGGACCCAAGGCGATGCGCGCCGGCCATGACATCAACTACATCGCGCTTAGCGGTGCGCTCCACACCTATGGCCGTAAGGAAGGCAAGCCGACGTTCCCGGTCAATGTTGTCGGGGATTATGGCGGCGGCGGCATGATGCTGGCCTTCGGTGTGCTCGCGGGAATCCTGTCAGCCCGATCGACCGGCAAGGGTCAGGTCATCGATTGCGCAATGGTCGATGGGGCGGCACTGCTTTCGGCCATGACCTACACGCTGTTCGGCAACGGCATGTGGAAGGACGAGCGCGAGTCCAATGTTCTGGATGGTGGAGCGCACTTCTATGAGGTCTATGAGACGTCGGACGGAAAGTGGATATCGCTCGGTCCCATAGAGCCGCAATTTTATGCGTTGCTTCTGGAAAAACTGGGTCTTTCGGGCGACGCAGAATTCGATGATCCGATGGACAGGGACCGCTGGCCGGGACTCAAGACTCGGCTTGGAGCGGTATTTCGCACCCGCACGCGAGATGAATGGTGCGCCTTGCTTGAGGATACTGACGCCTGCTTTGCCCCGGTGCTGACTCTCGCCGAGGCACCACAGCATCCGCACAATGTCGCACGAGGCACATTCGTTGAGGCAGATGGACTGTTGCAACCAGCACCGACTCCGCGTTTCCTTGGCACGCCGGCGCCGCCAGTCCGCCTGACACCGCGCTGATGTTCAGCCGGATCGATCCGATGGTGCGGCTGCTGGTCGCCGCAATCCTGCTGGCGACATTGCTCCCGGTGAAGGGCGCTGCACGCGAATGGGCGCAGTGGGTTTCCAACGCCGCCGTTTTTGCGCTGTTCTTCTTCTACGGCTTACGCCTGTCACGCCGCGAAGTGTTGCAGGGACTAGGCAACCACCGCCTGCTAATCCCGCTGGTGATCTGGATATTCGGGGCCATGTCGGTGGCAGGCTGGCTGCTTTGGCATGGCGGAACGGCATTCATGCCTGCGACCCTCGCGCTGGGGTTCCTGTTCCTTGGCGTGCTGCCCTCGACCATCCAGTCCGCAACGGCCTATGCCTCGCTTGCCGGGGGCAATATCGCAAGTTCCGTAGTGGCCGCCGCACTGGTCAACATCATCGGCGTGTTCATTAGCGCGCCGTTGTTCTCGCTCATTGCGGGGAGCAGGGGCGTGGACTTTCAGGGGGCCGCTTTGGTCAAGGTCATGGCGATGCTCCTCTTGCCGTTCATTCTAGGGCAGGTCCTGCAGATATTCACGAGGGGGTGGGTCGCCGGACATCGCCATCTCATCACCCTGCTTGACCGCACGACTATCGGTATCGCGGTCTATGTCGCGTTTTCGGGCGCGGTGGAGCAGGGCATCTGGTACCAGGTGAACCTTGGAGACATGGCTGGATTGCTCGCCGGTTGCGCCTTGATGCTGGTGTTCGGCTATGGCGGATCGTGGCTGCTGGGGGGCGTGCTTCGCCTGCCGCGCGGTGACCGCATCTCGATGCTATTCGCTGGAGCACAAAAGAGCGTCGCGATGGGCGCACCGCTGGCGACCGTGCTGTTTCCCGCCTCAACAGCCGGGATCATCCTGCTGCCGCTGCTGGTCTATCACCTCGCACAGATGGTTGTCGCCGCGCCCATCGCTTCACGGTTGCACCGGAAAGTGGGTTGAAAGCTACTTCGGCTGATAGGTCTGTTCGATGCCGGGGAAGGTGCGTGCGCGCACTTCATCGGCATATCGGGCCGCTGCGCCGGAAATGGTTTCGGCAATCTCTTCGTACCGCTTAACGAAACGCGGAACGCGCTCAAACATGCCCAGCATGTCCTCGGTTACCAGCACTTGCCCGTCACATTGGGCGGAGGCGCCGATACCAATGCTGGGGCAGGATATGGCCTTGGTTACTTCGATGGCTATCGGTTCGACCACCCCTTCGACCACGATGGCAAATGCACCAGCCTCATCCAGCGCCTTTGCATCGCTGACGATCTTGCGTGCCTCCTCATCGCTACGTCCGCGCGCGTTGTAGCCGCCCAGAACGTTAACTGCCTGCGGAGTGAGGCCGATATGCCCCATTACCGGAATGCCGCGCTGGACCAAAAATGACACGGTCTCTGCCATGGCTGCGCCACCTTCCAGTTTCACGCCGGCGCAGCCGGTTTCCTTCAGCAGGCGGGATGCGCTGGCAAAGGCCTGCGCGGGGGATTCTTCATAGGCCCCGAACGGCATGTCGACGATGACCGCCGCGTGATAACTGCCGCGCACCACTGCAGCGCCGTGCGCCGTCATCATGTCCAGCGTCACCGGGACACTGGAGGGCAGGCCATAGATCACCTGTCCCAGGCTATCGCCGACGAGCAGCAGGTCGCAGTGCGCGTCCAGCAATTGCGCCTGACGGGCCGTATAGGCCGTAAGCATGACGACCGGCTGTGCGGTCACTCCATCCTGTTTCCGCTTACGGATCGCGGGGATAGTTAGCCGCTTCATCGGCGCCGGAGTGGGATTGGCGCGGCTGGTCGAGGTGTCGAGCTGGAAAGTCGTGGACATGATGCGCTTCTAGACGCCGCAACATTACGGGGAAAGGCCAAGATTACTGGGGAAGGGAGAAGCGAGGCCCTTGCCAATGCAGGGCTTGCCGCTAGCTTTCACTGCCAATCCGCACTCAGGATTGGGGAAACACCGCATGTTCGGTCGCATTAAACCGCTCGACGCCATTCTCGCGACGGCGGAAAAGAAATCTCTTCATAGGTCGCTGGGCGCGTTCCAGCTCACCATGCTTGGCGTTGGCGCCATTATCGGCACCGGAATCTTCGTGCTGACGGCAGAAGCCGCGCAGAAGGCCGGTCCGGGCATGATGGTCAGCTTCATCATCGCCGGCGTGGTCTGTGCCGTAGCCGCGCTGTGTTACGCGGAGATGGCATCCATGGTGCCAGTTTCCGGTTCAGCTTACACCTATAGCTATGCGGTGATGGGTGAGATGCTGGCCTGGCTGGTCGGCTGGGCGTTGGTGTTGGAGTATGCGGTCGCAGCGGGCGCGGTTGCGGTCGGGTGGTCCGGCTATTTCACCGGCATGCTCGCCCATCTCAACGACTATTGGTCGGTATTGCCAAACATCGTCATCCCGGCCGAAATTGCCAGCGGACCCAGCGGCGGTGGGGTGATCAACCTGCCGGCCATGATCATTGCCCTGCTGGTCACCGCGCTGCTGGTGAAGGGGACCAAGGAAAGCGCGGCATTCAACGCTACTCTTGTGGTCGTGAAGATTGTGGCGCTGACTGCCTTCGTCGTGCTGGCGATCCCGGTCATGACCGCCGACAAGTTCGTGCCTTTTGCACCACTGGGCTTTTCGGGGATTTCAGCTGCAGCTGCATCGATCTTCTTTGCCTATGTGGGCTTCGATGCGGTTTCCACAGCAGCTGAGGAAACTAAGAATCCACAGCGCAACATGCCGATCGGCCTGATCGGCAGCCTTGCGATCTGTACCATCTTTTACCTGCTCGTCGCTGCGGGCGTCATCGGAACCGTGGGCGCGCAACCTTTGCTGGCGGCCGATGGCACTGGCCTTAATCCTGGGTCATCGGAATTGACGGCAGCCTGCAAGTCTATCGCCGATCAAGCCGTGGTCTGCTCGCGCGAGGCGCTGGCATGGACGCTGCGTGAAATCGGTTGGGAGGGCGTCGGCAACCTGGTCGGTCTTGCCGCAATCATGGCACTGCCTTCGGTCGTGTTGATGATGATGTATGGTCAGACCCGCATCTTCTTCGTCATGAGCCGCGATGGCCTGCTTCCCGAGGCGCTGAGCAAGGTGCATCCGCGCTATCACACGCCGCATGTGATCACGATCATCACCGGTATCTGCGTTGCGCTCTTCGCGGCCTTCTTCCCGGTAGGGGCGTTGGCCGACATCTCGAACTCCGGCACACTCTTCGCGTTCGCCATGGTCGCGGTGGCCGTGGCCGTGCTGCGCCGTACCGATCCGCATCGCCACCGTCCGTTCCGCACGCCGGCTGTCATGGTGGTTGTCCCGCTGGCCGTCATCGGCTCGGTCTATCTGTTCTTCAGTCTGTCCTGGTACACACTGGCCCTGTTCGCGGGTTGGGGAATAATCGGCCTGATCGTCTACTTCACCTATAGCCGCAGCCACAGCCACGTTGGCCGCGGGCATGTCGAAGTGCATGAAGACGATCCTGACGTCCCGCCGCAGCCGGTTCCGCCGCTGCCGGGCGCGTCACTGGACTAAAGCCGGGTCTTTCATTGCGGGAAGGGCGGTGCGATAGTTCCGTCATGGAATTCGAAGTCCTTCCCGTCACCCGCTACGCGCAGAACTGCTCTATCCTGTGGTGCGAAAAAACCGGCCGGGCGGCAGTGATCGATCCGGGCGGAGACCTGCCTGAAATCATCAACTTCATAGAGCTGATGGACCTTGAGCCAGAGGTTGCCCTCGTCACCCATGGTCATTTCGATCACGCTGGCGGCGCGGCGCAATTTGCCGAAGTCACCGGAGCCCGAATTGAAGGACCGCACCGGGGAGACGAACACCTAGTCAACCGGCTCGGCCAGTTGGGCGACAAGTACGGCGTCCCTGCGAAAAGCTATGTGCCCTCGCGCTGGCTGGAGCACGGTGACCGGATCAGCTTTGGTGAAGAGGTGCTGGAAGTGCTCCATTGCCCCGGGCACTGCCGCGGCCACGTCGCGTACTTCAGTCCGTCAATCCGCCAGGCTTGGGTTGGCGACATCCTGTTCCGCGGCGCCATCGGCGTGTGGGAGCATCCGGATGGCGACCTGCCGCTGCTGATCAGCTCGATCCGTTCGAAGCTGTTCCCGTTGGGTGACGATGTTGCCTTCGTCCCGGGACATGGCGAGCAATCCACATTCGGTTATGAAAGATTGCATAGCCCCTTCGTAGGGGAAGAGGCAATGGCGCGCTGGCGCGAGAAATTTGCCGCAAACGACGATCCTGCGGTCGCTTGACCGTGCTGTTTTACACCGCTTCCAGCGCGTAACCGGCTGAACGCACCGTCCTTACCGGGTCGGGCGCATTGGGTAGTTCGATGCCCTTGCGCAGGCGGCGGATGTGGACGTCCACCGTGCGCAGTTCGATGTCGCTTTCGGTGCCCCAGACCGCGTCCAGCAATTGTCCGCGCGAAAACACCCGGCCCGGATGCTCCATGAAGAACTTGAGCAGGCGGAATTCGGTAGGGCCAAGCGAGAGCGTCTGACCCCGGCGCGTAACCCGGTGGGCAGTCGCATCAAGCGAAAGGTCGCCGACAGCAATCGTCTCACCGGCAAGCGCGGGGCGGATGCGCCGCATGATCGCAGACACGCGGGCCAGAAGTTCGCGCGGCGAAAAGGGTTTCGTGACGTAATCGTCGGCGCCGGTTTCAAGCCCACGGATGCGATCATCCTCAGCCTCGCGCGCGGTTAGCATGATGATCGGAACGTGCGCTGTCGCCTTGTCGCGGCGAAGGCGGCGGCAGACTTCGATGCCGCTGGTGCCCTCGATCATCCAGTCCAGGACCACCAGATCGGGCACCTGCTCCGAAGCCAGCAACAACGCTTCGTCGCCATCGCCGGTGACAGAGACGCGGTAGCCTTCCGATTTGAAGCGGAATTCAAGCAGCTCCGAAAGCGCTGGATCATCCTCAACCAGCAGGAGGCGTGGACCTGGCATCATGGCTCTACCATCTGTTCGCGATCGAGCAGGTATTTGCCGGTCGCAGCGAAGTAGACCATCTCTGCGACATTGGTGGCGTGATCGCCGATGCGCTCAAGATTGCGGGCTACGAAGAGAAGTTCTGTGGCGCTGGTGATGGTCGACGGGTTCTCCATCATATGCGTCATGAGATTGCGCAGGATGGAGTTGTAGAAGGCGTCCACCTTTTCGTCCCGCTGGCAAACTTCAATCGCCAGATTCGGGTCGCGAGCGGCATAGGCTGTCAGCACGTCATGGACCATTTCGGTGGCAATCTCTGCCATCGCGGGGATCAGCGTCAGCGGCTCGAACCGCTGGCGTTGTTCAATCCTGCCTGCCCGTTTGGCGATGTTCTTGGCATAGTCGCCAACCCGTTCAAGCATGCCGGCGATCTTCAGGGCCGAGACAACTTCGCGCAGGTCATCCGCCATCGGTGCGCGCAGGGCGATGATCTGCACCGCCAGCTTGTCAATCTCATGCTCAAGCAGGTCGAGCTTCTTGTCGCGGCCGATGACCTGAGAGGCCAGCTCGTGCGAGCCACGAACCAACGCGTCCATGCTCTCGTGAATTGCGACCTCTGCAAGGCCACCCATTTCGGCGATCAAGCCGCGCAGGCGAGTGATGTCCTCGTCGAACGCCTTGACTGTGTGTTCCTGAGCCA
>JBEVKC010000075.1:0-13156 GCA_040509895.1 Novosphingobium sp. | reverse complement strand
ATCGATGAGGCCGAGATTTACACCATTCTTGGCCTGCCTCTGCCACAGGTTCGGCTCTGGCCGGGAAGCCCTGTTATCCACCTTAGGGCCGAACTGGCGCTTGCCCGTTACGGACTTGCTGTTTGACCGTGTGATAACGTCGCGCTCCCTCTTTCATTTCGCGCACGACAGGCGCAAAGCAATGAAATCATGGGGTCCGAGTCTACAGTTGGCCGACAACGGGTGCTGCTTGTCACCGGGCTTCTTGGGGCGGGCAAGACAACGGCGCTGCGGACGCTTGAGGATCTTGGCTGGGAAACCATCGACAATTTTCCGATACGCCTTCTAGGCCGCCTGATAGACAGTTCCTCTGCCTCGGCCGTTACCGGCGACATCCGCCCGCCATTGGCAATAGGCTTCGATTCACGCACCCGCGGATTTGATCCCCATTCGATCATCGAGCGGGTAAAGAGCCTCGCCGAGCGCGACGACCTTGAAGTAACCACCCTCTTTCTCGATTGCGCCGATCAGGAGCTTGAGCGCCGTTACAACGAGACGCGCAGGCGCCACCCCATGGCCGCCGACATGCCCGTATCCGTGGGCGTCGCTGCAGAGCGAGAGCTTCTGGAACCGCTGCGGCGATGGGCCGACATGGTGCTTTCCACCACCAGTTACTCGTCCAACGACCTCAGCCAGGTAATCCGCGAAAACTTTGCCGCGCCTTCCAGCCAGGCGATGACGGTGACGGTATCAAGCTTCGGTTTTGCGAAAGGTATGCCGCCGGTCGCCGACCTCGTGTTCGACATGCGTTTTCTCGACAATCCTCATTGGGTGGATGAACTGCGTCCGTTGACCGGCAAGGACGAAGCTGTCGCCCGGCACATCCGCAAGGATCCCGCCTATGCAGAGGCTTTTGAGCGCATACGCGACCTGCTGTTGATGCTGCTTCCGCGCTACGAAGCGCAAGGCAAAGCCTATGTGAACATCGCGTTTGGTTGTACCGGTGGGAGACACCGTTCGGTTTTCGTTTCGGAAGAAATCGCCTCGGCCTTGCGCACGGCGGGTTTTTCCCCCACATTGCTGCACCGCAACCTGGGCGCACGCGCGGCTGACCTGCTTGAAGGAGGGCAACCGCTGTGACTGTAGAATCGCAGGGGCAATCGCAGGAAATTCGGAGCTCGCTTTCCGCATGATCGGAATGATTCTCGTCACACATGGCAATCTTGCCGAAGAATTTGTTCACGCCATGCAACATGTCGTCGGCCGCCAGGAGGCGGTGGCGACAGTCTGCATCGGCCCCAATGACGACATGGAGCGCCGCCGGCAGGACATCGCCGCGGCAATTCAGGAAGTCGACAGCGGCGAAGGCGCGATCATTCTGACCGACCTTTTCGGCGGCACGCCTTCCAACCTGGCCATCTCGCTGATGGATGCGGGCCATGTGGAAGTCATCGCGGGCATCAACCTGCCAATGCTGATCCGGCTGGCAAAGGCACGCAACAGCATGTCCGTGCACGACGCCGCGCTCGCCGCGCGCGATGCGGGCCGCAACTATATCACCATTGCCTCCGAATACCTGAGGCAGGACGCATGAACGAAGCGTCGGAGACGGTGGAAATCGTCAACAACAAAGGGCTTCATGCCCGCGCCAGTGCAAAATTCGTCAACCTTGTCGCGATGCTGCCGCCTCAGTTGAACGTGAAGGTGCTCAAGGACGGAACGGACGCCGCGGGCGGATCAATCCTTGGCCTGATGATGCTTGGGGCTGCAAAAGGCGACGTCATTGAAATCCACGTTGCCGGCGACGGCGCGGAGGGCGCGCTCGCTAAATTGGCCGGGCTGGTCAAGGACGGCTTCGGCGAGGATTGAGCGGTGTCACGCCGTACCATCACAGGATTCTCCAACCCGACGGTAAAGTTCCTTCGTTCGCTGCGTGAGAAGAAGCACAGGCGGCGTGAAGAGCGATTTCTTGCGGAAGGACTGCGCCTGCTCACCGACGCGCGCGAGTGCGGCAAGCTGCCGGAAATGCTGGTGATGGCGACGGGGCGAGAGACCCATCCGCTGCTGGACGCGCTTGAAGCCGAAGTGCTCGCGGCTGGCGGCGAAGTTGTCGAAATGGACGAGGACATTCTCGCCAAGGTCACGGGCAAGGACAATCCGCAGTCTGTCGCGGGGGTGTTTGCCGAATTCGACACGAGGCTTGCCTCTGTTGACCGCAGTTCAGCGAAAATCTGGCTGGTGGCGCAAGCGCTGCGCGATCCGGGCAACCTGGGCACCATGCTGCGGACCGGCGATGCCGTGGGTGCAGGCGGCCTGATCCTGCTGGACGATTGCGCAGACCCCTTCTCGGTCGAGGCAGTGCGCGCCAGCATGGGTGCGATCTTTACCCAACATGTCGTCCAGGCACGCTGGCCAGAGTTCAACGAGTGGTTGCGGCAAGGCGATGGCCAGCTTGTCGCCGCATCATTGCGTGATGCGCAGGACTATCGCCACGCGCCCTATGCCTCGCCGTGCTTCCTCATGGTGGGCAACGAGTCTCGCGGGCTTCCGGCGGAATATGAGGATGCCTGCGACTTGCGGGTAACCATGCCAATGCGCGGCCGGGCGGACAGCCTGAACGCAGCGGTCGCAGGCGCTGTTTTAGCCTATGAGGCGCTGGCGCATCTCGACGCTTGAGAGTAGGTTGTTCATCGCAGGATCAGCCCCCTTGCGCGAAGGTGGATCATGCGCAGCGCAGCATACTTTTCCTTGTCAGTCCTGCTGATCGCGGGGTGTGCGGCGGCGACCGATTCCGCCGCCCAGATCGCGGGTACGAATTGGCGATTCACCCAGATCGACGGTGCGCCGCCAGTCTCCGGGAAAGCAAAGATCAGCTTCAAGAAAAATAGCCTCGGCGCAAGCGTCGGCTGCAACAGCATGGGCGGCGACTGGCGCGTAGAAGATGACCGCCTCATCGCCGGCCCGCTTACGCAAACGGAGATGTATTGCGCCGAGCCGCTCTGGAATCAGGAAAAGGCCCTGAACGCGCTGCTGACTTCTGCACCGGTCATTGTGGTTGAGGGCGACCGCATGACCCTGAAATCGCACGGCCGCTCTGCCGAACTGCGGAAAGTGGCCTGAACTTCTACTCTGCCGCTTCGTTGGTGATCGTTTCGAGCAATGCTGGGCCATCGGCTTGATTGGCATAGCGCGGTAACGCCTCCACCAGCGGCACGTCGTCAATCTCGCGCTTCCCGATCTCTATGTGCTTGTCACGTAGGCGGCGCCCCGCGGAAAGCACATTCCGTTCAAAGGAGCCGACGAACTTGTTGTAGTTATCAACGGCGCTGTTCAGGCCTGAGCCGACACGCTTCAAATGGTCGGCGGCGACAGCCAGACGGTCATAGAGTTCGCCACCCATCCGGCCAATCTCGCGCGCTTCACGGGCGAGTCCATCCTGCCGCCAGACCTGCGCAACGGTTCGCGCAATGGCGACGAGGTTGGTCGGCGTTGCGAGCAGCACACGGTTGCGGAAGGCGAAGTCCCAAAGTTCCGGATCCTTCTCAAGCGCCGCCGCAACAAAATGCTCGCCCGGGACGAACATCACCACATAGTCGGGCGCTTCCTCGAACTGGCTCTGATAGCTCTTGGCGCCGAGCTGCTGCACGTGGTTCCGCATAGAGCTGACATGCTGTGACAGCGCCAGATCGCGGGTCGCGTCATCCTGTGCCTCGAAGGCTTCCTGATAAGCGTTGAGAGAGACCTTGGCATCAATCACCAGCTTCTTCTGGCCGGGAATGTTGACGATTGCGTCCGGCCGCAGCCTGCCTTCATCTGTCGTGATCGAATGTTCGGTGACGAAATCCGTGTGCTCCGCCAGGCCGCACTGCTCCAACACGTTCTTGAGCTGCTGCTCACCCCACCGGCCGCGAGCCTTGGGCGCATTGCGCAGCGAGTTGCCAAGCCGCGCCGCCTCTGCGCGCACCTGCTCCTGCCCCGTCCGCATTTCATCGATCACGCCCTTGAGCTGGCCGAAAGCATCGACGCGCTTTGCTTCGAGTGCCGAGACTTGCTCCTCATAGCTCTTCAACCGTTCTCCGACCGGAGCCAGCAGAGTGCTGATGCGTTCCGCGTTTGCCTTTTCGCTTTCCTCAAAGCGCGATTGGGCGCGACGCAAGAAAGTCTCCTGCGCGCCTTCGAGCACCTTGGCCCCTGCTGCCTCGAATTCTTTCCTCAGAGCCTCCTGCGCCTCCAGCAAAAGCCGCTTCTGTTCTTCGAAATGGAGCGCATTCGCCTTGAGCGTGGCAAGCTCAGAGCGTGCGGCGTCACCGCTCGCGCGGACACCAGCGAGTTCCACCGCCAAGCCGTCTGCACGGTTCGCCCGCTCGGTAGCCCCTGCCAATTCCGTGATTGCTCGGCGAAACTTCTCGTCCAGCTCCCGCGCTTCAGCATCGCGCGCGGCAAATCGCTCGCGAAGGTCCGCAACAGGACGCCCGCCGAAGAACCACCCAATCCCCGTGCCGAGGCCGAGGCCGAGAATCAGTGCGATAATTGAGAAAACCTGCGGATTCACGGCGACCCCTACTGGAACGAACCGTGAACTTACTTCGCGACGTCCAACATTGCAACAGCGCCGGGGCGCCTATGCACAGCTACCTCAGGCCGCCTTACGCAGCTTGTCCAGCTTCTTCAGCGCCATCTGCCGCTTCAAGCGGGAAAGGTGGTCGATGAAAAGGATGCCCTCAAGATGGTCCATCTCGTGCTGGAGGCAGGTGGCCATGAGGCCTTCCATTTCCTCTTCATGCACCTTGCCCTCGATGTCATGCCAGCGCGCGCGGATCGTTGCAGGACGTTCCACCTCGGCGAAGATTTCGGGCACGGACAGGCAGCCTTCATTATAAACTGCATAGTCTTCCGAAGGATCAAGAATCTCGGGATTGATGAACACTCGCGGCTCCCTTTTGAGCGGCTGGTGCGTGTGTTCATGGCCGCCATGGGCGGTGCAAACTTCCGGCTCGGCATCCGGGTCTTCCGGCTGCAGGTCAATCACGAGCACGCGCAGCGGCACGCCGACCTGGATGGCGGCAAGGCCAATACCGGGCGCGTCGTACATCGTTTCGAACATGTCTTCGACGAGCGTTTTCAGCTCATCGTCGAACTTCTCAACGGGCGCGGAAACCTGCTTGAGCAGCGGGTCGGGAACTTCAATGATCTCACGGATAGCCATGGGGCGCACATAAGCGCAGGCGGGCTTTCCTTCAACTCCTCCCGCAAGAAATGCCGGAACACCGCCGTTTCGGACGCGTTAGGGGCATATTGCAGGAGAAGATCCATGCCCCCCGAAGCCCATACTATCCAAATGCTTGAGACCCGTTTCTGGCAGTCGATGGTCGACAAGGATCCGGACACTGCGATGACCATGATTGCCCAAGAGTGCCTGGTCGCCGGCCCTGCGGGGACGATGCGGATTGATCCGGAGCAATATGGCGAAATGACCCGCGCAGGCGACTGGACTCTGAAAAGCTTTGATTTCGACAAGATCGAAGTTGTCTTTCCGACCGATGATGTCGCCGTGATCGGCTACACCGTTCATCAGACCGGCGACATGAAGGGCCAGAAGATGGACCTCCGCTGCGCCGATACGAGCACGTGGGTCCGGCAGGACGGTACATGGAAGTGCTCGGCCCATACCGAGACTATCCTTCACCACATGCCGCTGACAAATTAGCCTACGGGCCTCCGCGCCCGCAAAGCCTGTGCGAGCGTGCCCTCATCGAGGTAATCCAGCTCGCCGCCCACCGGGAGGCCGTGGGCGAGTTGGGTGATGCGCACGGGATAGCCCTCAAGCCGTTCGGCAATGTAATGCGCCGTAGTCTGGCCCTCCAGCGTGGCATTCATGGCGAGGACGACCTCGTCAATGCCGCCAGCGGCAACCCGTTCAATCAACTTGCCGATGGTCAGGTCTTCCGGGCGGATCCCGTCCAGTGCCGACAGCCTGCCACCAAGCACATGAAAGCCACCGGCGAACAGGCGCGCGCGGTCCAGCGCCCAGAGGTCTGCCACGTCTTCGACGACGCAGAGCGAACGCGGGTCGCGACGCGGATCAGCGCAGATGGCGCAAGGGTCCGACGTGTCGATGTTGCCGCAAGTTCGGCATTCCACCAGCGTTTCACGCACCGCCGCGAGCGCATCGAGCAATTGCACCAGCGAGGATTCGCGCCGTTTCAACAGCCACAGCACAGCGCGCCGCGCCGAGCGCGGACCAAGGCCCGGAAGGCGTGACAGAGCGGAGGTAAGTGCTTCGATCTCTTGCGATGCCATCCCTGCCCAGATAGGGCGCGCGGTGAGATAGGGAAAGCCTTTCGCATCATGCGCATCATCTTCATGGGAACGCCGGAGTTTTCCGTACCGGCACTGGTCGCGCTGGTTGAGGCGGGGCATGAGGTCGTTGTCGCCTACACCCAGCCACCTCGCCCGTCTGGTCGCGGGAAGCGATTGCAGCACTCCCCGGTGCAGCAGGCGGCCGAAACCCGCGGGATCGAGGTGCGCCATCCGGTTTCGCTGAAGAGCGCAGAGGAGCAGGCGGAGTTTGCGGCGCTGGATGCCGACATTGCGATTGTCGCAGCCTATGGGCTGATCCTGCCGCAGGCGGTATTGGATGCGCCGAAACACGGCTGCCTCAATGTCCATGCCTCCCTGCTGCCCCGATGGCGCGGAGCCGCGCCGATCCAGCGGGCGATTCTGGCGGGCGACGGGGAAACCGGCATCTGCATCATGCGGATGGAGATCGGTCTCGATACCGGACCCGTGCTGGCGACGGCACGGACGCCTGTCGATGGCAAGACGGCCGGAGCCTTGACGGATGAGTTGTCGCAGGTCGGCGCGCGGCTGATGGTTGAGGTGCTAGCTGGTCTGGCGGACTATCCCGAAGTGCCTCAGCCGGAAGATGGCGTGACCTACGCCAAGAAGATCGACAAGGTGGAGTCGCGGCTGGATTTCTCAAAGGACGCAGCAGCGGTGGAACGGCAGGTCCGCGCCTTCGCGCCGATACCGGGGGCGTTCTTTGAACTTGATGGCGAACGGTATCGCGTTCTGGCTGCCGAGATTTCCAGCGACACCGGAACACCGGGTGTGACGACTGATGACCGGCTCACCGTTGCCTGCGGTTCCGGAAGCATCAGGCCAACAATCATCCAGCGCGCGGGCAAACCGGCGATGGAGATCGACGCCATGTTGCGTGGCCGGACCATCGCGGCGGGAACGCGGCTCGCTTGACCCGCTTCGCCCTCACCCTGGAATTTGACGGCGGTCCGTTTATGGGCCTGCAGCGGCAGGCACACGGCCCGTCCGTGCAGCAGTCGGTCGAGGAAGCTGTGTTTGCCGTCACGGGCGAGAAAGCCACGCTTCATGCCGCTGGCCGCACAGATGCTGGTGTCCATGCCCTCGCCATGCGGGTTCATGTTGATATCGAGAAGGCGTTCACCCCGTTTAGGTTGATGGAGGCGCTGAACGCCCTTCTTCGCCCGCAGCCCATTGCCGTCATTGCCTGCGAAGAAAAGCCGGATGACTGGCACGCCCGCTTTTCCTGTATTGGGCGCTCATATCTCTATCGGATCGCCAACCGCCGCGCACCCCTGACGCTAGACGCTGGCAAGGCTTGGCTGGTCGGGCGTCCGCTTGATGCTGATGCAATGCACCGCGCCGCGCAGGCGTTGGTCGGGCTTCATGATTTCACCACCTTCCGCTCGGTCCATTGCCAAGCACAAAGCGCGCTGAAAACGCTCGACCGGCTGGACGTGCGGCGTGAGGGCGAGATGGTGTTGTTCGAAACCGCGGCGCGCAGCTACTTGCACCATCAGGTGCGTTCGATGGTCGGATGCTTGGCGCTGGTCGGGCTGGGCCGCTGGCGTGAGGAACAGGTGGCTGAGGCGCTTGCCGCACGCGACCGGAACGCGCTGGGCCTCAACGCTCCGCCGGATGGGCTATATTTCACCGGGGCGTACTACGCTGGCGAATGATCAGGCCTTGCTGACTACGCTCTCGGGCAGGTCCGTGCCGAACACGCGCTGATAGTACTCCGCCACCAGCATCCGCTCCGTCTCGTCACACTTGTTGAGGAAAGACAGGCGGAAGGCAAAGCCCGGATCCTTGAAGATCGCGGTATTTTGCGCCCAAGTGA
The DNA here is from genome assembly GCA_040509895.1 of Novosphingobium sp. GTDB lineage: Bacteria > Pseudomonadota > Alphaproteobacteria > Sphingomonadales > Sphingomonadaceae > Novosphingobium. The sequence continues at coordinate 5,019 of JBEVKC010000075.1, read as the reverse complement.
TGACGGTACGCGGGCTCATGACGGTAGAGATGTCGCCGTTGATGAAGCCCTGACGGGTCAGGTCAGCCACCTTCACCATGTCGGAGACGAGCTTCTCGGCCATGCCGCTGACCTTCTTGAGGACGATCTCACTCTCAATCTGGGCGGGCAGGTAGTTCAGGCCGACGACGATATTCCAGCGGTCCATCTGGCCCTGGTTGATCGCCTGCGTGCCGTGATAGAGACCGCTGGTGTCGCCAAGACCAACGGTGTTGGCCGTGGCGAAAAGGCGGAACCACTTGTTCGGGCGGATAACGCGGTTCTGGTCGAGGAGGGTCAGCTTGCCCTCAGTCTCCAGAACGCGCTGGATCACGAACATCACGTCCGGACGGCCAGCGTCGTATTCGTCGAACACCAGCGCAGTCGGCGTCTGCAAGGCCCAGGGCAACAGGCCTTCGCGGAATTCCGTCACCTGCAGCCCATCGCGCAGCACGATGGCGTCGCGGCCGATCAGGTCGATACGGCTGATGTGAGCATCAAGATTGATGCGGATGCACGGCCAGTTCAGGCGCGCGGCAACCTGCTCGATATGCGTCGACTTGCCGGTGCCGTGATAGCCCTGCACCATGACGCGGCGGTTGAAGGCAAAGCCCGCAAGGATCGCCAGCGTGGTGTCCGGATCGAACACATAGGTGTCGTCGAAGTCCGGTACGCGTTCATCAGCTTCGGAGAAGGCAGGCACCTTCATGTCGATGTTGATGCCGAACACCTCCCGCACGTCGATTTCACGGTCGGGCGCAGACAATATAGTCGTGGCGCGGCTGTCGGGCTGGATGTTGGGAATGTCAGTCATCGCGCTGCCCCGCCTATACGGGCATGCGCTGCGCTGCAATAAGCATTGCGTCGTCCACGACGACTTATCGGGAGGATTAGATGAAGCTTTACGGTGCCCTGATTTCGCCGTTTGTCCGCAAGGTTGCGCTGGTGGCGACGGAAAAGGGCTTTGAATACGAACTCGTCCTGACGAGTCCCCGCAGTCCGAATCCGGCCTTCGCGTCCGCCAGTCCCTTTGGAAAAATTCCGGCGATCACGGATGGAGATTTCGAACTTTCCGATTCGACGGCGATCTTCACTTACCTTGAGGCGAAGCAGCCAGAGCCCAGCCTGCTTCCCGCCGATCCCCAGTCGCGCGGCAAGGCCATCTGGTACGATGAATTCGCGGACACGATCTTTGGAGCAGCCGCCCTGAAAATCCTGTTCAATCGCCTTGTCGGTCCGAAAATCCTGAAGGTCGGCGGCGATGAAGCTTTGGCGGTGCAAGGAGAGGCGGAAATCCCGGCCATCCTCGACTGGCTGGAAAGTGTAGTGCCCGAACAAGGCTGGCTCGTCGGCGATGCATTCACCATCGCCGACATTTCGGTGGCATCGATGCTCCGCACGCTTGCCTATGTTCATCCCGGCCTTGATGCGGAACGCCATCCCAAGGCCAGTAGCTGGTACGCCCGCGTCGCAGAACGCCCGGCCTGGCAGACTGTCGCCAACCGGGAAGCACGGCGTTAGGCCGCCGCGCGGAAATCCGTGGCGCGGCAGGAACGATCGCGCCCGTCCGCCTTGGCCCGATAAAGCGCCGCGTCGGCAAGGCGGTAAAGGCGCTTCCAATTTTCCTCGGAAATGACCGAGCCGTCAGCATAGCCGATGCTGACGGTAACATTCGACCCTTGCGGCATGGGTTCAGACCGTACGGCCTCCAGCACCATGTCGGGCTTGCATTGCTCATAGGCCGATCGAGGCACAAGCAGGGCGAATTCCTCACCTCCCAGGCGGACGGCAAGGCTGTCGTGCGGGCGGCACCGCTGGATGACGTTGGCGACGGCCCGCAAGACCTGGTCACCAGCTTCGTGACCCAGGCGGTCGTTCACCGCCTTGAAGTGATCTATGTCGATCAACATCAGCCGGTATCGCCCCGTTCTTCCGATAGCGAGATCGATGAACGCCCGGCGGTTCATCAGCCCCGTAAGCGGATCGGTGGCGGCAAGGCGGCGCGCCGTCTGCTCACCGCGAACCGCGTGATCGCGCTCAAGGCTCAGTTCGCGAAGGCGCGCCGTGACCAGCAACGAACTCAGCAGCGCCTCCATGAAAAGGGCAAAAAGGTTGCCGTTATCGAGTATGAAGCTTTGCCCGATGAGGTTGAAACCGTGGGCCGCGCGCAGAACCGATGTAAGTATCGGCGCGCTCCAGGCGAGCACGAACATCCAGAAATAACGGCTCCGGCTCCGCCATGCGCTGACCAGCACGGGGATCACCATCGAGAGCATCACCGACATGGCGACGAAATAAAGCCTGTCCAACCCCGCGATCCGCCACGGCGCCAGCACTGCGAAAGTGAGCGCCGCAGACACTGTCACTCCGACCGCCCAATTGGTCGCCCTGTTGAGCCGCGGACCAAACACGTCGTTGCCAAAGAAATGCCGGATGAACTGCAGTGCAGCCGCGCCTACCATCGAGAGCAGCACATAGTTCAGGCGCAGGCGATCGTTGTTATCGAGCCACGGCGCGACCATCATCAGCAGCCCCGAAGAGCTGAACGTGTAAAGCGCAAAGGCCGTGATCATTGCGCAGTACCAAAGCTGGAAGCTGTGACGCATCGCGACCCACAAGGACAAGTTGTAGGTGAACAGCGCCACGGCCAGTCCGGCAAAAGCGGCGAAGACCGCCACAAGACCCAGTTTGAATGCGTAGCTTTCGGTCCGCGTCATCAGTTTTGGCGAAAGCACAACGCCCCGGACATTTGCCGACCCGTGCGTCTCGATAAAGATCGATTGCAGGGCCGCAGAGCGGATGGGAACCGGTATTTCCCAGATCGCGCCAATGGTCATGAAGCGATGAAGATCGCGCGAAGTGAAGGCGACCTGCGCAGCATCACCGTTGGCATATCGGAAGGTGACATTGGCGCTGTTCTGCCAGACGCTCGCAAGCCGCAGAACGAGGGGGTCCTGAGCCTGTATCTGGCGCGGCGCGAACCGAAGCTCTGTCAGGAATTCACCGGAACCCAGGCTGTTCTGCCGAACGTTGCAATCAAACCGGCCACGCTGCGCCATCGTGGCCTCAACATCCTGCCCGCTGGTGAGCTTGGTGACGCAAGTCTCTATCCCCGGAGTCCGGGCATATGCCGTCGCGCCCACCAGCCACATCGCCAGCAGGACCGCGAAGAGGCGACAAATCTTCGGTCCCAGCCTCATCCAAGGGCTTCTAGACGTGCCGTGCAAAGATTTGGTTAACACGACCTTGAACCATACCGACCAGTTGGTATGGTGGCTGCATGTCTACGAGTCGCTCGAACACACCACAACGGAATGCTCGGGAACGCCTGTTGGAGGCAGCTGTGAAACTTGTACGCGAACAGGGATTTGCGGGAACTTCGGTTGACCAGCTCTGCAATGAAGCGGGGGTTACCAAGGGTGCTTTCTTTCACCACTTCCCTTCAAAAGAGGCATTGGGTGTCGCGGTTGCGGACTATTGGACTGCTACGACCGGCGAGATGTTTGCCGCCGCTCCCTATCATCGCCATGCCGATCCGGTAGACCGCGTACTTGGCTGCATCGACTTTCGCATCGGCCTGGTCGGCGGCCCGGTTGAGCAATTCTCCTGCGTCGCCGGAACGCTGGTGCAGGAGAACTTCCTCGCCAGCCCGGCCATTCGGCACGCGGCCCGTGACAGCATCATGGGCAACGCCCGCGCTCTTGAGGCCGACATTGCAGCTGCTCTTGAGAGTCGCGGAGTCGTCGGAACAAGCGCCGAAAGCCTTGCCCGCCATTTCCAGACGGTAGTTCAGGGGTCGATCATCCTCGCGAAGACGCAGGAAGAGGCCGCCTCTGCTGAATTGGCGAAGGAAGGCCTTGGCCATCTCAGGCGATACTTCGAATTGCTTTTTGCGGGGCCAACACCACAGGAGAGCGTGCAATGACCCGGATGATTTTCGTCAACTTCCCGGTATCGGACCTGAAACGGGCAGTGAAGTTCTATGAGGCGATCGGCTTTCACAACGAGCCGCGCTTCTCTGATGAAACGGCGGCGGCGATGGTGCTGACCGATGTGATTCACGTCATGGTGCTTACGCATGAAAAGTGGCGCTCATTCACGGATCGCCCCTTGCCCCCCGCCGGTTCAAGCGAAGTCGCGATCTGCATTTCATGCGACAGCCGTGATGAAGTGGACCGGCTGCACGATGCTGCTTCGGCGAATGGCGGCACGGCTGACGTCAACCCGAAACAAGACCATGGTTTCATGTACAGCCGAAGCTTCGCCGACCCCGACGGGCATGTATGGGAGCCGATGTGGATGGACCCGGCCGTAGCCAATGGAGAAGCCGCAGTACCGGAAGTAACGTCATAAGGATCAGGCGGAGCGCGCGGTGCGCGCCACGGCTGCAGATAGGGAGCGCTGACAATGCCTCTTGATCAATCATCCGACACAGTCATTACGGGCCTCACCAATTTGCCCGAATTCGCGCAGGGACTGGTGCGCGACATACGCATTCGCTGGGCGCTTGAAGAGATGGGGCGCTCTTACCGTGTCAAACTGTTCGACGCGATGACCCCTCGCCCCGATGACTATCTACAATGGCAGCCCTTCGGTCAGGTGCCCGCTTTTGAGGACGGCAAGGTAAAACTGTTCGAGAGCGGCGCGGTCCTTCTCTATCTGGGCGAGCAGGACGAGCGGCTTCTGCCTCGTGAGCCACAAGCCCGCGCCGACACGACCGCATGGCTGATCGCAGCGCTGAACAGCGTCGAACCCGCATCCATGCAGATCGTCACGCTCGATGTGTTCAAGGCAGGCGAGCCCTGGGCGGCCGAGGCAAGGGGAAGCGCGGTCGAATTCGCAGAAATGCGCCTAGGCCGTCTCGCCGAGGCGCTTGACGGCAGGGAGTGGCTGACGGGCCGCTTTTCGATTGCCGACATCATGATGGTCACGGTTCTTCGGAACATTCGCCACACCAACATCGTTGCAGGGTACCCTACCCTCGCCGCCTATCAGGCGCGG
>JBEVKC010000074.1:0-15760 GCA_040509895.1 Novosphingobium sp. | reverse complement strand
TCTGCGTTACCTCATCCGCCGTTCGCAACTGATTGACGCAAAGCCAAGCCTGTCGTGTCAGGCCAACCAAAGCGCCGGCCCGTCCGTCTGCTTGTTTCTTCCCGGCGTTAATCCGCATTCGCCAGCGGAGGATCAAGTGCGTCCAAATCCTCCCCGTGCCGGGGAGGATTTATCGCACGCGAAGACGCGGAAGAGTTGCGTGTGATAGCCTGCTTGCCCAGCCGGAGCCCGCATTACGGGATTGCGATATCGACTCCACGCCCCAACAAGCTTCGGCCCCCTTCTCCCAAAGGAAAAGAGGGCCGTCGCTCCAACAACTCGGTTAAATCAGGCCGCGCCGATCCCTTGCAGCTTGGCGAGCAAGGTTTCCTGATCGAAGGGCTTGATCACATATTCATGAGCGCCCGCCTCGATCCCCTTGTGAATATCAAGGGCGTTCGAATTGGTGGTGCAGAACACGACCTTGGGGCGCAGCTCACCGCCAATGCGGTGTAGTTCCGAGATGAATTCGATTCCGCCCATGACCGGCATGTTCCAGTCAAGCAGGATCAGGTCAGGCATGGTTACCTTGCACATGGCAAGCGCTTCCTTGCCGTTCTCGGCCTCGGTCACTTCGTAACCGACGGTTTCGACGATGCGGCGTGACACCTTTCGGATCACGCGGGAATCGTCGACCAGCATGCAGATTTTCTTGGCACGCGCAGGCCGTGGCTGCTCTCCGTTGGCAGCAGCAATCCTCGCGGCTCTTTCTGGGGGCGCAGCGCGCTTGATCAGACCGTGAATGGCTCTGGCTCCTTCTCGCTGAGCACCGAATCCCACTCGGGTTCGGCGGTCTCTTGTGTCTGCGTGATACGAACGTGGATGTACGGCACCCAGATGTCGCCATATTCGGCCTTCTGGTACCAGACATCGATCACGTCGTAAGAGGCCCAGAATCCACTCGGTTCAAGGAGCCTCAGGCCCTCTCCCATACGCGGCACGGTGGCGAACCTTAGCCGCTCCTGCGTCTGGTGGGTTTCATTCTGGACTTCGATTTCAATCACGATTCAACGCACCTTGTTGCGTACACGATCTTCATAGAACGCAATCCTTGATGAAAAGCGAACACGGGTGTCGTTAATACGGTGCAAAGCATATTTCGTTCGGCTCAAACGCCCGTGCGGTCGGGGCAGGCGAAAAATAACCGGAAGCCGGACGTCGTACTCACCGCGTTTCGCCGTGGGCCAAACGCGATTCGCGTCCGCCCAAAAGCTCCTGCGCCACTTCACATTTTGCTTTGACAACAACCTGAAAAGCGCGGTCAAATGTTCTCCACCTTCACCTTGATCAATAAACATGGGGAACCACCATGAGGGAACTGGACTGCGGCCCGGGAAGCCGTTTGAAGCCGCGTGGATTCCGCCTTGGAGCAAGGACTGGGGCGGCCGCCCTCGCCCCCCTTTTGATCTGCCTGGCAACACCTGTCGCAGCGCAGATCCAGGTTAACGACCCCTCGATCCTGCAGACTGTCCGCGCCATGAAGCCCGGCGAATTTCTATGGGCGCCCGACGTGGCCCCTGCCGGCCCGGTGATGATCATCGTCAGCCTTCCTGACCAGCGCGCCTATGTCTACCGCAACGGCGTGCCGATCGGCATCTCAACGGTTTCCACTGGAAAGGAAGGGCACGCGACGCCCACCGGAGTATTCACGATCCTGCAGAAGCGGGTGGATCACAAGTCCAACCTCTATAACAGCGCACCGATGCCCTACATGCAGCGGCTGACCTGGGACGGGATCGCGCTGCATGCGGGGAACCTGCCCGGCTATCCCGCCTCGCACGGATGCATCCGCCTGCCAAAGGCATTTGCGCAAAAGCTCTATGCGGTCACGTCGCTTGGCCTCACCGTCATTATCACCGATGGCGATGCGGTGCCTCGCATCGCGCCGAAGAAAGGACCGCTCGAAGGCCCAAGCCAGCGCAGCGCGCCCGCGGACACGATCCGCTGGCAGCCTGAGCTTTCGTCGTCAGGGCCGGTTTCCATCGTCATCAGCGGAGCCGACCAGCGCATCCTCGTGCTGCGCAACGGCATAGAGATCGGCAGCGCCCCGGCACGGATCGAGGGCGGCGTTACCCAGCCCTCTGCCTATACCCTGAGTTCGGTAGCGGATGGCAAGTTCAACTGGATGCGGATCGCCCTGCCCGGCCAGCAAGGCGCCGGAACCGCGCTGAGCGCCGAGGAGCGGGCAAAGCTGCGGATGCCAGAAAGCTTTCGCCGGAACCTTGCCGGAATCCTTCTACCGGGGGCGACTGTAGTCATCACGAAGGATAGCCTGCAAACCGCCGACACCGGCGAAGCCGTGACGGTAATCGCCGAGGAGCAACATCCCGAAAGCCCCGCCACGCCTGACGCAGCGGCCAAATGAAGACGCTACTCAGCCTGGAGGCGGAATGATTGGTCCCACCGGGCTTTGGAGCTTCGCCGCATAGATCATCCTGCCCGTTCCAAGCTGGCCGAAGACATTGTTGATCTGGCTGTCACCGAATGCGAAGCAACCTTGGCTGCGCCCCAGCTTTCCGTGAGCGGACAGCACTCCGGCTTCGGCATACCACGCTCCGTGGACGACAATCGCGCGCATCAGGGCATTACTGTTTGATTGGTCCAGGCCATACAGCTTCTGGGATCGCCCGTGCTTCCCGTAATAGTAGTCGCCGGTCAGGAAAGCGCCCTCGCTCGATGCGTTGGAGCCCGGCTGGTTCGAGAAACGCTCAAGCCAGCCGCTGTGATCCGGGTCTGACCCGCTGCCGTGGGCGACAAGAAATGACCTGGCGTTCCCGCTGGCAATGTCGACGATATGGAAACGCGGTTCTGAAGATGGCGCGGCGAAATCGACAATGGCCACGCGATCGCGGATCATCCTGCCACTGTGGCGCTGCAGCGCAGAGATCGCCGATGCATAAAGGGCGGGACGGATACCGGCAGGTGCCGCCGGTTGGGGCAGAGCTGTCGCCGGTGAACTGGGCAGCGGCGCGCCAATCCCGTGGGTGTCAGGCATCATCCCGATAGCAGTGCTACGGGGAGTGAAAATTGTGGTACCGGCAAGTGCTGCGGACCCGAATAGAAAATTACGCCTGTTTTGCACCATTCACGGCCCCAATAGGCCAAATGGGAACGCAAGGTCTTGGCTTCTATTTTCTGGGAGCGCACAATCTATTGCGCCGTGCAGAAGACCGCCGCATGAATAGCCGTTGCCGTTACCGGAGTAACAAATGCCGGAACTGTCCCCTGTCGATAGTGCCACCTATCGCGATGCTGTCGCGACCATTGTTAGCCGCATTCAGCGCGCCCACAGCCTGAGCGACGCGCAGCTCGCGAAGCGGGTGGGATGCTCGGCCGGGACGATCAAGAACGCCCGCACCGGCGCCACAAACCTCGACGCCGTTACGCTTGCCAATATCGAGCGAACGTTCGGCCCCGGCGCGATCGACCCGTTCCTGGCGCTGGGCCACGTGCGAGCACTGCCGCTCACGATCGAGAAGCTGGAACAGCACCCGACCCTCGCCATAGTAGAGGCGCTGCACCGCCTGATCGAAACGCAAACGCCGGGCAGCGACGGCGGGACAAAGATCACTTCGCGTGAGCTGCTTTCCATCCTGAAGGAACTGCGCGACGCCCGCAGCGCATTCGACGCCCTGATCCTGATCGCCGACCCCGCGCTTGGCAGTGAGGAAGTCTCATTCCGTGACAAGGCGGTCAAGCGGCTGGCTATCGTTCACACCCAGGGTGATACGATTGCCGATGCCCGCATCGTCGGTGGGCCAGAGCGAGCCGGAGATTAGAGGGGTTCAAACCTCAATCGCTTGGGCGTGCCTTCGCTCCCGCCCAGGGATGCTCTTCATGTGCCAATATCGATGAATGTACTTTCCGCCGCAGGCTGAAATCATGTTGAACTTTATTGCTTTTATCTTCATAGTTTTGAAGTCGATCCTTAGCGTATTAGCGCAAATGCATGCCTCCCCATGAAACCCGGGGCGACTGGGCAAAGTATCAAGGAGAGCGTGATGTGCCGGCCACTTCTGCTGATCATGGCCAGCGCTCTTCTGTTTGTACATGCCGAGGTTCTTGCTCAAGACGCGGATCACACTGACCGGGGCGATGCTGCCGATTTCAGGGAACATGAAGAGGCCAGACCCGAGCCCTACGAGGTCGGGCTCGATGGAACACCACAGCCGTCCTGGTCGCTTCGCATCGAGTCTCCTGTTTTACTGGACACCAATCCTTTCTGGGCGCGGGACGGGTCGAAGGATGCGATGCTTGTCGTGCCGTCGCTGGAGGTCGCCTACAGGCACCCGCAACTGTTTCCCGGATGGGATCTGGAACTGAGGGGTGGAGGCGATGCCGACATCTTTTCGCGCAATCCCGACGAACTGAACGAAGGCCGGCTTGATGCAAGGGCCACTATTTTCCATCCGATTGAAAACGCCGGCACTCTGTCGTTCGGCGTGCGGGCGCGATGGGTTTACGTCGGTCAGGACCTGAACGATTTCGACCACGCCCAGCAACGCTACCACGTTTCCTTCGCACCCGATCTGCCGGACGCCGTCTGGGCTTCGGTGAGCGCTGAATATCGCGATGCCTCGGATGCCGGGGAAAAGCGCTTTACCGGCACGGCGAACCTCGATTGGACAATGGTTGAAAACCAGGACGTGCGGCTCAGTTTCTTCCAGGAGTTCGCGTTCTCCGGATTCACTGGCGGGACCAATGATGGCCGGCGCGATTTGCTGTCGCTGAGCGAAATGTTGCTGACCCCGGGCCTGCGGATGCCCGACGGTGTCCGGCTGGGCTTGGCAGTATCGCTGTTCCATCGTTTTTCAAACCGCGAGAGCTCGCGGTTCACCGCGGTTCAGGTCGGCCCCCGGGTCGGATTCCGCTTCTGAAGCGCCTTCATGCCTCCGTCACAATGATCGTCTCCGGGAAACCGGTAACTGGAGTACCGACACATGTCCGCTGAAACAGTCCAAGGCACCAATGACAAACTAAGTGTTCTGGCCCTGACCGCGATGGTCGTTGGTTCCATGGTCGGCGCTGGCGTGTTTCAGCTGCCGGCGCGATTTGCTTCCCAAACCGGGGTTTACGGCGCCCTCATCGCGTGGGCCATCGCTGGGACGGGCATGCTGACACTTGCCTTCGTTTTCCAGACACTTGCCGTCCGCAAGCCTCACCTCGACAATGGGGTCTACGTCTATGCGCGCGCCGGGTTCGGCGTCTATCCCGGTTTCCTTTCCGCCATCGGCTTCTGGGCCTCTTCCTGCGCCGGCAACGCCTTCTACTGGGTGCTCATCATGACCACCGTCTCCCAGCTCTTTCCCGAGTTGGCGGATGTGTTCGGACAAGGTGATACCTGGCCGGCCTTTTTCGTGTCGATTGCAGCGGTGTGGGGGTACTATTTCCTGATCCGCCGGGGTGTCAAAGAGGCTGCCTGGATCAACTCCATCGTGACCGTCGCAAAGCTTGCGCCCCTCGGGCTGTTCCTGGTGCTTGCGATATTCTTCTTCGACGGCTCGGTTTTCGCCGCCAATCTCACCGGCGGTTACGATGTGGCGGGCGGCGAGCCACTGTTCGAACAGGTGAAGGGCACGATGCTGATCACGGTATTCGTATTCCTGGGCATCGAGGGCGCGAGCGTCTATTCCCGCTACGCCAAGCGGCGCGAGGACGTCGGCACGGCAACGGTGCTCGGGTTCCTGTCGGTGCTCGCCCTGTTCGCCTCCATCTCAATTCTCTCATACGGGATCCTTCCCAAGGCCGATATCGCGGGGCTTCCACAGCCGTCGGTGGGCGGCGTCCTCGAAGCTGCTGTCGGGTCCTGGGGCGGAGTGTTCATTCGGCTTGGGCTGATAGTGTCAGTACTGGGCGCTTACCTGGCGTGGCAGCTTCTGGCGGCCGACGTGATGTACGCAGCGGCCAAGGACAAGGACATGCCCAGCCGCTTCGCGAAGCTCAACAGCCAGCAAGTTCCTCAAGTCGCCGTTTTCTGGACTTCGGTCATGGTGTCGGCGATCCTGTTCCTCATCCAGTTCGTGGCGAATGCACTCGATTTCACGCTTGACCTCACGGCCGCACTTTCGCTGGCACCGTTCGCACTCACCAGCGCCTACGCGCTCAAGATCGCATTGCTGCGGGACGGGTACGACAACGTTTCTTCAAGCCGGCATACAAGAGATCTGGTAATCGCGGCCATCTCGACGGCCTACACGCTGTTTCTCATCTGGGCCGCGGGCTATGTGTTCCTCTTCCTCGCCTGTATCTTGCTCGCCCCCGCGACAGTGCTGTATTACCGGGCCAGGCGGGAGCAGAATGCGAAGGTGTTCACCACGTCAGGACTAATCGTGTTCTGTATCGTCCTTGCCTTTGCGCTGATCGGAATCGCGCTGCTCTCGACCGGCGTGGTACAGATCTGACAAACGGCGGCCGCTGCCTGAACCATCTAACCGACCCCAAGGAATCCGCACAATCTCGCGCTAACACAGGAGTTATCGACATATGGCTGGGAACACCCCGTTCGGCGTTCATTCCGAGGTTGGTCAGTTACGCAAGGTCATGGTCTGCGCACCGGGCCGCGCCCACCAGCGGCTTACCCCCAGCAATTGCGATGACCTGCTGTTCGACGACGTGTTGTGGGTGGAGAACGCCAAGCGCGACCACTTCGACTTCGTCACCAAGATGCGCGACCGCGGCATTGAGGTCGTGGAAATGCACAACCTGCTGGCCGAAACTGTCGCCCTGCCCGAGGCGAAAAAGTGGATCCTCGACAATCAGGTCGTTCCCAACCAGGTCGGGCTGGGGCTGGTCGAGGAAATCCGAAGCTATCTGGAAGGCCTGTCAAACCGCGATCTGGCCGAAACACTGATCGGCGGCCTGTCCACCGACGAATTTCCCGACGCGATTGGCGGCGAAATGCTGAAACTGGTGAGGGAAGCGGCCGGGGTCACCGAATACCTGCTGCCTCCCCTGCCCAACACGCTCTACACGCGTGATACTACCTGCTGGATCTACGGCGGCGTAACGCTCAATCCGCTCTACTGGCCTGCCCGCCATGAAGAGACGATCCTGACGACGGCGATCTACAAGTTCCACCCGGACTTCGCCGGCAAGGTCAATGTGTGGTGGGGCGATCCGCAAGAGGACCACGGCCTCGCAACGCTGGAAGGCGGCGATGTCATGCCCATCGGCAAAGGCAACGTCCTGATTGGCATGAGCGAACGCACCTCCCGACAGGCCATCAGCCAACTGGCCGCTACACTGTTCGAGAAGGGCGCGGCAGAGCGCGTCATCGTCGCAGCCATGCCAAAGCTGCGCGCGGCGATGCATCTCGACACAGTTTTCACATTCGCCGACCGCGACTGCGTGCTGCTCTACCCGGACATCGTCAACAACATTCAGGCGTTCTCATACCGGCCAGGGGACAAGCCCGGCACGGTTTCGCTGCACAAGGACGAAGGCTCGTTCGTCGATACCGTCGGACAGGCGCTGGGCATCAAGAAGATGCGCGTCGTGGAAACCGGAGGCACCGCCTATGTGCGCGAACGCACCCAGTGGGACAGCGGCGCCAACCTTGTCTGCGCCGCGCCCGGCGTCGTCTATGCCTATGACCGCAACACCTACACCAACACGCTTCTGCGCAAGGAGGGTATCGAAGTCATCACGATTACGGGTGCCGAACTTGGCCGCGGTCGCGGCGGCGGTCACTGCATGACCTGCCCGATCATCCGGGATCCGGTGGATTACTGACGGGAGTTCCCCGGCGAATGGTGGGCGCTAACGGGCTCGAACCGCTGACCCTCTCGGTGTAAACGAGATGCTCTACCAACTGAGCTAAGCGCCCCAACCGGGGAAGCGCGCAGTTATGCGGGTTTTGGGATTCGGTCAACAGGGACCGAACAAAACCTTCGTCATGAGGCTTATGCCAGCACCAGGCGGATAAGGCCGCCTATCGCAAGCAGCACCGCCACGCTCGCCGCCCAGATCCCGACAAACCACGCGAGGCGACGGATTGCCCCGGTCTTCAATGGTAGCCCTCCATCCCGACCTTGCCGCGAAACACCCAATAGGACCAGGCGGTGTAGGCAAGGATCACCGGCACCAGCACGATCGCGCCGACCAGCATAAAGACCTGGCTGCTGCGCGGCGCGGCGGCTTCCCAAATGGAAACTCGCGCCGGAATCACGTCGGGCCAGATCGAGATGCCCAACCCCAGCAGACACAGCCCGAACAGCGCGAGCACCCAGAAGAAAGGCTGCGCGTCGCGCTTCTGGCGAAGGCTGCGATAGAACATGAAGGTCACGATCAGCGTCGCCACCGGCACCTCTGCGGTCAGCAGGATATTGGGCCATGACAGCCAGCGATCATGATAGCGCGGTTCAAGCCCAAGAGTGGCAAGGCTCACGGCGCCGATCACCAGCAACAGGACAATGCCCAGCCGGCTGGCATAGCGGACGGCCTGCGCCTGCAATTCGCCTTCAGTCTTCCAGTTGAGGTAGCAGGCGCCCAGCAGCGAGTAACCGACAACCAGCCCGAAACCGGTCAGCAGGCTGAACGGAGACAACCACTCCCACCAGCCGCCGCCATAGGAACGCCCGACCACGGTTATGCCCTGCAGCAGCGCGCCAAGCGTGATGCCTTGCGCAAAGGTAGCAACCAGCGAACCGCCAAAGAAAGCCCGGTCCCACCATTTGCGGTGATCCGGGTCGCGCCAGCGGAATTCAAAGGCCACCCCGCGAAGGACAAGGCCCAGCAGCATCGCCACCAGCGGGGCGTAGAGCGCGGGCAGGATGATGGCGTAGGCCAACGGGAACGCCGCCAGCAGCCCTCCCCCGCCCAGCACCAGCCACGTCTCGTTACCGTCCCACACCGGCGCGATGGAATTCATCGCCGCGTCCCGATCCTTGCCGACCTTCAGCAGCGGAAAGAGCATGCCGATTCCAAGGTCGAAGCCGTCGAGCACGACATAAGCGATGATGGCGACGGCGATGATGCCTGCCCAAACGACAGTAAGGTCGATCATGCCCGATCTCCTTCCAGTACCGCCGCAGCCGGGGTGACGCCTGCGGTGCGGATCGGGGCTCCGTCCAGCCCGGCCTCATGCGCCTGCGGGGCTTTCCGCATCAGGTGCAGCAGATACCAGATACCCATGCCGAATACGGCGAAGTAGACCACGACGAAGGCCACCAGCGATGCCGCCACCGCGGGAGCATCGAGCGGCGAGGCGCTTTCGGCGGTGCGCAGCAGGCCATAGATCGTGAAGGGCTGACGGCCGACCTCTGTCACCACCCACCCCGCCAGAACCGCGACGAAGCCCGTCGGGCCCATGGCAACGGCGGCGCGGTGCAGCCATGTCCACTCGTACAGTCCCTTTCGCCAGCGCGCGATCAGGCTCCACAGGCCAAGCCCGAGCATCGCGAAGCCAAGGCCCACCATGATGCGGAACGCCCAGAAGACGATGCCGACGGGCGGTTCGTCAGCGTCTGGTATCGTATCAAGCCCCGCCATCGGCGCGTCAGGATCGTGCTTCAGGATCAGCGAACCGGCGTGAGGGATCTCCACCGCATAGTCCACGCGCTGTTCCGCGCTGTTGGGAATGCCGAAAAGGATAAGTGGCGCACCTTCGGGATGACTTTTGTAATGCCCCTCCATCGCCATGATCTTGACCGGCTGATGTTCCAGCGTGTTGAGGCCGTGCTGGTCACCAGCGAAAATCTGGATCGGCGAAACCAGCGCTGCCATCCACATCGCCATGGAGAACATCTTGCGCGCGCCGGGATTGTCGCGGTCGCGCAGAAGGTGCCACGCTCCGACAGCGCCGACCGCGAAGGCCGTGGTCAGGTAAGCGGCCAGTACCGTGTGGACGAGCCGATAGGGAAAGCTGGGGTTGAAGATGATGTCGAACCAGCTGTCGCCCGGCATGAACTGGCCGTTGGTGCCAAGAACGTGGCCTGCGGGCGTCTGCATCCAGCTATTGACCGAAAGGATCCAGAATGCCGAGATAAAGGTGCCGATCGCCACCGCGCAGGTCGCAACATAGTGCAGGCCCTTGCCCACGCGGTTGATGCCAAACAGCATGACGCCAAGGAAACCCGCCTCAAGGAAAAAGGCCGTCAGCACCTCATAGGCCATCAGCGGCCCGATCACTGGCCCTGCCCTGTCCGAGAACACGGACCAGTTGGTGCCAAACTGATAGGACATGACGATGCCGGACACGACGCCCATTGCGAAAACTACGGCGAAAATCTTCAGCCAATACCGGAATAGGTTCGCATAGACGCCCCTGCCCGTCTTCAGCCACAACCCTTCCAGCACCGCCAGATAGCTTGCCAGCCCGATCGTAAAGGCCGGGAACAGGAAATGGAAGCTGACGGTGAAGGCGAATTGTATCCGGGCGAGTAAAAGCGCCCATTCCTGCTCGACCATGTCATTCCCCTGGACTCCAGAGATGGGAGACTAGTCGTTCATCTCCGGCACTTTGGCAATTGCATTGGGGTCAACCGCGGTTGCATGCAGCGACACAATTGTCACGCAGATTCGATCCATTCAACAAGGGCTTGCGCCGCCTGCGTGACATCATCCCAGGTTGTCTCGAACCCGGCTTCATCGCCGAAATAGGGGTCGGCGACAGAATGCCCCTCTCGGCCTGCAACCATGTCGAGCAGCAGGGCGACTTGGGCGGCAGACTCGCCCGGCGCCGCTTGCCGGATTGCCGAAAGGTTGGACGCATCAAGGGCGAAGATATGCGTGAAGCGATCGAAGTCCGCTGCACAAAGTTGGCGTGCGCTGTATTGTGTAATGTCGCACCCATGCCGGTGCGCGGTCGCTATAGCGCGCGGGTCCGGCGCCTTGCCAATATGCCAATCCCCGGTCCCGGCGGAATCGATCGTGATGTCCAGCCCAGCCTGTTCCGCCGCGCGGCGAAAGGCGGCTTCGGCCAAAGGTGACCGGCAGATATTGCCCAGACAAACGAACAGGACTGCCGGCCTCATGCCGACTCGTCCCCGCGAGTCTTCTTCGCAGCATTCCGCCGGTCGAGACGCAGGCTGCCGAATGCCATCAGTCCCAGCACGACGTAACCAGCCGCCCCCGCAATGGCAGCGGCCCAGGCGATCCCCACCGCGCCGAAGCTGTAAAGCGAAAGGATCGCGATACCCATGACTATGGCCACGAAAAGGCGCGCCAGCAGGGAAAAGTGCGCCCTGCCGCTGGAGTGCAGCACCGGCTCGAACGCCACGCTGGCAAGCTCGAAGCTGGCGCCGATTGCCAGGGGGATCAGGATGACCGCGCCGTTTTCGAAACCCGGACCGCCGATCAGGGCCAGCAGCTTACCGCCAATCGCAGCAGCCACGATCACCACCAGCAGCCCGCCTGCGCCCGCCATAAGGCTGGTCTGCTTGGCAAGCTTGCGGAAATCCGAAGCCTCTGCCGCGACGCGCGTGTGAGCGGCCTCGGCATAGACCGCGCGCGTCAGCAACGCGGATAGCTTGCCCATCGCCTGCGTAAGCTGGCTGGCAAGCCGGTACAGGCCCGCCGCCTTGGTGCCGACCAGCCCGCCAACCGCAAGCAGCGGGCCATAGCGCGTGAGGGCGTCGATCGTCGATCCGGCATGGGTAACCAGGAAGAACTGCGGCAGGCGCGGGTTTTCCTTCAGGGCTTCCCGCCAATGACTCAGGTGCCGCAGCTTCACCGCATCGGGGCACAGGTACCGCGCCGTTGCCCAGTAACAAATGGCTTCCAGAATATCGATCAACGCCCAGGCCAGCAGGAAGCGGCCCACGCTTGGCCCGGTCAACCAGATGGCGACAGCCGCAATCAGGCGGCCAAGGGGAACCACTGATTCCACATAGACGGCAACGTCAAAGCGATGCAGCGCACGGACAAGGCCGGTCGGCGTCGAAACCAGCGCCCACAGCATCGCGCAGCAGAACCAGAACGCCGTGTCGAGGAAGAGGGGGTTGAGGTCCAGCGCGTCGGCAAAGCCGTAGATCGCGATATAGGCGATAATGCAGCCGATTATCGCGCCGATTATGTCGATGACACCGCACAGCATCGCCAGCCGGCCCAGCCGGCCCCAATCCTTCTGGTGGACATGCTCTGCCCCATAGCGAACCACCACGCGCCATGTTTCAAATCCCGCAAGTGCGATAAGCGCCTGCGCCGTGCCCATGATAAGGGAAAAGTGCCCGAACTCCTTAAGGCCAAGCGACCGGGTCAGGATGGCAAGATAGACCAGGCTGCAGACGGCGCCGAACCCCTTGCCGCCAAGCAGCCAAGCGGTGTTCGCCAGAATTCTCGAAAGCGGAGATTTGCCCTGCTGTCTGACGCGATCACCTGTCATCGCGTCACCCTGTGGACGACGATCAGGCTAAGCGCAATATGCAGACATGCCGGTAAGTCTGATCCACTACCGTGGAAGCGGCGCAGGCAAACCGATTCAGCAAAGCTGAACCGGATTCTATTGTGCGGGAGACAGCACAGCCGTGGCGTGGCGGCGGGTGGACCTTCCCTGAAGGAAGGCTTCGATCAGCGACGCGGCGCGAACGATCGGGTCGTCGCCAGCAAATCGCGTCGCGCCATTTTCGTCCCATTCGATCCCGCCCAGGGCATACCGTGCGCGCTTTTCCTGACGGGCGCGATAGAGAGGATGGTCGGCGAAAGCCCGATCAATAGCAGGCATGATGTCAAAATCCGGCGCGACCACATCGCCGAACTGCCACATCGCATAGCTTTCGTCCGTTTCGTAATTCTCTGCGTGCGTGTTGACGAAAAGGCATGGACGCGGCTGCACAAGGAACTCGTAAACCTGGCTGCTGACGTCGCCCAGATAAAGGTCCGCGCCGAGTGTGTAGGTCATATCGACCAAACGGTCTGATCCCAGATCCACCATGACCCGGCCAGGAACCGCCAGCGCCTCCCATTGAGCACGCTGCTGGTCATCCCAATGCTGCGCAAGTCGGATATGCGGGGCAACAACCAGGTTGTAGCGGCCATCATCCACGATGGCATCGACCAGCCGCTGTGCGAGCAGGTGGAACGAACCCAGCCGCGACTTGAAGTGCGGATTGTAGAGGATGACCGGCCGGTCATTGTCGAACAGCGGCACCCGGTCCTGCGCCAGTCGAAGCATTCCGCTGACCTTGATGGAACCGCTAACCTCGCAGCGGTCAGCCGGTAGGCGCCCCGTGCTCACGAGCCGGTCTTTGTCCTTTTGGCCTGCGACGACGACCTGGTCGAACAGGGCAAACCTTGATTCAAAACCGGCGGCACCATCCCCTGCTCCGTGCGGGATATGGATCATGGCGGGGCACTTGCCCGGAATGCGCTTGAGGATCGTGCTGGTTCGCTCTGCCGTGAGAATTGCGTCACAGGCGCGCAGCTTCCGCGCCCAGAACAGGATTCGCGCCAGCTTGTGAGCCTTGGGAGGAAGCAGGCGAAGCAGCAGCGGCGGCAACTTCATCTCGACCACTTCCGGAATCGGCAGTTCAAGCTGGGCGGCAAGCTTGCGAATTGCAGCTGCATCGGCGGCATCGGGTGCGAAGATAGTCACCTTCATCGTGCGGCGCCGGTGAATTTCACACGCAACGGGCAGGAAATGCGCGAGGTGATGAGGGCCCCCGATCGCAAGGACGTTCAATGATGGCATTGACATAACTCTTCGTATTTCGGGAACGAGCCGTACCGCACGCGCCAAGCAGGCAAGCCGCCCTACACGTGCTGCGCCCAACAACACTCCTCGCGGAAAAACGACCCTGACAGCCCGCGCACCCCATCAATGGCGGGCACAGCCAAGGAGCGGCGCTATACTCTCAGCGAGACTCTCTGAAAAGCCCAATTTTGCGCGGCATCGACGGACGGTTATGGAAGCGCTTCCCGAAACGCGGGCGTTTAGCGATCCATTCTCGCAAATATCAGCACATTAGGAACCGTGGATAACTTGCACGATACGTCTTATCCGAAGATATGAGACAGGTATTTCTTTTATATAATGTGACGGTTCAGACCAATACTGCCGCGCCCGCCCCTGCTTCCACAAAATAGCGTGCCATGGCGTCCGCCGCCCGGTCGCTTAAGGCGATAAAGGCGCGGCGACGGTCGGCCTCATCTTCCACCCGCTGGAACAAGCCGGCCTCTGTCATCTGCCCGATCCAACGCAGTGCGGTCGTGGGTGGAACTCCCGAGGCAATGCAGAGGCTGGTCACCGAAACGCGCTGGTGTTCAGCGCGCGCTGCAGTGAGATCGAGCAGCATGTCCCACGCGGGATCAGCAAAAAGCTCCGCATCGAAGAAGCGGGAACGAAGCTGGCGTTGCCGGATAATACGGCGGACAAGGCGCGGATCCGGAAGCGCCGGGCGTATCTGACGCGTGAGCCGGTCGCCCTCTTCGCTTTTCCGGGCCGCGAAGCCCATGCCGGGAGATTCAAAGCGAAATGCGCTGGGCTCTCCAGTGGTGGCCGAGCCTGACAAGCGATCAAGGCGCTCAGCCAGTTGTTCGACCTGTTCGGAAAGGCGCAGCAGCACCAGCCGTCCTTCTTCCGAAGTCTCACGCACCGAAACGCCGGGGGCTTGCGCCAGTGCCCGGCCCAGTGCGATCACACGTTCCGCACGGCTGGGATCGACGAGTATCTGCGGCCGCGACTGGTCAAGGCAGGCAAAGACATCCTCCAGTGCGGCTAGGCTGGTCGAAACCACCAGCCGCGCCCCGGAATGCGCTACCCGCATGTCCAGCCGGGCTAGAGCTGCCAGCGACGCACCGTCCAGCGAAGGGCAATCGAGGAGCACGATGTCGCCAAGTCCGCTGGGTTCCCCCGCAAGTAAACCTGAAAAATCACTGGAAGCTGCAATGCGGAACCCCGCCGCCGCGGCATCGTCCCCCATCTCTCCACGAATGTGAGCACGATCGGCGAAGATGGAAACTGACAGCGGCAGCCCAGTCGGGCTGCAGGCGGCCGAGGCCGGCGGAAAATCGGCTGACAATTCGAATCGGGCTTGGCTCATCCCTATGCACTCCCTGTTTCGCGAACAGGAGTAGAACATAAAGGGATTATGTCAAGAATACCAAACATTCCCCGGCCAATCTGACCGGGGACCGCTTCACAACATCAATCCGCGAAAGGATCGCGAACCAGGATCGTATCCTCACGCTCCGGGCTGGTGGAGACCAACGCCACCGGCGTTTCGATCAGTTCCTGCACCCGCTGGATGTACTTGATCGCTTGTGCAGGCAGATCGGCCCAGCTGCGCGCGCCGGCAGTGGTGCCTTCCCAGCCGTCCATTTCCTCATAGATCGGTTCAACCGAAGCCTGATCGGCGGCGTGGCTGGGGAAGTAGTCGTACACCTTGCCGTTCAGGCGATAGCCGGTGCAGATCTTCACCTTCTCAAAGCCGTCAAGCACGTCGAGCTTGGTCAAGGCAATGCCGGTTACGCCGGAAATGGCGCAGCTCTGGCGCACCAGCACGGCGTCGAACCAACCGCAGCGGCGCTTGCGGCCTGTGACGGTACCGAATTCGTGACCACGTTCGCCAAGGCGCTGGCCGGTTTCATCCTCAAGCTCGGTCGGGAACGGGCCCGAACCGACGCGGGTGGTGTAGGCCTTGACGATGCCAAGCACGAAGCCCGTGGCCGAGGGGCCAAGGCCCGAGCCGGAAGCAGCGGTGCCACTTACCGTGTTGGAGGACGTGACGAAGGGATAGGTGCCGTGGTCGACGTCGAGCAGCACGCCCTGCGCGCCTTCGAACAG
>JBEVKC010000073.1:0-6613 GCA_040509895.1 Novosphingobium sp. | reverse complement strand
TCTGCGTTACCTCATCCGCCGTTCGCAACTGATTGACGCAAAGCCAAGCCTGTCGTGTCAGGCCAACCAAAGCGCCGGCCCGTCCGTCTGCTTGTTTCTTCCCGGCGTTAATCCGCATTCGCCAGCGGAGGATGGGGTCTGCCCACCGCCCCTCTGGACAAAGCAAAGAGTGCTCCGGAACGACCCGAAGCACTCTATTTCGATCGGCAGGATTTTGGACTTATGCCCTAACCCCCTGAGCCAACAGCCTGTCGCGGCGGCTTGGCCGTGGCCTTGTACCCCTGCCCGTTGTCCAGCGTGCCGAACATCCAGTCATAGAGCAGCGTGATCGTCGCGAAGTTGCCGCCGGTGAACCGCGCATGGTGGTTGTGGTGCATCTTCGACATGTAGCTCAGGTACTTGAACGGAAAGCGATCTTCTTCCCAAAGGTCGTGGTTGTGCAGGTTGATCTGCGAAAAGGCGACCCAGGTGATGACGATGGTCACGACGTGGAAGCCGCCCATCAGTCGCGACAACACAAAGATGCTCGCCGCATAAAGGCCCAGCCCCATCGCCACCTCGATCGGGTGGATATAGCTCGAATCCCCCCGGCACGGGTTGTGCTGGCGGTGATGCACGGCGTGGACCCACATCAGCGGGCCACCCAGAAAGTTGCCGTCGTGAAACAGGAAGCGGTGCACCAGATAGTAGAAGAAATCATAGAACAGCAGGATCACCGCGATATCAGTGGCAACCTTCCACCACGGCACCGGGTCAGCGCTGAGGCAGAACGGCAGGATAGCCACGAATATCACCGCCATGAAGAGCGGCCCCCACTGGCGGTTCCACTTCTGGTTCGCGGCATAGTGCGGCTTGGCCATCTTCTCCTGATATTTCGCCGCATTGATCTGGCTTGCCCGCCTGAAGACTGGAACCAGAATCAGGAGGTGTTTGCCGATGAACGTGACCGCGGCGATGGCGATTGCGGCATAAAGCGACAGATCCCAGCGGTAGCTCTCCAGAAGAGAGGCAAAGGATGGTGTGTCCATAAACGATTCCCTGATGAGCCTGATGCTCGCAGACTGCTGTCGTTCGATCTGCGAGAACGCTGGTCTCACACGGAAAATGCGCGTCTGTGCGGGGAACCGTCATTGATCGAGCGCAAATCGCCAGGGTAGGGAAAATGTCAGGGAAGACTTGGCGCGCCCTGCAGGAGTCGAACCTGCGGCCTCAAGATTAGAAGTCTCGTGCTCTATCCAGCTGAGCTAAGGGCGCGCGCAAGACCCCCATAAGGCCGCTTTGCCGATCCGGCAAATGGCGTTACGCAGCGCATATGGAACAACCGCTTACACGCATCGACGGCGATTCAGGAGCGCGCCGTCATTTCCGCTACTTCGACTATGTGATGGCCGCGTTTGTCGCCATCCTGCTGCTGTCGAACCTCATTGGCGCGGCGAAGCTTTCGACTGTGGCGGGCGTGACATTCGGGGCGGGGATCCTGTTTTTCCCGGTTTCCTACGTCATCGGCGACGTGATGACAGAGGTCTACGGCTACGCAAACGCGCGCCGCTGCATCTGGGCAGGCTTTGCCGCACTGGCCTTCATGGCTTTCATGAGCTGGGTGGTGGTCGGCCTGCCGCCGTCCGAGAACTGGGGCTGCGGCGGTGTCGAAGATCTGATCTTCAAGGACGGCAGGGCCCACCACATGGGTGAGCTTTGCCAGACCACCTACGTTGCGGTGTTCGGCAATACCTGGCGCATCGTGGCAGCATCCATGCTGGCGTTCTGGGCGGGCGAGTTCGTGAATGCCTTCGTGCTCGCCAAGATGAAGATCCTCACCAAGGGCAAGCACCTGTGGAGCCGGACGATCGGCTCCACGGTTTTCGGTCAGGCGGTGGATAGCATGATCTTCTATCCCATTGCCTTCCTTGGCATCTGGGAAACTCATGACGTGATCCTGGTGATGATCACGAACTGGGCAATGAAAGTGGCGTGGGAGGCAATTCTTACGCCCGTCACCTATGTGGCGGTGGGCTGGCTGAAGGGGCGAGAGGGTGTCGACGTTTTCGATACCGACACCGAATTCTCGCCCTTCGCCAAGGCGGACTCGGCCTGATCAATCAGCGATCAGGCCGATCGCCAGGTAGACTATCAGCAGCGAACCGAAGCCGGCCAGCGTGCCGATGACGAAGGCAATGCGGACAAGCGTCACGTCGATGCCGAAGTGGCTGGCGATCCCGGCGCAGACGCCCATCACCTTGCCGCGTTGCTTGTCGAGGCGGAAGCCGCCGTCACGATGCATGGGCGTGCTCACGCGATGGCTCCAACGTAGGCCGACGATCCGGTCTGGTGCGGGACGTTTACCGTGCCGCTGATCAGGAAAAGCGAAAGAGCAAGAGCCGAAGTCGCTGCGACGAACCGGCTGGCGAAAGTGGAAATGTACTGCATGATCTTCTTCCCCATTCTATCGAGTTTCGCGGGCCATTCCGCGATGCAAGTTACTTTGCATAGGGCGTGCCAAATATAGAAAATGGCGGATTTCTGGGATTTCTTGCGCAGCCCGCCCAAATTTACCCAACATGAATGCGCAATATTGGTGATTTTTCCCAATTTTCGGCAACGCATTATTTGCATGGCGTTAGAGTAAGAGCCACTCTATCCCGCACGCGTCGCCATGCTTGATCGTATCCTCCTCTCCCGCTTCCGGAATCATGGCGAAACCCGCATTGAGGGCACGGCCAAGTTCAACCTGCTGGTTGGTGAAAACGGCGCGGGCAAGACCAATGTTCTGGAGGCCATATCGCTCTTCGCACCGGGGCGCGGCCTGCGACGGGCAAAGCTGGCCGACATGCCATCGCAGGTCAGCGACGGAGGCTTTGCCGTTAGTGCCGATCTGCGGCTGGATGATGCTGCAGTGCGGCTTGGAACGGGCACCTCACCGGAACGCCCCAATCGCCGCATAGTTCAAGTGAACCAGGCCGAAGCTCCTGCGGTGCGGCTGGCAGAGTGGCTGTCGATCGGCTGGCTGACTCCGGCGATGGACCGGCTGTTTGCCGAGGGAGCGTCATCCCGGCGACGCTTCCTGGACCGGCTCGTGCTGGGACTTGAGCCTGCCCATGCAGCGAACGCCGCGCGGCTTGAGGCAGCCCTGCGTGAACGCAACCGGCTACTAGCAGAGCCTATCGAACCCGACCCAGCATGGCTGGACGCCATCGAAGCGCAGCTTGCCGAAGCTGGCGCCAAGGTCGCTGCATCGCGCGCCGGAATGGTGGAGCAGGTGGATACGGCGCTGGCAGCCCTGCCGGAAGCCCCGTTTGCCCGCCCTTCCCTATCCTACATTGCCGGTGGTCCGATGAGCGAGGGAGAGCTTGTTCAGGCCCTTCGCGAAGGAAGGCGGCGCGACCGGGCGGCGCAGCGCAGCCTGACAGGCCCGCACCGCGACGAACTTTCAGTCACGATGGCAGGCAAAGGCCAGGCCGCCGCCGAATGCTCGACTGGTGAGCAGAAGGCGATGCTGATCGCCATCACCCTCGCCCACACCGGATTGCTCGACACGGGGCGGCCACGCCTGCTGCTGCTGGATGAGGTAGCCGCGCACCTTGACCCGCTGCGGCGCGAGGCACTGTTCGACCGCCTGCGCGAAGGCGCGGCGCAGGTCTGGCTGACTGGCACAGAGCTGGCGCCTTTTCATGCCATTGCCGCAGAAGCCGCGGTATGGCGGGTAAGCGATGGATCAGTGGAGCTGCGTTAGGTTTTCGGCAGCGCTCCAGCGACATCGGCCACAGTCGCCTTCACGATAGCATCGATACCAACGGCGGTCGGGTGAATATGGTCCTTCTGGATCAGGTCATCCCTTCCGAAAACCGGCTGCAGGAAGAACGGCACCAGCGTTGCGCCATGCTGCTGCGCCACCGCAGGGAATACCTGATCGAACTGCGCGCGATATTTGCTGCCCATGTTCGGCGGTGCGAGCATGCCCATAAGCACGACTGGAATGCCCCGCTTGTCCAATTCGGTCAGCATGGCATCAAGGTTCTGGCGCGTCTGTTCGGGCGGCAGGCCGCGCAGCAGGTCGTTACCGCCAAGGCTGATAAGCACCAGCTCCGGCGGCTGCGATTGGGAATCGAGCGTGAAAGCCAACCGCTGCAGCCCTCCAGCAGTCGTGTCGCCGGAAACGCCGGCATTCGCGATGCGGGCATTGATCCCTCTCGCCCGCAGAGCGGCTTCCATACGCTCTGGGTAACCCTCGCCGTCCGCAAGCCCATATCCCGCGAACAGGCTGTCCCCGATGGCGAGGATACGCCGCTCCGGCCCCATCACCGGCACCTCTGGCGGAGTGTCGAGCGCAGACTTCGGACTAGGCGGCGCCTGCTTGTCCTCGCTGCCGCATCCGGCAAGCAGGGCCAGTGCAACCAGCGGGGCGGCGTACAATTTCATACATATGGCTCCTTGCCGACAGCCTAATAGCTATGCCATCTCCGCCGGGTGACAAGCCCCTCTCCCGCGATCTCCGCGCGCAACCTCATCCTTACACTCGGCAGCGGCGAAGCGGCGGTCGAGATATTGAAGGGCATCGACCTGGAAGTACCGCAGGGGCAGACGCTTGCGCTGCTGGGGCCGTCGGGCTCTGGCAAAAGCTCGCTGATGGCCGTGCTTTCGGGGCTTGAGCGGGCAACATCCGGCACGCTGACCGTCGCCGGTGAGGACTTCGCGGCAATCGACGAGGATGGGCTGGCCCGCGCCCGGCGCGGGCGCATCGGCATCGTGCTGCAGGCATTCCACCTTTTGCCAACGATGACGGCGCTGGAAAACGTGATGACTCCGCTGGAGCTGGCCGGACAGGATGGCGCGCCCGAACGCGCGGCATCCGAGTTGGCGGCAGTCGGCCTTGGCCACCGGCTTGGCCACTATCCCGCGCAGCTTTCCGGAGGCGAGCAGCAGCGCGTTGCCATCGCTCGGGCCATTGCCCCGGGACCTTCGCTGATCTTCGCGGACGAGCCTACCGGCAATCTCGACGCCGCGACAGGTTCATCCATCATCGACCTGCTGTTCGCCCGGCGCGCCGAAAGCGCAGCCACCTTGGTCATGATCACCCACGATCCGGCCCTCGCCGAACGTTGCGAGCGGATTATCACGCTAGCTGACGGCAGGATCGCCAGCGACACCGCAGCGTGACACAGCAAGCGCTTTCATGGGGCGCCGCATGGCGCATTGCCCGAAGGGATCTGTCGGCGCGCTTTCGCGGGCTGCGGTTGCTGCTGGTCTGCCTGTTCCTTGGCGTAGGCGCCTTGGCCGCGATCGGCACGCTGACCGCTTCCATCGAGCGCGAAATCTCGACCCGCGGCCGCGCTATCCTTGGCGGCGACATCGAGATGACTGTCTGGCAGCGTGTGCCGGACGCGCAGGAATCAGCCGCCTTCGCTGCTCAGGGCAAGGTGTCATCCGGTACGCGCCTGCAAGCGATGGCGACGTTCCGGGACGCCGCGGTGCCTATCGAGTTGAAGGCAGTTGATGACAGCTGGCCCTTGGTCGGCAGGCTTAGGCTGAAGGACGGTCGCGTGCTTGGCGCTCCTCCTCCCGATACGGCATGGCTATCCGAAGGGGCGGTAGAGAGGCTCGGCGCAGTTGCGGGCCAGAGCATCGGCATCGGGTCGCGCCAGTTGCGTGTCGGTGGGATCGTCGCGGATGAGCCGGATCGCCTGTCGGAGGGCTTTGCCCTTGGCCCCGTGGTGATCGTCCACTCCAGCATGCCGGAGTCCGCTGGTCTGCTGATGCCCGGCTCCATGTATCGCAGCCGGACGCGGGTGACGCTCAATCCCGGGGTTACGCCGGAAGAGGCGCTCGAAAGCCTCCAGAAACAATTCCCCGATGCAGGCTATGGTTACCGCACCCGCGACAACGCCGCGCCGGGTGCGGAACGCTTCGTCTCGCGCATGGGCGAATTCCTCGTGCTGGTGGGGCTGGCCGCGCTTGTTATTGCCGGGATCGGGATTGGTGGCGGGGTGTCGTCTTATCTTGAGGCACGGCGGGGCAGCATTGCCACGCTGAAGGTTCTGGGCGCGACCAGTGGAGACATTTCGCGCATCTACCTGATGCAGATCGCCGCCGCCGCATTGATCGGCAGCGTGCTGGGACTGGCGGCGGGCGTGTTGGTTACGCCGCTGCTAGGTCAGGCGCTTGGCTCGCTGCTGCCTGTCACGCCGGGCTTCGTCTTCGATCCCATGGCTCTGCTGCGGGCAAGCACCTACGGCCTGCTGGTCGCGCTGATCTTTGCCGCACCGCCGCTGCTGCGGGCGCGCGCTTTTCCGGCGATGGCGCTGATGCGCGCACGGATCGCGCCGCTTTCGCTTGCCCTGCGGGAATTGCTGCTACCGGTGGGCATTGGCCTCGCCGCCATTGTCGCGCTTGCGCTGGTGACCGCTGCCCAACCGCACGTGACATTGCTGTTCCTTGCCGGTGCCGCTGTCCTGCTTGGTCTTCTCGGCGCGCTGGGGTGGGCGATCCGCTGGCTGGCGAAGCGCCTGCCGCGCCCCTCCGATCCGCTGCTGCGCACCGCCCTTGGCAACCTTCACCGGCCCGGAGCGCAAACGCAGTCGCTGGTGACGGCGCTGGGCTTTGGGCTTTCCGCTTTTGT
>JBEVKC010000072.1:0-17188 GCA_040509895.1 Novosphingobium sp. | reverse complement strand
GCCCGGCCAGCCAGTCGCGGCGGCTCTGGGCGAAAGCCAGCGCATCGGCTGTGCGGCCCCAGCACGGCATGGAGATTCGCACCTCGTTACCGTCGGGCGAAAGGCGCAGCGTCATCCGCTTTGCCTGTGGCAGCCGCCGGATCACGACGGGAAGGGTCTGGTTGCCAAGCTGGATAGATGGCGCATCGCGCGCGCCGCGCCGCAGAAAATCAGCGGTAAAGCGCATCTTCGTCCGCATCGTAGGGCCAGACGATATGATTCTCCAGCGGACCGGCCACGACCTCACTGATCGCCTTGCCTTTTATCGAGGCGCCAGCGCGGTGCACGGCCTCCCGGTCGCCGCAGATCAGGTAGTGCCAATCGGGCAGTGGCTGATCGTTGGCGCGCAGGCGATAGGCGCAAGTGTCGGGCAGCCACGTCACCTGTCCCGCCAGCCGCGGTGTCAGGCGAAGGCAGTCGGGCACATGTGCACGGCGGTGGCGATAGTCGCCGCATTGTCCGGTCTTGAGGTCGAGCAGCTTGCAGGCGACGTTGGTCATATAGACCTCGGCGGTATCCTCATCTTCAACCTTGTGCAGGCAGCACTTGCCGCAGCCGTCGCACAGCGCCTCCCACTCGGTGCGGTTGAGGCGTTCGAGGGGCTTTTCCCAGAAGCGGTCTACTACTTCACCCATTTCGCAAGCTCGGCTTCAACAGCCTGTGGTCCCTTGTCCATCGGCAGCAGGGCCAGCGGCTGGCCCTTCCTGTCAAACAGATAGGCGGCGTTGCTGTGATTCATAAGGTATCCGCCCGCAGTTTCCTCACCTTTTCCATAGAAGACGGCGAAGCGCTTGGCGACTTCCTCTGTCTGGGCGGGGGTTCCGGTCAGGCCAAGGAAGCGCGGATGGAAGGCGGCGGTGAATTCTTTCAGGATCGAAGGCGTGTCGCGGGCCGGGTCGATCGAGATGAAAAGCGGCTGGACCTGGCTGGCGAGTTCAGGCGATGCCTTTTCAAAGCGGGTTAGCGCCTGCGACAGCACTGCAACGTCGGTGGGGCACACGTCCGGGCAGAAGGTGTAGCCGAAATAGACGATGCGGTAGCTTCCGTCGAAGTCTGACCAGTGACGAACCTTGCCGTCCTCATCCGTCAGGGTGAATGCGCCGCCGATAGCCGCGCCTTCCAACGGCGGCTTTTCCGCAGGGCCGAGGTTGTTGCAGGCAGCAAGTGCAAGCGGCAGGAAAAATGCGGCGATAATTGCAAAAGGCTTGGTCATGGCGCGGCGGTTCATGCTCTGCTAAACCGCGCCTTGCAAGGAGCGACTGGGCAGGGTTGACCTGCGAACTGGTCGAACAGGAGGATCATGCAAGTGTCGAGGTTGATTCGGGCAGCGCATTTCCTGCTGCCCATGGCGGCTGGTTTGATGATGGTTTCCACGCCCGCGCAGGCGCAGTTCTCTATCGGATACAGGTTCCTTGAGGCGGTGAAGAAGAAGGACGCCGAGAAGGTAAACACCATGCTCGAGGGGGCCGGCACGACGGTTATCAATACGCGCGACGTTACCAGCGGAGAGACGGCGCTGCATGTCGTGACAGCGCGGCGGGATACCACATGGATGTCCTTCCTGCTGGGCAAAGGTGCCAATCCCAACATCAAGGATGTTCGCGGCCGCACGCCGCTGGTGATCGCCTCCGACCTTGGCTTCGTCGAAGGCGCCCAGTTGCTGGTTTCCAACAAGGCGCGCATCGATGAGTCCAATGATGCTGGCGAAACTCCGCTGATTTCAGCCGTGCACCGCCGCCAGACAGAGATGATGCGAATCCTGCTGAAGGCGGGCGCGAATCCGGACAAGGCGGACAATTCGGGCCGCTCCGCGCGCGACTATGCCAAGCTGGATGGCGACGGCAGCCAGCTCGTCGCCATAATCGAGGAAAACGCCAAGCCTCGCGCCGCCGGGCAGAACAACAAGCCCACCTACGGCCCCTCGTTCTGACAGTCGCCCCATGAAACCGGTAACCCCCGCCATAGCCGACATGACCCTTGACGAGCTTCGGCTGGAACTGGCTGGCGACATCGCTGCTAGTGCGGTGTTCGACGGCTGGAGCGAGGAGGCGGTAAAGAATGCTGCGGCCGCGCGGGGTGTCGATCCGAACGTCGCCAGGATCGCGTTCGAGGGTAGGGCGACTGACATGATCGCCGCCTGGATTGCCTCTATCGATGCCGCGATGGCAGCGGCGGTGCCAACCGAATCGCTGGAAGGCGTTTCGATCCGAGAACGCATCCGCCGGCTCGTCCAGTTCCGGCTCGATGCCCTGGCCGGTAAGGAAGAGGCGCTCAAGCGCGCGCTTGCCATCATGGCGATGCCGCAAAACGTGAGTGCGTCACTGCGCCGCGGCTGGCAGAGCGCCGACGTCATGTGGCGTCTCGCGGGCGATACCGCGACCGACTATAACCACTACACAAAGCGCGCGACGCTTTCCGGCATCTATGCGGCAACGCTGGCGGTTTTTGCCGATGACCATAGCGAGGGCAAGGCCGAGACGCGCGCTTTCCTGGACAGGCGGATCGACGAGGTGATGCGGTTCGAGAAGGCCAAGGCACGGATGCTGCGGCCTGCCGAAGAGCGGTTCAGCATGGTCCGCCTGCTGGGCCGCCTGCGCTATCCCACGCGCTAATAATGCGAATGACTTGCAAAAAATAGGACGTTCTGGCAGCGCGCTTCCATGACACTCGACCGCCTGCCCATCGGACTTCCAGCGCGTATAATCGCTGTCGACTGGTCGTCTCTAGTAGACGAAGAAGCGCAGCGCCTGCGCGCGTTGGGAATTGACGAAGGTGCGCGTGTTTCGGTCGCCCATCGGGGCATTTTTGTCGGGAGCGATCCCATTGCGATCAGCATCGGCCGCATGACAGTGGCCCTCCGCCGCGTTCATGCCCGTGCCATGCTGGTGGAAGAACTGGCATGAGCCGTCATCGCAGCGCCGCGCTTGTCGGCAATCCCAACGCCGGCAAAAGCGCCCTTTTCAACGCGCTGACTGGCGCGCGGCAGAAGATCGCCAACTATCCCGGTGTGACCGTGGAGCGCAAGGCGGGCAGACTGGTACTGCCCTCGGGCGAGCCGGTGGAACTGACCGACCTTCCGGGCAGCTATGGCCTTAACCCGACCAGCCCGGACGAGGAAGTGACCCGCAAGGTCATCCTTGGCGAGTTTCCGGGAGAGGCAGCTCCCGAAGTGCTGGTCGTGGTGCTCGACGCATCGAACCTTGAACAGCACCTTGTCTTTGCGCTGGAAGTGCTGGAGCTGGGCCGTCCCACCGTCGTCGCGCTCAACATGGTGGACCTTGCCGAGCGTGACGGACTGGTGATCGATCCCGCCGCGCTGGCAAGCGCGCTGGGCGTGCCCGTGATCCCGACGGTGGCCGTGCGCCGCAAGGGGCTGGATGAATTGGCCGCCGCTATCGAAGTGGCAGAGGCTCGCGAGGCCGAACCCCGCCACCCGCATGTAACGCTGCCAGAACGGCGCGTGTCCGCCCATGCCATCGCCGACGGCGCGATCGTTTCCGAGACCGCGCGGCATCGCCTCCATTCAAAGCTCGACCGGGTGTTTCTCCATCCGTGGCTGGGCCCGATCATCCTTTTCGCGCTGCTGTTTGTGGTGTTCCAAGCCGTGTTCGCCTGGGCGACACCTTTCGCCGATGCGCTGGAAGGCGTGGTGGGGTGGCTGACAGAGCAGGTCATCGCAATCATGCCGCCCAGCCTGCTGCGCGATTTGATCACCGATGGCATCCTTTCCGGCGTCGGATCGGTGGTAGTCTTCCTGCCACAGATCGTTATCCTGTTCTTCTTCATCCTGGCGATGGAGGCATCCGGCTATATGGCCCGCGCCGCCTTCCTGATGGACCGGATGATGGCCTATGTCGGTCTTTCCGGCCGCAGCTTCATTCCGCTGCTGTCCAGCTTTGCCTGCGCCATTCCCGGCATCATGGCGACCCGCAGCATCAGCGATCCCAAGGACCGGTTGACGACAATCCTGATTGCCCCGCTGATGACCTGTTCGGCGCGGCTTCCCGTCTATGCCGTCATCATTGCTGCCTTCATCCCCAATGCCAATGTCGGCGGCGGTATCGGGTTGCAGGGACTGGTGTTGTTCGCACTTTATGTGGTGGGCATCCTGGGTGCGATGATTGTTGCGCTGGTGCTGCGCCGCTCTGTGACGAAGGGCGCGGCGAGCGGCTTCATCATGGAAATGCCGAAGTACCAGCTTCCCGTCGTGAAGGACCTTGCCATCGGCCTGTTCCAGCGCGCCTGGATATTCTTGCGCCGCGCCGGCACGATCATCTTCACGGTGACGGTGGTGCTGTGGCTTCTCCTCAGCTTCCCGCGCGCGGGTGAGGGTGAGAACCAGGTCGACGCCTCGTTCGCCGGCAAGATCGCCAATGGCCTTGCCGTGGTGGTTGAACCCATCGGCTTCAACCGCGACATGGCGCTGGCCCTGATCCCTGCCATGGCTGCGCGCGAGGTTGCCGTCAGCTCACTGGCGACGACCTATGCCGTTGCCGCCGATGACGAGGACAAGCAAGCCATGGCGCTTGGTGACCAGCTCAAGGCGAGCTGGACCCTGCCGATGGCGCTGGCCTTCCTCGCATGGTTCGTCTTCGCCCCGCAGTGCATGTCGACCATCGCCGTCACTCGCAGGGAGACCAACGGGTGGAAGTGGCCGGTGTTCATGCTGGCCTACCTGTTTGGCTTGGCCTACGTTGCGGCGGGCGTGACCTATTGGGCGGCGGTGGCTGCAGGTCTCTGACCGTTTCAACGCGGTGGGGAAAAAGACGCGCGGCGGGATAGCCGCTGCGCTACCCTTTCGTTACCCAGAGCCGCGATTTTCATAAGGACAGCGATTCGATGGCAGGCAGCGTCAACAAGGTCATTCTGGTCGGTAATCTCGGCCAGGACCCCGAGGTGAAGTCGTTCCAGAACGGCGGGCGCATCGCCAACCTGCGCATCGCCACGTCCGAAAGCTGGAAGGACAAGCAAACCGGCGAGAAGAAGGAGCGCACAGAGTGGCACTCCGTCGTTCTCCAGTCCGACGGCCTTGTCGGCGTGGCCGAGCGCTTTTTGAAAAAGGGCAGTAAGGTTTACATCGAGGGCCAGCTACGCACCCGCAAGTGGCAGGATCAGTCGGGTAACGACCGTTACACCACCGAAATCTCGGTAGGCGGCAATGGCGGTGTGCTGACCATGCTCGATGGCGCGCCGGGGGGCGGCGGCCAGCGTTCTGGTGGTGCCTGGAACGAAGGCGGTTCTTCGGGTGGCGGCTTCAGCGGCGGTGGCCGTTCGGGCGGGGGCAACGACTGGGGCGGCGGCTCTTCGGGTGGAAGCTCCTCGGGTGGCAGCTCCTCGGGCGGCGGCCAGCGCGGCGGCTTCGCCGACGATCTCGACGACGACATTCCGTTCTGATTCCTCGCAGAGCATAATCTGTTAGTGGGAAGCTCCGGAACCTGTGGTTCTGGGGCTTTTCAATATCCACGCCAAATTTGCCGGCGTAGCTTGGCGGGCTCATTTCCTCCTTCCTTACTGGCTCCCATGCCGGCGAGCTGACAACAAAATCGATCGATGCTCGTCGAATAGCGGTGCTTGGCCCTGTGGATCGGCGAGTGCGGGCTCGGCCTGCAATGGCGTGCCGGGTAAAGTCACCCGGCGGACGCCCAGTTCTATGTCGACAAGAAAATCCCGGTCGCGCAGATGCGGATCATCGGGCAATTCGTCGGGCCTGAGTATCGGGAACGCTTCCAGCCCGCCGTTCTGAAGCAGCCTGACGATTTCCTCTCTGCTGCGCACACGGGTCAAAGCGGAGATGATCGCCTCTATGCGATCCTCGTCACGTTGCTCTTGATCTGCCAGATCGGCGACCTCATCCAGACCGGTGATCGCTGCAAAGGCCAAGACATCAGCACGATCTGCCAGGCGAATGGCAACCCATTCATCCTCTCCCATCGCCGGAAAAGCGCCCTGAATCGCCCCTGAGCGAGAGCGATTGCCGATCCGCTGAAGGGTGGCGTGTGACAGCATTTCCTCGCCGCTAAGCGCAACGTAAGTTTCGAGCTGTGAAAGATCGTACCAGCCGCCGCTACCTCCAGCAGCGCGTTCGCGCAGCCCCCTAAGGGCAGCGAGTGTTCCCGCCAATCCGCCGACGCCATCCGGCAAAGTATGTCCTAGACGCAGTGGTTCGCCACCTCGGTAACCGGTCCGCGCCTCGATTGATGACGATGCCTCGATCGTCGGTCCGTAGGAACGCCAATTGGACCAAGGGCCATCATGCCCGAAACCGGAAAGTGAGACATAGATGAGGCCCGGATCGTCGCGACACAGGACCGACGGACCAATTCCGAGTTTTTCCGCTACGCCGGGCCGGAAATTCTCGACGATGACATCAGCATTGCGCGCCAGCCAGCATATGGCAGCGAGGCCGTCCTCAGATCCAAGATCGGCAGCGAAACTGAGCTTATGGCGGTTCATCTTACAGTGATAGAGATGCTCGACGATTTGCGCGGGACCGGTGATCTTGTCCGTCGCGACGTCGATCCTCGAACCCGGCCGCTCGACTTTGATCACCGTCGCGCCAAGATCAGCAAGGTTCCGTGTCGCACTGGGCCCGGCCCAGAATGCTGTGAAATCAAGCACCACGGTCCCTTCGAGCGGTAGTTGCACTTCGGCAGTCGTGGCGGGAATGCAAAGAGGGGGTGTGGTGCGCGGCTTTCTGGAAGCGTTGGCGAACCGGCGTGGGCCCGGAATAGGGTTTCCAGGCATCGCCTGGCCAAGAGAGTATTGCCAGAAGCCCCTATGCCTCAACTGAGGATTGGCGAGCAAGTCGGCGACATCGGCGATCTTCGCCGCAGCAAGTCCGTGAGCCTGCAGCATTTCGGCAAGTTCCGCTCCGTCATGCAAACGAAGGAAGCTATCCAGTTCGCGATCGAGTTCGTCGCAATGATCCCAGCGCGCTCTTGCGTCGCTAAAACGGCTATCCACCACCAGCTCCGGGCGGCCCATCGCCATGCAGAGCTTGTCGAACTCGGCATCCGTCACGACCCCCAACGAGATGTGTCCATCGCGGCAGGGCAGCACGACCAACGGGTAGACTTCCGTGTAGCGGCCGGTGCGTTGGCGACCGAGGCCAGCAGCGACACGGGCAAATGTGGACTGGTGAACGCCCAGCATCGATTCCATGGCGCTGATATCAACGTGCGCGCCGTGGCCTGTGCGTTCTCGCGCCAGAATCGCTGCCTCGACCGCGATCGCGGCGGTGTAGCCGGCGACATACTCGCACAAATATTCCGGCCCGATCAGCGGTTCACGATCCGGCTCACCAGTGATCGCAAAATAGCCCCCTGCCGCCCAGCCGGCCAGCGGTCCGCCTCGGTACGTCGAGTAAGGCCCAGTGCTGCCGAAGGTAGATGTAGTTAGTTGCACAACGCTCGCCGGAACGTGGAGGCTCTCCGCCAGTCCGAGCCACCGACCGCGATCGAAGCTTGTGAAAACCGCATCGGCATCTGCAAGCAGGTGCGGGATATCCTCCAATGCGAGGGGCGTCTTCAAAGCATCCAGATATCTGGCGTAGTTGTCGTCCGGCACGGGCGTAACGGGCCGATAAACCTCGACACCAGCCAGGGCGAAAAGCCTCGCAGCGAAACGCCCTGCAACGTCGCAGCTTAAATCGATGATCTTCAACTCTTCGCCTCGGCGGCTGCGGATATTGCGAGTATGCGCTCAAGGATCGGCCCGTTCACGCTTCGTTTTGCGGCAGCCACGCCAGCGGGCGGCAGATCCAGGTATCCAGCCGCAATCTCGCGCGCGGTGGCCAGTTCTTCACCAATCGGACAGAGGCAGCTCGCGAGACCAATCGCGACTGCTTCCTTGGCTGGAATCCGACGGCCAGTCATCAGCAGTTCCTTCGCGATCGCCGGTGATGTCAGCATAGGCCAGATGACTTCTGTCGCGGGAGATGGCGGTAGTCCGTAGTGAACGTGAGGATCGGAGAGGAAGGCGTCCTCACTCATCACAACTCGATCGCACATTGCCACCAATCCCGCCCCGAACCCCACGGCCGCCCCCCTCACAGCTGCGATCACAGGCACATCCAGGGAAAGGAGACAGCGATTTGTTTCCACCTGAATGCCGCTCAGTTCTGCCTGGTGCGGCATACGTCCTTGCGCGGCCGCTTCGGCCAGCGACCGGTCGCCTCCGGCGCTGAAGGCTCTGCCGGCGCCGGTAATAATCACTGCCCGGACCTCGCGATCCGCCGCGACCGCCTGCAAGCGGGCAAGAAGTTGCTGCTGGAGAGTGAGGTCCGCGGCGTTCAGTTTTTCTGGCCGGTTCAATGAAATGATACGGACCGCGCCATCAGCTTCGATCAGAACCCGGTCTTCTCGATGATGCTGCATTCAGGCGCATTCCCATTGTTGGGTCGATCCAGATCGATCTTTCACAGTATCGTGAACATCGGAGGCTTGTTCGGCAAGTGCTCATGCTGCTCCTGCCGCGCGATCAGACGGACGCTGTGATCCAGCGGTCGACCTGCGTCTCAAGCACCGGCAACGGTATCGATCCGCCCGAGCACGCTCTTGTGGGACATCCGCTGGTTATACCAAGCGCGGTCCGTGCCTTTTCGCGCAGCGCCAGGATGCGCTGCATGCCGACCTAGTAAGATGTCGCCTGCTCGGGCGTGACGAAGTAGCGGCGGATGAGCGGGGGGGTAGGGCATTGTGACTGCTCCGCACCGACTCATCGGTCATTGGGCACGGCGCGCGCATTTCCTGAAAACCGTCATTCGCTTTGTTCCTGGTGGATGCCCGTGCGCGCTGCATCGAGCTGTTGCGCGATCTCGCGAAAGCCCACCAGGACACTGCGGGGGTCGGAATTTGCCCGCTTCCGCAGCTTTGACCATTGGCGACGATAGGTGAGCAGTTCGCGCCTCTTCACACCCGCTCTGAACGCGTCATCATAGGCAGTGCGAAGCTGCTGATCAGCTTCGAGGATTTGCGGCCGCATGCACCTGGCAAGATCCATACCCTCCATCCCTTCGCATGTCTCAACAGGCGGGCCGGGTGCTTTTGGGGCAGATTCCACGACTTGAGCCTGCGTCGGCTTGAGCTTTGGTTTGCGGGTTGCGGGTGCCGGTCTGGGGCGGGATTTCAAGGTGCCAGTCTGGATGGCAGCGTCGCTTGCCATGGTCGCCTGCACCACCCGAACGGGCACTGGCTCTACAAAGATCGGGCCGCGATAAACCTGGTCCACCTTCGGGGTGAGCGGTGGAAGGGGTTGCGCAATATCCCGTGGGGCGAGTTGGAGAATGCCTCCCTGCACGAGAGCAAGCGACACTATTAGCGCTCCCACGATTACGACGCCGAAAAGCGCTCGCACCCACCCGTTTCCAAGTCGCTTGGTGGAAAGTCGAGAGCTAATGGGCATGCTCGCTAGGGGTTGCCGCGCAGCCAGAAGTCATCCTCAATGGAGTACAGATCGTCATCCAATGCCATCGGGCTCGCTCCCTTAACCGTCAATGAGTGTCTCGAAGCTTTCGTCGATCTGCACGGTGTTCCAAGCGGCGGCGCAGACCAATTCTCGGGCAGCGCTACCTTCTGCCTATCAAAGCCTAATCGAAGAGTTCTTCGAGAAAGGATTTACGGCGTTTTTGGGGCTTTTGGCCATAGCCTGGCTGATGATCCCAGCTACCATCTGCAGGACGTGCCGAACGCGGTGCAGCCTGCTGCGGAGCGGCATCACGGCTGCTACGTTCTATAATCTTGTCCAGTTCGCCGCGGTCGAGCCAGACACCGCGACACTGAGGACAATAGTCGATCTCGACGCCTTGCCGTTCGCTCATCACCAGCGGAACGGCACAGACGGGACAAGGCATTCCAACTCCGGAGTTGGTCATAATCAGGACTCCTGTGTCAATGACTCGATCGGACATCACGAAAAACCGACCTGCATCGAGCCAAACCCGATGCGGTCCGACATCACAACCGCCGAAACGATCGCCAGAGGGGCCCGGCCCGCCTAAACGATGATGAGGATGACCACATCTCGTTTCAATGGGACTTCGCCGATAAAACGGACGTTCCCGCTGGTGGCGAGATTTCCACGGGTCGCCTTACATTCATCCACTCCTTGGCTGTAACGCAGGATCCCGGCCATTATTGATAATGGGTTGCATTAGTATTTTGGTGCGTTTAGGCGGGCCCCAATATTTCGGGGGTCCCGTCATGCAGCATGTTTTTCTCGCATCGTCCGCGCTCGCGCTCAGTGCCGCCTTGTCGGCGCCGGCCTTTGCTGAGGAAGCGGACAGCCCCAACAGTGAAATCGTCGTTACTGCCGCGCGCAGCGAACTCCCGATCAATGCGCTGCCGCTAACCATCAATGTCATCACCAAGGACATACTTGACCAGCAGGTGACTATCTCGGGATCGGTCACCGACGCGGTCGCCGCTCTAACGCCCTCATTCTCACCGACCCGTCAGAAGCTGTCAGGCGCGGGAGAGACTTTGCGCGGCCGTTCGCCGCTTTATGCAATCAACGGCATCCCGCAGTCGACGCCGATGCGCGACGGCAGCCGCGACGGCTTTACCATCGACAGCTTTTTCATCGACCGGGTCGAGGTAATCTTCGGCTCAAACGCGCTCCAGGGCATCGGAGGCACCGGCGGCATCGTCAATCAGGTTACGGTCGGGGCGCCGAAGGAAGAGGGGATCACCGGACGCGTCCTGCTGCAGGGCACGGCCGATGACGAGTTTCACAGCGACGGCTTTGGTGGGAAGGCAGGCGGCCTTCTCCAGTACAAGACTAGGGATTTTGACGCGACAATCGGTGCCACTTACGAAAAGCGCGGCGTGTACTACGACGGTCAAGGTCGGCGCGCGGGCCTCAATCTGACGCAGGGCGAGACGCAAGATTCGAAGACGACCAACTTCTTCGCGCGGCTGGGCTATGCGGTCTCGGCCACCGGCCGCTTCGACCTTATCGCCAACCGCTTCGAGCTCAAGAGCGATGGCGATTTCATTGCGTCGCCAGGTATCCGGCGCCCGCTGAACAGCCCGCTCAGCGACGTACCGACCACGGCTGTGCCCGGAACGCCTCCGGGCAAGGCTGCCGCCAGCCGCACAGAAAGCGTAGCGTTGTCATACACGGACGGGGATCTGTGGGGTGGCAACTTCGTCAGCCAGGTATTCTACAATCGCACGCGTGACACATTCGGTGGTGAGGTTGCGACACAGGCGACTTTCCAAGACCCGACAATCGCACCGATCGGCACGCTGTTCGATCAGTCACAGAACCGCTCGCGCAAGTACGGCGCCAAGTTCAGCTATGAGCGCACCCTGTTCGGCGCACTCAACACGGTGATTGGCTTTGATGGACTGTGGGACAAGACCGAGCAGGCCTTGATCGCTACGAATCGCGTCTGGGTGCCGCGAAGCGACTTCCAGAGCCTTGCCCCATTCGCCCAGCTCAACCTCAAGCTGCTCGACGGCAAGGTCCGTCTGGCCGGCGGTGGTCGCTGGGAGAATGTCACAATCAAGATCGACGATTTCCATACCCTGGCCTCGACCACCGCGGTCGGCACCAATCCGGCAACCTTCGGCGGAGTTGCCGTCTCCGGCGGCAAGCCCAAGTTTGACGACCTGCTGCTGAACGGCGGCATCATCGTCGAGCCGTGGGACGGAATCCGCGCCTATGCGAGCTATACCGAAGGCTTCACCATGCCTGACATTGGTCGTATTACGCGAGCAATCAACACGCCCGGCGTCGTCATCGACAATTACCTCGACATCGAACCGATCGTCTCGAACAACCGTGAAATCGGCGTTGAGTTGACGCGCGGACCGCTCGACGCCTCGGTCGCTTATTTCTGGTCGTCAAGCGACAAGGGCCAGCTTCTCATCCAGGGCGCAGACCGCAATTTCGACGTCCAGCGCCAGCGCGTCGAGATCCAGGGCCTCGAGATCAACATGCGCACTGAGACCCCGATCGACGGGCTCAAGCTCGGCGTGGGATATGCCCATATCACCGGCCGCTTTGACAGCGATGCGACGCGCAACGCTCCCGATGGAATTGTCGATACTGATCTCGACGGGGTCAACATCTCACCCGACCGCGTCAACCTGTCCGCCAACTTCAACCGCGGCCCTGTATCTGCGCTTATCCAAACGCAGTTCTACCTGTCGCGAACATTCCACGCC
Organism: Novosphingobium sp.; assembly: GCA_040509895.1. Taxonomy (GTDB): domain Bacteria; phylum Pseudomonadota; class Alphaproteobacteria; order Sphingomonadales; family Sphingomonadaceae; genus Novosphingobium. The sequence goes on along the minus strand of JBEVKC010000072.1, from coordinate 4,979 downwards.
GACGCTGGCAAGCCGCAGCCCGACCAGCGCAACAATTTCGGAGGCTACAACGTCACCGACGCCAGCGTCCGCTACCAGACAGGCATCGGCGCGCTGACGTTCAGCGTCGCGAACCTGTTCGACAAGTTCTACATCGACTATTCGAGCGACACGCGCCTGCCGACGGACCCGCTCGCCATCTTCGCCGGTCGCGGACGGACCTTCGCGCTGACCTGGGACTATCGTTTCTAGGAAGGATTGCCGCTTCTGAAGACTCTCGATCTCCTGCATCGCTGGACCGGTGGGCTGATTGGCCTGCTGCTGGCGTTGCTCGGCCTGTCCGGCGCGATCCTCGTCCACAAGGACGCCTGGGTCCGCCTCCCGCATGCGTCCGACGCACAGGTGACCGACACGGCTGCCGTTGCCGCCACGGTGACGCGGATCATGGATGCGCCGGGCGCCCGGCCGGAAGGCATCATCTTCGCTAGCGAAAACTTCGGTCTGCACCGTCTGAGCTTCAAGGACGATGCTGGTGCCTATGCTGACCAGGCGGGCACGATCGTTGTCCAGTGGCAGAGCCAGTGGGAGCGGCCTGAACTCTGGCTGTTCGATTTCCATCACCACCTTTTCGCTGGAGACGGCGGCGAGACGGTGATCGGGGTGGCCGGCCTGTGCGGCCTGTTCTTCGTGGTAAGCGGCGCAATCCTGTGGTGGCGCACGCGCAAGACTTTCGAGTTCCGCCTCTGGCCCAAACGCATGACGCGCTCGGCGATCCTGCGTCAGCACCGCGATCTCGGTATTGTTGTGGCACCGCTGTTGATGCTGTCACTTTATACCGGCGTGACCATGGTTTTTCGGCCGACGACCGCGCTGGTGCTCGGCCCCACGGCTCCCGCGACGATAGCCAGGGTGATGAAACCGCCAAAGCCTATCAAGGCCAAAATTGCGGAGCAACTCGACTGGGCGACGATGGTGCGCACCGCGCGCGAGAAGTTTCCTGACGCCGAGTTCCGCGTGCTATCCCTGCCGCGCAAGGACAACGGCCTTATCGCCCTGCGCATGAAACAGCCGGCCGAATGGCTGCCCAACGGTCGTACAACACTCTACTTTGCGGCGGATACGGCCCGGCTCGTCGATGTGCGCGATGCATTGGCGCTGCCGCCGCAGGTGCGCGGCTACAACCTGCTCTATCCGCTGCACGCGGCGAAGGTCGGTGGGTTCGCCTACCGGCTGGTCATGACCGTATCAGGTCTTGCGCTTACTCTCCTTGGCAGCCTGACGGTTTGGAGCTTCTGGTTCCGACGCCGTGCATTGCCTGTCGCTTCCGTACCATCGCGGACACCAGCAGCTACGAAGCCTTAGCTGCCGGATTTACCAGCGGCCAAAACAGGCGTTTGCTCGTCCATCGCGGGGCCTCAGAGGTATCCCCATATGGGAATATACCTCAGCCGCAGGCCATGATGTTTTGAGGCGAACCAGACGCCGGTGGAAATGTACGCGCACCGACACCGGGGCGTCAAAATTGACTGGGAGCATGGAATGGATTTGAAACTCAAAGGCCGGCGCGCGCTGGTCACGGGCAGCAGCAGCGGCATTGGCGAGGCGATTGTCCGGATGTTGACTGAAGAGGGTGCCAGCGTGGTCGTCCACGGTCGCAACCGCGAACGCGCTGAGCAAATCGCAAACAGCATCGGCGCTGCCGGTGTCGCCATCGGCGAACTCCAGAGCGACGGCGGTGCCGAGGCTGTTCATGCAGAGGCTGTGGCCGCGCTGGGCGGAAACATCGAGATTCTGATCAACAATGCAGGCGGCAATTCCGAAGGCAACACGTCAAAGGCCCCGGCAGACATCGCCATCGCCGACTTCATTTCCAACTATAAGGCCAACACACTCGGCGCCGTGCAACTGTGCCAGCTTTCCGTTCCTGACATGGTGGCTGCGAAGTTCGGGCGGATCATCAACGTGTCGAGCGCCGTTGCCGTCCAGCCCAACAACATGGGGGTCGACTATTCGGCGGCCAAGGCGGCACTCAACAACTTCACCGTCAGCCTCGCAGGGTCACTGAAAGGCGTGAACGTCACGGCCAACATCCTGTCGCCCGGGATCATCATGGTCGATGGGCTGCTGAGGTTCGGGCGGCAGAAGTTCGGCAATCCCGACATGTCGTTCGAGGAAGTGAGCGATCGCTTCGCTTCCGAAAAGGTGTTCGACATGCCGCCGGCCGGCCGACTGGGCAGGCCTGAGGAGCTGGCCATGGTCGCCTGCATGCTCGCCAGTCCGCTTTCCGGCTTTATAACTGGGGCCAACTATCGCGTCGATGGCGGCCAAATCCGCAGCCTGAACTGATTGCCAGAACAAAGAAATCGGAGAGAAATCCATGTCCGAGAAGAAGTCCCGTGTCATCCAGTGGGCCACCGGAACGGTCGGCTCCGCGGCGCTCAAGCATTTCATCGAGAACCCAGTGATTGATCTGGTGGGCGTTTACGTCACCGACCCGGAGAAGGTCGGCAAGGACGCCGGTGACCTCGTCGGCTTGCCCAAGACGGGCGTGCTGGCGACCGATGATATAGCAGCAATTGAGGCGATGGACGCCGACTGCGTGCTTTTCGCGCCGAGCATGATGACCCCGCCGCTCGACCAGGTCTGCCGCCTGCTGGCTTCGGGCAAGAACGTTGTCTCGCCCGCGGGCCCGTTCCTGCCGAACAAGTGGCTGCCCGAGGAGACCGCGCGAGTTGAGGCCGCCTGCGCCGAAGGTAACAGCTCGTTCCACGGCTGCGGCATTCACCCGGGCTATGCTGGCGACATCCTGCCGCTAACGCTCGCCCGGCTGATGAACCGGATCGACTGCATTGAAGTTGCCGAAATCATCGACAAGGTTCGTAACCCTATGATCTATACCGAGATCATGGGCTTCGGCGCCGATCCGGAAGAACTGCTCGCCAACCCGCGCCGTTCCCCGGAGACCTACAAGCATTTCTACTCCAGCATGGCGATGATCGCCGAGGGACTGGGCAAGGAGATCGAGAAGGTCACCGTCAAGTTCGAGGTGTCCAAAGCAAAGAAGGACATCAAGCACCTTTACGGCGAGGTGAAGGCCGGGACCGTTGGCGGTCAGCACTACGAGTGGACTGCCTGGGTCGATGGCGCGCCGCTTATCGTCTATCACTTCTACTGGCAGCTCGGCGAAGACCTTGATCCGCTATGGGAGCAGGGTGAGGCCAAATACCGGGTGCGGATCAAAGGCGATCCGCCGCTTGAATGTCACCTCATGGCGATGGAAGATGCCGATGGGCGCCATCCCTTCCTCGGCCTTCCGTGGACGGGGCTTGTCGGATGCACGGTGGTGCCGCAGGTCTGCGACGCCGCCCCTGGGGTCGTCACTCACCTTGACTTGGGAGTCGTGCAACCGCGTGGTTTGGTGCGCCGCTGATAACATCGGCCGAATAACTGATTGGGAGCGGAGAACAAAAATGTGGCATGTATTGTCGTCGGATCAGGAATTGCTCCGCGATACGACCGCCCGGTTCTTGAGTGATCGGGTTCCGCTCAACTACCAACGCAAGGAACTTCGCCATCTTCCTGCCGGCTTCGAGCCCGCCTACTGGGCGGCGGGAGCCGAGCTTGGCTGGACGATGATGCTGGTCGCGGAGGACGACGGTGGGGGCAGCGTCAGTGGACGCGGTGCGGTCGATCTGGCGATGATAGCCTATGAATTCGGCCGCCACGCCGCACCCGGGCCTCTGGTCGATTGCAACGTAGTCGCATCGGCGCTGACCGGGCAGGTGGGCGACTTACCGCGCGCGGCGCTCGGAGAGATCTTGACCGGTGCGGTCACCGCTTCGAGCTGTCTCGGCTTCGCCCCATGGCAAAGGACCGAGGAGGCCAGCATCTCTATCCGCCGCGACGGCGACGACTTGGTCATCGATGGTGTGCTCCGTCCGGTCGAATCCGCAGGCCAAGCCGCTTACCTGCTCGTCACCGGCCGCAGCAACGGTGGCATGACCCAGGTCCTCGTTCCTGCGAACGCGCCCGGCATCGAGATCAAAGCCCTGAAGAGCCTAGACGTGACGCGGCGCTTCGGCGCGGTCTCGTTTGATAACGTGCGGGTACCGGCAGACGCGCTGGTCGGCGACTATGGGCGAGCCGCAGCGCAAGTTGCCCGCCAGGTCCAGAACGCCTGCGTGATCCTTTCGGCCGAAGCGGTCGGGGCGATGGACGCTGCCTTCCAGATGACCGTGGACTGGGCCTTCGACCGTTATACTTTCGGCCGCGCCCTCGCTTCCTATCAGGCTCTCAAGCACCGTTTCGCCGACATGAAGTCCTGGCTGGAAGCGAGCCATGCTGTCGGCGACGCGGCCGCTGAGGCTGTCGCAGACCAGACACCCATGGCAGCCGAGAGTGCAAGCGCTGCCAAGTCGTACATCGGCGAGCGGGGCCCGGAATTGGCGCAAGAATGCGTCCAGCTCCACGGAGGCATCGGTGTCACCTATGAACACGACCTGCATTTCTACCTGCGCCGCGTGTCGCTGAACCGCCTGCTCTATGGGACTCCGGCCGAGCATCGGCGGCTATTGGCGCGGATACAGATCGAAGCGGAGAACGCGGCATGAGTGAGGCGATGGAGAGCGTCGAGGATTTCCGGCTGCGCGCGCGTAATTGGATCAAGGCCAATCTCGGCCCGATCCAGCCGTGGGACGTCGACCAGAACTGTGAGAATGACGAGGAAGAACTGACAGCCGTGGGGCGCGACCGCGCCTTGCAGCGCAAGCTTTTCGACGGTGGCTTTGCCGGGATTTGCTTCCCCAGGGAATACGGTGGCCAAGGCCTGACCCCCGAACATAACCGGGCTTTCAACGAGGAGTTGGCGGGTCACGAATATCCGTCGCGCTTTTCGGTACCGACCTTCAGTCCTTGCGCAACCGTGATCCTTGAATTCGGCACGCCCGAGCAGAAGGCGAAGCACATCCCGGCGATACTCAAGGGAGAAGAATTCTGGGCGC
>JBEVKC010000071.1:0-6129 GCA_040509895.1 Novosphingobium sp. | reverse complement strand
GCAATAGTGCATTTACCCGCAAGCTAGCGGCAATTCGTCGCGGCGAGATTTGCCGTGGAGCAGAAAATCGGGTTATTCGGTCGCAAAGCCAACAGGGGTCATGAAAATCCTGTGAAGTCGGGTGCAAACATCAAGGTCCTTGGCCGTATCCTCGGCATGCTGGCAGTGGCGAGTTCGCTCGTTACGCCCAGCCCTTCCGCACGCGCCGACGATCTTGAGAAGGTCTTCGACAATGCGCTGGGCACGGAAGTCCGCCAGCCGCCTGTCCACACGACTTTCGATACGCTTGTCGCCTCGGTTGCCAATTCTCAGCAAGGCCGAATTGGCGTGGCCGCGATGGACCTGACTACCGGACGCCCCGTTTCCGTTCTTGGCGACCAGCCCTTCCCCATGGCCAGCACCAGCAAGATCGCGATCGTCGCGACTTTCTTGGAAGGCGTGGACCAGGGCAAGTGGAAGCTGACCGACGAATTCCCGCTGATGGTGCCGATGAACTCTCCCAAGTTCGCGGGGGCCAAGGCGCCGGTGCAGCCCGGCACACGATATTCCGCCCGCACTTTGATCGAGCTTACCATCACCCGCAGCAGCAACCCGGCGACCGACGCGCTGCTTGCCGTGGTCGGCGGGCCAAAGGCGGTCAACAGCTGGATCCGCCGCGCCGGGATCAGCGGTATGCGCCTTGACCGCGACATTGCCACGCTGGTGCGCGACGATGGCGAATTCGACCCGGCAAGGACCGTGGACGTGCGCGACAGCACTACGCCAATGGCGATGATCCGTCTGTTGACCGGCCTGCGCCGCGGCGACTGGCTCAGCCCGTCCAGCCGCGACGTACTGATCGGCGCCATGAGCCGCTGCATAACGGGCAAGCACCGCATTCCCGGCATGATGCCCGCCGGTGTGCGCGTCGCCCACAAGACCGGCACGCTCAACAACACGTCCAGCGACGTAGGCTTCATCGAAACATCCGACGGCCGCGTGCTGGCCGTAGCGATCTATGTCACCGGCCAGGGCGGCAAGCCCAACCGCGACGCCCGCATCGCCAACATCGCCCGCACCGTGCTGGATGGGTATCAGATCGAGGCAGCAAGCCGGAACTACCTGACAGCGCGTTGAAACGCCGGAGCCTGCAAACCTAATCTCAAGCGTTCGAGCGTTTGTTATTCGATAGTCAATTTGCGCGACCCCACTGTTGCCCAACCGCAACACCAGCTTGTTGTCTGAGGTTCATGCAACTCCGCTGACTCCAAACCATTCTGATCGGACTGCCGCAACGAACGGCAGAAAGCGTTTGATTGGAGTTAATTATGCATAAGTTCTGCGCTATCCTGGTCGCTGGCAGCGCGCTCGCCACTACGTCCGCCGCATTTGCCCAAAAGGCAACACCTGCGGCAAACTTTGAGGGTCCACGCATCGAGGCGCTTATCGGTTACGACAACCACCGCTCTGGCAGCAGTGCGGATTTCGACGATGACCTCGACCTCAAGCAATCGATCGATGGCGTGACCTATGGCGCCGGCATTGGTTATGACTTCGCAATAGGCGACCAGATGATCATCGGCGCCGAAGCGGAGATCACCGACAGCAGCGCCGGGTGGGACAACAACAATAGCCAGCCCAACGTCTTCAACCTCGGCCGCGTGAATGCGGGTCGTGACATCTATGTTGGCGGGCGCATCGGTTATGCCGCGTCGCCAACCACGCTGCTTTACGCCAAGGCCGGTTACACCAACGCCCGGTATAACGTGCAAGGCACCGATGGCTCGACCAGCCTTAACGAGCACCTTGACACTGACGGCTACCGTATCGGTGCTGGTGTCGAGCACAAGCTGGGCACCAATGCCTTCGTGAAGCTTGAGTATCGTTACTCGAACTACAGTGAGGGCGAAATCGACTTTGCCCGGGACATCCCGGACAGCAGTCGCTTCGACATCGATACCGATCGTCACCAGGTAGTGGCGGGTGTCGGTTATCGTTTCTGATCAAGCGCAAGATCAAGGAAAGGGCGGGCCTCAGGGCCTGCCCTTTTTCTTTGCGGCGCCACGGCCATGCCCCAAAAAGAAAAGGGCGCGCAAACCGAGGTTTGCACGCCCAAATCTGTAATACGCCTGCGGCGAAGATTACATCTTCTTGGCAGCGTCCGAAGCAGCAGCAGCGGCGTCCGAAGCAGCAGCAGCAGCGTCGGTGGCAGCAGCCGAAGCGCCAGCAGCGGCGTCGGTGGCGGTAGCAGCGGCAGTAGCCGAAGCGTCGGTAGCAGCCGAAGTAGCAGCGTCCGAAGCAGCAGCAGCGGCGTCGGTGGCAGCGTCAGAAGCTTCAGCAGCGGCGTCCGAAGCGTCAGCAGCGGCTTCTTCAGCAGGCTTCGAGCAAGCCGAGAGCGAGAGAGCGGCGCCAGCAGCAGCAGCGAGAATGATCTTGCGCATGTATGTTATCCTTGAACAGCGAGTGGACCACGCGCGGCGCAAGGCCGTGCGGAAAGCCAACCTCATCGGTAGACTTCGCCCGTCAATTACTGTTCTTGGCACGGCTATGCAAGCGCTAGTCGCAGCTTGTGCGCAATTTGAATGCAAATTGGCACAGTTTTCGCCAAGAACGGCCTAGCCCTCAATTGTGGCAAAGACGTGTCCAACTCGTCAAAATTGCGGAAAGCGGGCCGGTACGGCCGCACGAATCGCATTGACGGCTGACGCACCGCCCTCACGCTGCTACCAACCCCCGCATGGAGCCCAAGCAGCATCTCTACCTCGTCGATGGTTCGGCCTATATTTTCCGCGCATATCACAGGCTTCCGCCGCTTACTGACCCGGAAGGAACGCCTGTCGGGGCCGTTTATGGCTATACCACCATGCTGTGGAAGCTGGCCGATGACCTGAACAAGGCGGACGGTCCGACGCACCTTGCCGTAATCCTGGACAAGGGCAGCACGTCGTTCCGAAACGCCCTTTATGACCAGTACAAGGCGAATCGCCCCCCGCCGCCCGAAGACCTCATTCCCCAGTTTCCGCTGATTCGAGATGCGACCCGCGCTTTCAGCCTGCCCTGCATTGAGGAAGACAATCTTGAGGCGGATGACCTGATCGCGTCCTATGCGCGTGAGGCAACGCGGCGCGGATGGGACGTCACCATCGTTTCGTCCGACAAGGACCTGATGCAGCTTGTAGGCAAATGCGCCGAAGAGGCCGACGGAAGCGGCGGCGGCTGCATCGACATGCTCGATACCATGAAGAACGTGCGCATCGACATTCCCGAGGTGGTCGAGAAGTTCGGCGTACCGCCTGAACTGGTGGGCGATGTCCTGGCGCTGATGGGGGATGCGGTCGACAACGTGCCCGGCATTCGCGGGATCGGGCCCAAGACGGCAACGAAGCTGATCCAGGAGCATGGTAACCTTGAGGCCGCGCTTGCCGCAGCGCCCGCAATGAAACCATCGAAGCTGCGCGAAAGCCTGATCGAGCAGGCGGAGATGGCCCGGCTTTCCCGCGCGCTGGTACAATTGAAAGAGGACTGCGACCTTCCCATTCCGCTTGAGGACTTCAAGCTGGAAACGATCCCGCCGGAGCCGTTGGCGGCATTTCTTGGCAAGCATGGCTTCACCAGCCTGCTGCGCCGCCTTGGCGCCGGGACGGGCAGTCCTGCCAACACTACGCAGCTCAACCCGGCCAAGCCAGTGACGGCAGGCGCGCCGGTTTCTCACGGCGGTAATCGCCAGCCCCTGCCCGAAGCGCCGCCGATCGATCTTGATGCCTATGAATGCGTGCAGACAGCAGAGGCACTGCAAAAATGGATCGACCGCGCCTTCGCCGCGCGCATCGTCGGCTTCGATACCGAGACCAGCTCTCTCGACGCCATGCGGGCGGAGCTTGCCGGGATCAGCCTTGCACTTGGCCCCAATGATGCCTGCTACATCCCGCTGGGCCACGGCAGCAACGACATGTTCGCCGAAAAGCCGCAACAGGTGGACAAGGCAGAGGCGCTGGCCATGCTCAAGCCGCTGCTGGAAAGCGACGCGGTGCTGAAGGTCGGGCAGAACGCCAAGTACGACATCAACATCTTCGCGCGGAACGGCATCCATGTGGCGCCGATCGACGATACGATGATCATCAGCTTCGACCTCGACGCGGGGCGCAGCGAGGAAGGCATCGGCGGCGGGCACGGGATGGACGAGCTTGCCACGCGGCACCTTGGCCACACGACGCTTACCTTCAAGGACATCTGCGGCACCGGCAAGAAGGCGATTCCCTTCGGCGAAGTGCCGCTGGACCGCGCCACCCGCTATGCGGCAGAGGATGCGGACGTCACGCTGCGCCTTCACCGCATATTGCGCCCACGGCTGGCGGAGGAAGGCAGCACCCGCGTCTATGAACGTGTCGACCGCCCCCTGATCCCCGTCGTCGCCAGCATGGAGCGCCACGGCATCCGCGTGGACCGCGAACGGCTGGCGGGACTCTCGTCGGAATTCGCCACCGCCATCGGTTCGCTGGAACGCGAGATCTTCGATCTTTGTGGACAGGAATTCACCATCGGCAGCCCGCTGCAACTGGGGAACATCCTGTTCGACAAGTTGGGCTATAAGGGCGGCCGCAAGGGCAAGAGCGGGCAATACTCAACCGATCAGGGCATTCTTGAGGGCCTCGCCGCACAGGGCGCTGTCGTGGCGACCAAGGTGCTTGAGTGGCGGCAGCTTTCCAAGCTGCGCTCCACCTATACAGAGGCGCTGCAGGCGGCGATCAATCCGGTGACGGGCCGCGTTCACACCTCCTATTCGCTGGTTGGCGCACAGACCGGGCGCCTGTCCTCTACCGAGCCCAACCTGCAGAACATCCCGATCCGCACGGAAATTGGCCGCCAGATCCGAGAAGCTTTCGTGGCCGAGCCCGGCAATGTCCTGCTGTCGGCGGACTACAGCCAGATCGAGCTGCGGCTTGCCGCACACATGGCCGACGTGCCGCCGCTGAAAGCAGCCTTTGCCGCCGGTGAGGACATTCACGCCCGCACGGCGCAGGAAATGTTCGGCGTGGTTGACCGTGACTCGCGCGGACGGGCCAAGACGATCAACTTCGCCATCCTCTATGGCATTTCGCGCTGGGGCCTCGGCACGCGGCTCGGTGTGCCCCCGGAAGAGGCGCAGGCAATGATCGACCGCTATTTCGAGCGGTTCCCCGGCATCCAGCGTTACATCCACGAAACCTTGGAAAGCGTGCGTGAGCGCGGCTATTCGCAGACGCTGTTCGGCCGCAAGACATGGTTCCCGCGCATCAATGCCAAGAACCAGGCGGAGCGGCAGGGCAGCGAGCGCGCCGCGATCAACGCGCCGATCCAGGGAACTTCGGCCGATATCATCAAGCGGGCGATGGTCCGGATGGGCCCGGCTCTTGCCGATGCCGGATTATCCAACGTGAAAATGCTGCTGCAGGTTCACGACGAACTGGTGTTCGAACTGCCGGAAGGCGACGTTGAACTTGCCTCTCCGGTGATCAGGCGGGTCATGGCTGAGGCGGCGCTGCCTTCAGTGCAGCTTGACGTACCGCTGGGCGTGGAGATCGGTTCGGGTCACAGCTGGGAGGCCGCGCATTGACCTGGCCGTGGGAGCTCGATCTGAAAGCGCTGACCTATGCGGGAATCGCGCTAGGGATCGCGGTCGCAGTAGCCCTTACAATTCACTTAGCCCTGTTTGCCCTGCTGACCGGCATCACCAATCATTCGCAATCGAAAGGCGATGACGAAGTCGTCCGGCGCATGCGAAACCCTGTGCGTGCCCTGATGGTGGCTATTGCCGTTTCATTCGTGGCAGAGGCACAGCCGATTGTGGCCTCCGCGTGGCAGCAAGTCGCCCGCTTCGTCGCCCCGGCCCTGCTTGGCTGGACGGCTTATGCGCTGGTGCAGGCGCTCACGACGGCGATGTATCTGCGCACTGAAGCCACCGCCGACGATATGGCCGTGCGTAGCCGGCGCACGCGGGTATCGATCCTTTCACGCGTGGCCACGGCAATCATCCTCTTTGTGACCGTTTCCCTGATGCTGCTGGGCATTCCGGGCGTACGCAGCGTTGGCGTTACGCTGATGGCATCGGCAGGCCTGATGGGCCTTGCCGTCGGCGCTGCGGCCCAGCCTGCACTCAGGTCATTGATCGCC
>JBEVKC010000070.1:0-5118 GCA_040509895.1 Novosphingobium sp. | reverse complement strand
AGGCGGACTTCATCCGCATCCTGTCCGAAACCCGCGCCAACCTTGTCGAACAGTACAAGGCGCTGCTCGGCACCGAGAAGGTGACGCTGGACGTTACCGCCGATGCTGTAGCCGAAGTGGCGAAGATCGCCGCGCAGGTGAACGAAAGCGTCGAAAACATCGGCGCCCGCCGCCTGCAGACCGTGATGGAAAAGCTGCTCGAGGAATTGAGCTTCGAGGCGGAGGACCGCCAGGGCGAGTCCGTGACGGTGGACGCCGCCTATGTGCGGGGCAAGCTGGCCGGGCTGGCGCAGGATAGTGATTTGTCGAAGTATATTCTCTGAACAGATCCTCCCCTTCGGGGGGAGGTCGCAGCGCGAAGCGCTGACGGAGGGGTATTCGCGCTGGCGGTTACACCCCTCCACCACCCTTCGGGCGGTCCCCCTCCCCTTGCAGGGGAGGACCTAGCTGCTAAGCATCCTTCATGTTCACTACACCCGACGACAAGCCGATCTACCGCCTCCTCACGGGCAAGGATGACCGCGCCTATTGTGAGCGCGTGTCCGAAGCACTGGCGCAAGGTTGGCGGCTCTACGGCTCGCCGGCGATGACCTACGATGCGGGCGAGGGCTGCGTGAAGGTCGCGCAGGCGGTGGTTTGGAAGGACGCAGAGGTGGTGAAGGAGTAGCTACTCCGCCGCCTCGCTGATTTCTTCCACCTCGGCAGCCTGCCGCGCCCACATCTCGGCATAGAGTCCGTCCAGCCGCAGCAGGTCGTTGTGCGCCCCTGACTCGGCCAATCGTCCTTCGTTCAGCACGAAGATGTTGTCGGCGTCGGCAATCGTCGACAGCCGGTGCGCGATGGAGACGCTGGTGCGGTTTTCCGAAACCTTGTGTAGCGTGGCGAGAATGTCCTGCTCAGTACGCGTGTCCAAGGCGCTGGTCGCTTCGTCGAGCAGCAGGATCGGCGGGTTCTTCACCAGCGTTCGGGCAATCGCCACGCGCTGCTTTTCGCCGCCTGAGAGCTTCAGCCCGCGCTCGCCAACTTCGGTGTCGAAGCGCTTGGGCAGCCGGTCGATCAGCGGCGCCAAAGCCGCGCCCTTCGCCGCCGCCTCGATCTCCTCCATCGTCGCGCCGTCGCGGCCATAGCCGATGTTGTAGCCGATGGTGTCGTTGAACAGCACCGAGTCCTGCGGAACGATGCCGATGGCCGAACGCAGCGAGGCTTGGGTGACTTCGCGGATGTCCTGCCCGTCGATCAGGATACGTCCCTGCCACGGATCGTAGAATCGGAAGATCAGCCGTGCGATGGTGGACTTGCCCGCGCCGGATGGCCCGACAATGGCGACCCGGTGCCCGGCGGGCACCTCAAGGCTCAGGCCATGCAGGATCGTCCGGTCCTTGTCATAACCGAACACCACATTGTCGAAGGCCAGCGTCGGGCGGCGGATCACCAGCGCCGGGGCGCCGGGCGCGTCCTGCACCTCAACCTCGGTGTCCATCAGCTTGAACATGGCGGCCATGTCGATCAGCCCCTGCCGGATGGTGCGATAGACCATGCCCAGCATGTCGAGCGGACGGAAAAGCTGTGTCAGGTACGTGTTGACGAACACAAGGTCGCCGACGGTGAACCGCCCCTGTGACCAGCCCCAGACGGTATAGCCCATGGCGCCCGCCATCAGCAGGTTGACGATCAGAGCCTGTGCTATGTTGAGCCCGCCCAGTGAATTCTCGCTCTTCACTGCGGCATCGGCATAGGCGCGCGCCGCCTTCGCATAGCGGGCCTCTTCGCGCGCTTCGGCAGAGAAGTATTTCACCGTCTCATAGTTCAGCAGGGAATCGACCGCCTGCGCCATGGTGCGGTTATCGAGCCGGTTCATCTTCTCGCGCAGTTCGTTGCGCCATTCGGTGATCCACCGGGTGACGGCAGCGTAGGCGACAACAGCCACGGCGGTCGCGACCACAAGACCCCAGCCAAAGTGCAGGTAGAAGATCACGGCCACCGCGATCAGTTCGATGATCGTCGGCGCAACGTTGAACAGCATGAAATAGAGCATCACGTCGATGCTCTTGGTCCCGCGCTCTATCACCTTGGTCACTTCGCCGGTGCGGCGGGCGAGGTGGAAACGCATCGACAGGCTGTGCAGGCGGGCAAATACGTCCTCGGCCAGTGCGCGGGTGGCGTCCTGCCCGACCCGCTCGAATACGATGTTGCGCAGGTTGTCGAACAGCACGCTGGCGAACCGGCCCAGAGCAAATGCCAGCACAAAGGCAAGCGCGACTGTGAACAGCGGATCGCCGCCCAGGGTCATGGTGTCGACTGCGCGCTTGTAGGCAAAGGGCAATGCCAGCGTGACGGCCTTCGCCGCGATGATCAGCAATATCGCCACGACAATCCGCCAGCGCAGCGCCGAATTGTCGCGCGGCCAAAGGTAGGGGATAAAGCGGCTAAGCGTACCCCAGCCATCATGGCGGGCATTCGGATCGTTGGCGTGATCAGGTGGCATGGGGGCTATGTAGGGCCGCTGACACGAAAGGGAAGCGCGCTCACCAAATCCTCAACCCTGCGAAGGCCAATTCCTCAACCCTGTGAAGGGATGTCGAAGTAGACCTTCCGGCGAGAGAAATCGATTGCGATCCGCTTGAACAGCCGCAACTCGCGCATGCCCAGCAGTACGGCGGGCCTCTGATCCAGCCCAAGTATCGCAAACGCCGGCGCATCGGTAAAGGCGACCAGCAGGTTGGTGATGCCTATGGTGTCGATCTCCATCCGCTTGCCGACGCCCAGGTCTGCCATCAGCTTCTGGCCTGACGCTCCGATCAGCATCACCGGCTGCAGTCGCTCATTCTTTTGCAGCGCCCGCTGCAGGGCGCGGTTGGCGACCGTGGTGTCGGATCCCGTGTCGATGACGACATCCACCTTCACCCCATCGATTACCGCGTTGGTCATGATAAGCTGCCCGCGCCGACGCTGGGCGGTGACGACGATTTCATAGCCACCTGAGCCGCCAAGGCTGCGCGCATCGCCCACTGCCATCAGGTTGCGGCTGAAGTCGATCAGCACGCGCTGGCCCTGCAGGCTGTCGAGCCCCAAGATACCGTCAGCGCCGATATGCTCGTTTTCGAAGATCACGACGTCCATGTCGCGGTGCCTGCGCCGGCCTATGCCGAGTTCTCCTATGGTGGCTGTATCGACGATCTCGGAACCGGCGAGCCCGATGATCTCCACCTGGTTTCCGCGCACCAGCGCCAAGTTGTCGGCGATGCTGCGTGAGACGACTGACTTCTGCGAGCCGGTGTCCAGCACGAAGCGATATGGGCCTTGGCCCGAGATCAACACGGGAACGGTCAGTCGCTGGGCGCTGTCGGCCTGGCCTTTGACGACCTCTTCCCCCGCTCGTTCAGGCGGTGGAGAGGGCAGTTCCTGTGCCGGAACCGCAACGGCAAACAACAAGCTGAGCGTTGGCGCTAATGCGCGGAGAAGGAAAAAGGCGCGTGCGCCGGTCGTAACTATCCCTCCCAAGGCGCGTCGAAGAACACCTTCCGGCTGGTGAAGTCGATCGCGACACGCGAGAACATCCGCAACTCCCGCATGCCGAGCAGGATTGCTGGACGCTTTTCAAGTTCGAGCGCGGCAAAAGCAGGCGTGTCGGTAAAGGCAAGCGGCAGGTTTGTGATGTTCATGCTTCCCAGCCTCATCTGGCGGCCCATGCTGATGTCGGCCGTAATAGTGTGGCCGGTGACACTGGTAAGCTCCGCCTTCGCCACGACGCTGCGTTTGGAGAGTGCTTTCTGCAGGGCGCGGTTGCCGATGGTTCCTTCGGCGCCTGTATCTATGATGACCGATACGCGCACACCGTCGATCACCGCATCGGTCATGATTAACTGGTTGGAGCGCTTGCGCGCCGACACGACGATCTCGAAGCCCTGGTTTCCGCCCAGCTTGCGCGGCTCATCCACGGCAATGATGTTGCGCTTGAAGTCCAGCAGCACGCGCTGGCCCTGCAGACCGTCCAGCCCGATAATCCCGTCAGCCCCGATGTCGCTGCGTTCGAGCAGCGGGGCGGTAAGGTCATAATAGGATCGACGGCCCAGGCCTATCTCATCAAGCACAACGGTATCGGCCATCTGGCTTCCGGCGACGCTGATTACCAGCGACCTGCCATCGGGCTTCAATGCAAGCTCATGCGCGAGGCTTGTGGCGACGACTGTGTTCTGGGACCCCGTATCGATCAGGAATCGGAACGGGCCCTTCTCTCCTATGCGGACCGGCACTGTCATGCGCGCGTCAGTATCGGCATCGGCGGTGATGATATCGACCTCGCCGGCCTCCTGAGCGCCCATGGAGCCATGCACTTGCGGAAACAACGCCGCAGACAGCATCAGCGCCATGACAGGGCCTGTCATTGTCATCGTCCGACTCTCCCGAGAGCGGCCGTCTTTCCGCGGCCGATTAGGTGAAATCATACCACAGGCGCGGCGGAACGTGAAATTTGAGCGGTAATCCAAGCGGGGTGAATCGCACGTTGCAGGACGTTCACGACGATAATCGCATCATCCCATGATCGGTCGGCCATGAAGGGTGCCTCTATTCGGTCGCGGGGACGCCCAAACCCCAGTGTTTTCCTCACCTTGCGAAAGATTGAAACAAAATTGCAAAAACGTTGTTGACCGAATCAAACACCCTATCTAGAGGGCTGTTCACCGGACGGGGACGCCGCTTCGAAAGAACGGTTCCACGGTTGGTCGCCAACATAAACGGACAGCAAGTCCCCCGAAGTAAAAACCGGGGAGGCGAGGTTGTCCGCCTGTTTCTGTCTGGTGGTTCTTTGACATTGTTGGTTTAGATGAAGGGACATGTGGGCGACGGCGCCCGGTCTGCGGGTCTTTGGGCTGCAGATACCGGTTTGATTATGCCGATGCCAGAACATGTCCTTCGTATCCATTACGTTTGACAAGTGCAGGTATCGGCTCCCGAAGTTCGATGCGCATGGTCGGCAGGCTTATGTCTGTGCCGTGTGTGTTGTGACACAAACTTGAGAGTTTGATCCTGGCTCAGAACGAACGCTGGCGGCATGCCTAACACATGCAAGTCGAACGAAGGCTTCGGCCTTAGTGGCGCACGGGTGCGTAACGCGTG
>JBEVKC010000069.1:0-17833 GCA_040509895.1 Novosphingobium sp. | reverse complement strand
TGGGGTGCGCCCGTGCCGTGTCGGCCAGCATCGCCTCCGTCATCAGCTTTGACATGCCATAGGGGTTGATCGGCACCCGCGGGCTGTCCTCCGTAACCGGCGAAACTTCCGGTAAGCCATAGGTCGCCGCTGTCGAGCTGAAGAGGAAGTGCGGAACCCCTGCCGCTACTGCGGCGGCAATCAGCGTCCGGCTTTTGGCGGTGTTGTTGTGATAGTACTTCAGGGGATCGACCACCGATTCCGGCACCACCACCGATCCGGCAAAGTGCATGATCGCCCGAATGCCGTGATCGGCGAAGATCCGGCCCAACAGCGCCGAATCCTCGATATCGCCTTCATAAAAGGGCACGCCCTCGGGTACTGCGGAACGGAATCCCGTGACGAGATTGTCGATCACGACGACCGGCCAGCCAGCGTCCGTCAATGCCAGAACGGCGTGGCTGCCAATGTATCCGGCTCCGCCGGTGACAAGGACGGGAAGCTTGGTAGTCATCGGTTTTCCTGCCTGTATTCGATGCGTTCAGTGTCGAGCGCTTCATCATATATTGCAATGCAAAAAACCCTGTTGCTGCGCACAATCAATCGCGTTAGCCTCTAGCCTTGGGCGCAAGAGTTACAGTCCGGCTTGGCAGGATGCGAGTTGGAGACACATGGCGAATCGGCATCGGGAAATCTTGCAGGGGCAGGTGCTTAGATGACATTCCAGGCCCATCGGCGGCTCAGGGGTTTATACCCACAAGAGACGCCACCCGTCACGAGGCGCGCAGCAGGGCTCCACACCGGTCGTCCGTATTTCCGGCTCATCCTGCGGCATTCGCTTGGCGCTGATCTTGACTGCAACATAAAGCGCGTCGTCATGCCGCAGTCTACCCGGGCCCAAGGCAGTGGCATCATGCGCACTGGTCGCCAGCGCGTGACGCAAGGAGCACTGATATGACAAGAACACTATTCGCGATCCTTGCGGCCGCGATGCTTGGCAGCTGCTCGTCGGGCGGCGGATTGCCCACGCTGACGATGGCGCCCGAACAGGCGGCCTATCGGCTTGGCAGCGGAGACCAGTTGAAGATCACGGTCTATGGCGAGGAAAAGCTTACAGGCGAGTTCGCCGTGAATGGGCAGGGCATCGTGGCCTACCCGCTGCTTGGTGAAATCCAGGCCGGCGGCAAGACGATCAGTGAGCTTGAAAAGGCAATTACGGCGGGTCTGGCCGATGGATTCGTCAACAATCCCAGTGTTTCGGTAGAGGTGGCGAACTATCGCCCCTATTACATCCTGGGCGAAGTGACGAAGCCCGGAGAATATGCCTTCAGCGATGGCTTGACTGTTTACAGCGCCGTGGCCCGGGCCGGCGGGTTTACCTACCGGGCCGACCAGAAGCGCATCTACATTCACCACAAAAACGCCCCGGCAGAGGTCAAGTACCAACTTGAGGGCAATACCCCCGTCCAGCCCGGCGACACCATTCGCGTTGGTGAACGGGTATTCTGATTCTCCGAATCGGTTAGTTTTTACCCTGCTTCTGTCCGGCAGCGATGCTGGGGGATTAAATTCGCGGGTTGTGTCCACGCGCCTGGCGCCTGCCTCGAGCGATACCGCACACCGTTAAGCTCACAAGGAAAACGGCCCCCTCAGCTCATGGCCCAATTTTGCACATGCGAACGCATGAACACTCGTAAACCATGCATTTTCAGACATAGTTATTGCAGTGCACAACATTTTAGGTTGACGGAGGGTTACGGTGAGATACTCTTTCGGGGTAATTGAATCGAAGAACATGTCGCAAGTTACGATGTTCGGGGGGACAGCCTGATCGGCGGTATTGGCAGCTTATCCAATTTGGAGAGATCAAATGCCAGTTCTGGAAACTCAGGCTGTCAGCCGAAGTAACGGCCGAACGCCTCTGCTTTTTACCGGTTATTCGCGCGCCTTGTTGGGGCACCCGGATGCCGATCAGTACGTGCAAACTTTCGATCGCCGGCTATCCGGCAACCAGATCACCCATACACTCGCATTACCCGCGCCTTCGGAAGTCATCGACGTGCCCGAACCGGATAATGGCGTGCAGGACGCGCTCATTCGCAGCTTCGATATAGCTGTCGCAGCACTGGCGATAATCGTCCTCCTGCCGCTGATGTTGCTGATCACCTTCATGGTGAAGGTCGCCAGCCCCGGCCCGGCAATCTTCTGCCAGCAGCGCGTCGGCCGCGACGGTGTGTTCTTTCCATGCCTCAAGTTCCGCTCGATGGTCGCAGACGCACAGGCCCAGCTTGACAGGCTGCTGGCTGAATCCCCTGAAGCGCGGGAGGAGTGGGGCCGCGACCAGAAGCTGCGCCGTGATCCACGGGTCACCCGCATCGGAGACTTCCTGCGCCGGACCAGCCTTGATGAACTGCCCCAGTTGTTCAACATCCTTGCTGGTCAAATGAGCATCGTCGGTCCCCGTCCCATCGTGGAGGGCGAGATCGCCCGCTACGGTTCGCGGTTCGACGATTACTGCTCGGTTCGTCCGGGGCTTACCGGCCTGTGGCAGATCAGCGGACGCAATGACGTGTCCTATGGCATGCGCGTGCGGTTGGATTCGCTTTATGCCCAGCGGCAGTCGCTGGGGCTCAACATCGCGATCTGCTTCAAGACGGTGCCAGCCATCCTGACATCACGCGGCTGCTACTGAGTTCCTGGGGGCCTTGGGCCAGCATGCGAAATCACAAACACGGCGCTCCGCCTGAGCGGTGCGCCGTTTTCCATCGGGGAATCACGTCATGAGCCATAGCTTCGATCCTTCGGCCCTGCGCGAATACGATATCCGCGGCGTAGTCGGACAAACGATCTCCGAAGCAGATGCATGGGCGATTGGCCGGTCCTACGGCACGGTCCTGCGCCGCAAGGGCGGGAGCCGGGTAGCGCTGGGCTATGACGGCCGCCTTACATCCACCGCGCTCGCCGCCGCCCTTTCGCGGGGCCTTACCCAGTCGGGTTGCGACGTCGTCGAAGTTGGCCTCGGACCGACGCCGATGCTTTACTACGCCGAGGCGGAACTGCCGGTGGACGGCGGCATCATGGTGACGGGCAGCCATAACCCGGCCGAGTACAACGGCTTCAAGATGGTGATGGGCCATTCCAGCTTTTTCGGAGAGGATATCCAGCGCCTCGGCCAGATGGCCGCACAGGGCGATTGGGACCACGGCACCGGCGAAATCGTCTCGCACGACATAGAGGACGCGTACCTTGAACGCCTTCTCCGGGATTTTACGCCACAGGCGCATGCCATCGGCTGGGATGCCGGCAACGGTGCTGCCGGCCGCATCATTGAGCGGCTGACTGCCCGCCTGCCGGGCGAGCACCACCTGTTATATACAGAGATCGACGGCCGTTTCCCCAACCACCACCCCGACCCGACCGAGGAACACAACCTTGTCGATCTTCAGGCGCTGGTCGCCGCGAAGGGGCTGGAGTTCGGCTTTGCTTTCGACGGCGACGGTGACCGGATCGGCGCCGTGGATTCACTTGGCCGCGTGGTCTGGGGCGACCAGCTTCTGGCCATCCTTGCCGAGCCGGTCCTGCAGCGCCACCCCGGGGCGACGATCATTGGTGACGTAAAGGCCAGCCAGGCGCTCTACGACAGGCTGGCTGAACTGGGCGCGGTCCCGCTGATGTGGAAGACCGGGCATAGCCTCATCAAGACCAAGATGAAGGAAACCGGCAGCCCGCTTGCCGGCGAAATGAGCGGCCACATCTTCTTCGGTGACCGCTGGTACGGTTTCGACGATGCCATCTATGCCGCGCTTCGCTGCATCGAGGCTGTAGACCTTGCGGGCGGTTCACTGACCGACCTCAAGTCCGCCATGCCGCCCATGGTCAACACGCCCGAGATGCGTTTCGATGTCGACGCATCACGCAAGTTTGCGGTGATCGACGAAGTGCTGGAACGGCTTGCCAAGGGCGGTGCCGAAGTGGATCGCACCGATGGCGCGCGGGTAAAGGCGCGCGGCGGCTGGTGGCTGCTTCGTGCGTCAAACACGCAGGAGGTGCTCGTCGCCCGTGCCGAGGCGCAGGATGGCGAAAGCCTTCGCCTGCTGCTGGACGACATCGACAGCCAGCTCAAGGCTTCAGGCGTCCAGCGGGACAGCAGCGCCTACCAACAGGTTTGATACTGGAAGAAATATCTGGCGGCTCCGCTTGGACCGGCGGGGTCGCCAACTACTGCGCGTCAGGCAAACCAGTCAAAGGCCAACGCGATTCCCGCCCACATTGCGGCGCTGAAGGCAATACCGGCGGCCCACCAACCCCAACGAATGGGCGGTGCGCCAACCTGGCCCTGGGCGGCCTTCTTGGAGGGTGAGACCTCTGTCATGTGCTGGTCTAAATCCTGTTCCATCCAATCCCACATAGGCGCGAATACGCCAAAGCCGAGTTAACAGCTTCGGATTCAACGCACCCTTTCCATCCCCACAGACGGTCCGGACATGCAGAGTTTAACCCTTGAGCGGCACCCTGACCCTGCTTCCTTTTGGAAGTTTTCCCTGTAGAGCGACCACTATTGCCGTCTATATGTGAAATCGCTTTCTGCGTCCACCACTTCACGGAGATGGCCGGAGTCTTCAGCCATCAACTGGCTGGTTGGACCGGCGGCCGTAATATTCCCGTTTTCAAGAACAATCACGTCGTCGGCAAAGCTCACGACCGACAGACGGTGCGCGACCACTACGATCGTCATGTGCTGGCGAAGCCCGGAAATGGCGCGGGCGACGCGCCGCTGGCTGAGCGCATCAAGCGCACTGGTTGCCTCATCAAGGATCAGCAGGTCGGGGCGCCGCAGCAGCGCGCGGGCTATGGCAAGGCGTTGGCGTTCCCCGCCGGACAGGCCGCGGCCGCGGTCCCCAAGGTGGTATTCCAGCCCGCCCGGAAGTTCGCGCACAAACGTGGCCGCGTCGGCAATGCCGAGCGCCTCCCACAGTTGCTCGTCGCTGGCAGAGGCATCCGCAACCCGCAGGTTGTCAGCGATGGTCGCGTTGAACAGGTAGGTTTCCTGCGGGACATAACCGACCCGGCCCAGCCAGGCGCGGCGGCCCGCCTGATCCAGCGGTTCGCCGTCGATTGCGATGCTGCCCTCGTCCGGATCGATCAGCCCGAGCAGCAGGTCGATCATGGTCGATTTGCCGCTGCCGGTGGGGCCGACGATGGCTGTCACCGTACCCGCTGCAATCGTCACCGAAATTCCGCGCAGGGCCGGCGTCTTGCCTTCGTCATAACTGTAGCGGACATCGTTGATCTCGATCGACTTCCGCAACGAAGGGGCTGTCCGGGTGGCTGGCAGTTCAGGCTCTGCGTTGCGTTCCGCATCGTCCAGCATGCCAAGCATCGCCTCGACACTTCCCATCTGTGTCCGCAATTGCTGCCATGTCGAGTGGAGCGTGACGACACGCGGGGCGAGGCGCATGTACAGGAACAGCATCGTCACGGTAGTCGCCATGTTCAGGCCGACAACGACGAGCGAGAACCAGACGAAACCCGCAAGCGCCAGCGCAGTGGCGATCTGATAGATCGTCGCGGTCCGCACCCGGTCCAGCGTGAAGGCGACGTTGCCGTCGCGAACCTCGCGCAGCACTTCCTGCATCGCGCCCACATGTCGCTGCTCAAGCCCGAAGGCCTTGGCGGTACGAAGCCCATTGAAGAATTCGTCGGTAATGCGGAACTGCGACTGGCGCGCCTCGAACATGCGGCGGCTGCGGTCCAGCACGCGGCCGCGCCCCGGCAGGGTCACCAGCAACAGGACCAGTCCCACCGCAATTGCCAGCAGGGTCATCTGCCACGACAGGGCAAGCGACAGCAACGAGAGCACCGTCGCCATGGCGATCGACTGAACGAAAGTGAGCAGCAGGGTGATCGTCTGCAGCAGACGGTCGCTGTCTCCGACGACTGCGTGGGTCATGTCGGCAGCGCGCCAGCGGCTGACTACCGACCAGCGGGTTGCTGCAATGGCAGCGAAGAACCGGGCCTGCATGCTCTCGACAAAGCCGAAGGTGACGCGCGCGTTGAACGCCTCCTTGCGTTCCAGCGACAGCGAACGCAGCGCGATCAGCACTACAAACCCGGCCAGCACTACCGGCAGCGAGAGCGTTACGGCAGACCCGCCGACAGCAATTTCTACTGCCTGCGAGCCATTGCCCATGACGTGGAGCAGCGGGATCAGCATGGCCACGGTCAGGGCTTCGCTCAGCGAGGCGGCCGTCTGCAGCACCGCCGCCTTGTCAAAGTTGCGCTGGGTCTGCGACCGGACAAGCGCCAGCAACCGGGCAATTCTGATCGGTTCAGGCGGCGACGGCATCGCGTGCTACCCTTGGTGAGAGGAATTCGCCCAGCTGGGCTATTTCGGCCAGGCTGTCCTTCACTGTCAGGATGTCAGCCCGGACCAGGGGGGCGAATTGTGCAGCCAGACGGAACAGCCCTGCTGTTTCGGCAGGCGTGTTCGCGGCAGGACCCAGCCGGGGATGGTGTGAGTAGCGGATCAATCCGTGCAACACACGCTCGGTCGGCAGCGGTTCGATAGCGTTGCGCATGTCCCGGCGAAGGCAATGCACCGTGCCGAGCGGCACGCTTTCGCGGCAGGCAAGCCCGTTCAGCCGAACGCGCGACTTGCCGTGGGTGTAGAGGCCCTCGTCCGGCTGGATCACGTTGCACGAGCCGGGCGGGAAGCCCGCCATCATTTCCTGGTCCAGCTTCATCGCGGGATATGCCGCCCGAACCATGATCTCGCCGCCCGCCTGCCGGTCAAGCACCACCACATCATCGGTCACCAGCGGGAAACCCGCTGCGATCAATGCGGCCGCAGTCGTGGACTTGCCGGTTCCCTTGTCGCCAAGGAACACGTGAGCCTGCCCGCCGATGGCCACCGCGCTGCCATGCAGCACCAGCGAACCGCGGCGATGAAACCAGCAGGCGATGACGGGCCCGAGCAAAGGCAGGCCAATCAGCCGGACGTCGAAACCCGGTTCGATATCGACCTCGATAACCTGCGCATCGCGCACCAGGAACCGGCCGACATCGCGGTAGGCCAGAAGGTCTCCCTCCGGCGTTACTTCGTGATGACGGAAATCGGTGAAGGGAACATCCGGAGGAGCAATCGTTGCTGCGCGGATCGACAGGTCACAGGAGCCGCTGTCACCGGGTTCAAGCTCGTCGATGGCGAAATCGGAATCGATCGCCAGCCCATATGCGCGATAACGGAACGGCCCCTCTGGCATTTTCGCCCCCTATCCGCTGTGAGCCACCAGCGGCTCTGACCGTTGTGGGGCAGGCCCCGTTTCCTGCGCCGCCAGCCAGCGGGACAAGGTGACAGCCCGCCATATCCGCTGGAAGCCGGCACCATCCAGCTCTCCGGATTCGCGCAGCTTTTTCCATTGGCCGCGCAGATCCTCAACGTCGGCGAACCGCGCCAGCCGGCCAGAGGAATCGCAGAGTGCATGCTCAACCAAGGCAGCATGGTCGATCCACAGCGAGCGGCGGACACGGTCTGTGAAGTCGAACTTGTCGGGCCGGGTGGCAATCATCGGCGGCAGAACGTCGTGAAGGGCGCGGCGGATAATGACCCGCGACAGGCCGCCGCGCCATTTTTCGGCGGCAGGTACGGTCACGCAGAATTCCAGCAGGTCTATGTCCAGGAACGGCATCCTGATCTCGACCCCGGCCGCCGCGGCATTGTGGTCCAGCCCTTCCAGAGCGGTCAGGAACAGCGGCGTGCTCAGCTTGTGGAGGTGCAGGCCCTGCTCGAACGGACGATGCTTGCCGCCGCGAGTGTACCGCCTGAAGTCCCGTTCACCGGCACGGCCCCACTTAACGAGAAGGCCAATCTTCCTGCGCCACCCATTCAGTCCCTTGCGGCGGATAAGGCTGGCATATTCGCGCCCTCGCTTGCCGGTCAGGTAATCGATCTCTCCCATCACCTGCCACAGCCGGACCCACCGCCCGCTTTCCGCAAGTTCCTGGAAAAGGCCGTCGCCATGGGAAATCGCCTCGTCACCGCCATGACCATCTAGGAAGATGCGCGTTCCGCTTGCCATCGGCAGGCGCCGCAGGAACTGGCGGAAGCTGGGGATGTTGGGGGCGGGGACCGGGTGATCCTGCTCGGCGACGATCTCATCGATTCCCTGAAACGCGGTGAACTGCGATCCATCGATCTTCAGTCCGTCCAGCCCGTGGGCGTCCACCACGGCGTCGATAAAGGGGGATTCGTCCCGAGCATCTTCTGCCGCAAATACCAGCGAGCAAACCTTGACGCTTTCCGGCCTGCGCCGCGTCTCACCCGCGCCGATCAGCGATACGATGGATGAGGAATCGATCCCACCGCTCAGTAAGGCGCCCACTGGCTGCGTCGCGCGCAACCGCCGGTTTACGGCTTGAGTGAACAGCGCACGAAGCTGCTCTGGCCCGTCGCGCCGCGCGGTGGGAAGGTCAGGGTCGAGTTTCCAATATGGGGTGATCTCCAGCCAGTCATCGCTGACAAGCGCCCAGTGACCGGGCAGCAGGCGCTGTACTTCCTCGTAGTAAGTTCGTTCGGGGTCGCCTGTCGCAAGCTGGCCGTCAACGTAGCCCTTCAGCGCTGCGTCGCGCACCGTGAACTGGCAGTCCTGCGCCATCGACCGCAGGCCCTTGATCTCTGACGCGAAGTGAAACGTGCTGCCATCGGCCCGGTAGAAAAGCGGCTTGATGCCCATGTGATCGCGGCACAGGAACAGCGCGGACCGCTGCGAGTCGAGTATGGCGATGGCGAAATCGCCGCGGAGATGCTTCGGCAGCGATGTACCGAAATGCCGATAGGCCTGCAGGAGCAAGGCCGTATCGTTGAGCCGGCCGGCGCCGTGGGCGGGCTCCATGCTCTCAGGAGAAAGAAGAGCGGCCAACTCCTCCCGGTTGTCAATGCGGCCATCGAAGGCAATCGCATAGCCGTCCTCATCGACGAGCATCCCGTTACAGCCCGTGTCGAACAGGCAGTGGCCCAATGCGGCTGGTCCGGCCGGATAGATCGACATGCCGTCGCGGCCCCGATGAGCCATTGCATCCAGACCTGCCTGAACACGACGGGAAAGTCCGGTGCGATCAGGCTCTCGCGTCCAGATGCCGCAAATGCCGCTCATTCAGCTGATGCCCAGGAGCGGGCGGTACTGCTGGACCTCGCCCGCACTGTCGCCAAGGATGATGGCATCGCCGGCGCACAGCCACGCATGCGCCTCAAAACCCGTTTCGCCGTCACTACGAATGCCAACCGATATGGCAGAGCCATGCCCTTTCATGTGCAGAAGTCGCTGCCCGGCCATTGCACGGACAAGGCAAGTTGGGCGCACGACAAGGCGCGCGGCGCGATCCACCGCCCATGCCACGCGTGCGGCAAGGACCGGAGGCGGCGGGGGCAGGTCGAAGATTGCCCCACAGCCCCTGCGGGGATCGCCAAAGCCCTTGAAGGAAAGCTCGATGCGCGACCGCCACAGCACGGCAAAGGCCGCCATAAACAGCCACTTGTCACGCCAGATGCGTCGCAGGCCAATGGGCGCGCGCAACCTAGCCATGACGATCGACGATGAGCCCCGCGGCGGCCATTTCCCCAAGCCATTGGGAAACGTCGGTGCGGATGACATCCGGCTCCACCGCGTATTCAAGTTCCACGGCCCTGCACAGTTCGCTGAAACTGCGCCCGTCGGTTAACTGCTTCCACAAGAAGGGCCCTACGCCGTCCAGCGTGTAATAGACGTTGCGTTCGGTATCGAGCAGCGCGACGCTGCCATCCAATGGGCTGAAAACAACGCTGTCGTTGGGTCGCCAGATCTCGGTTTCGACCATAAATCGCCTTCAATGGGTTAACTGCGCTTACCCCGCAAATAAGCGGGGGCCAGTTACCCCAACCCCCGCTTATGTATTTCCCTCATTCCTCGTGAGAAATCAGGAAAAGCCCCCCGGGTCGCCCGACGGACCTGGATAGGTGTGCCCAAATACTGGAGTGTTGGTCGGATAGCTTCCGTCCAGAAAACCGCCAGTAGTTGTTGCTTGCGTAATTTCCTCAAACGAACCGATGCGTTTGAGGTGAGGCTTGCTGTAAGCCTCCTTTTCGGATGTGTTCATAGCGCTACACTCCGCATTGGACCGGAGGAATGTCTGGCCCGTTAGAAGCGTCTCACGCGGTTAACGGCGAGTCAATATGTTGCGATGCACAAAAAATGTCGCGAAAAAACACACTGTAACGCCCATAAATCGGGATTAAATACGGGATTTTAGACTTTCGAGAGTAATACGCAGTCGCACAATCAGGTGCAATTTTGCGGCTAACGGTTAGCCGCTTTTTCCGCGCGACTCATCTAGCGGTGACGGGAAAACCATGAAGCAGTTCGCTGGATCCAGATGGGCAGCACGGAATCTGCCCGGGCTGTTTCGCGGGACATGTCAGTCATGTCGTACCTGATTTCCGAGACCAAATAGGCGGGCCGCAGCCACAGCAGGTAATGGCTTATGTTCTTGAGAGTCGTACCGAAACGCGTGTCTTCCAGTTCCGCACTGCCTGCACCTGCCATCGCCTGCCGGGCAACCGAAACGAGCAGCCGATCGGATACCGCCGGCCGCAAAAAGGGAAGTTGCTCCTCCGCCGCGAAGACCTTGCGGCAGAGCAGAACTGCCTGCCGCAACGCGCGGGATGATGGGCGGCCTTGTTGCAGTGCAACCAAAGTTCTTACGCCATCCGGGCCTGCCGCTTTCAGCATCATGCCCATGTCCACCAGCCACTTCAGCCGCGACCAGGCATGCAGGGCGCCATGGAGCGCAAGGTAACCGGGCTGATCAGCAGGGCCCAATGTCTGGACATCAAGCTGGTCGAATAGCCGCACGCCCCGTGCCCGGTCCATGATTCCGGGCTCGCATAGGCGCGGGTTGTCGAACAGGCGGTGGTGCAGTTCAAGGATCAGGCGGCCTGATGGGTCGAGGTAGACCCAGTCCTTTGTGCGCACGATCCAGTCTGCCAGTTCCTGTCCTTGCAGGGCAGCGTCGGGCTCGATCCTCGTCCAGCCCGCGCCGCTCAAAAGCGCATCCGCGCGCATCATGTCGCCGGGATCGACAACGACATCGATGTCGTGATTGACCCGCAGGCCCATGCGCCCATGGTATTCGGACGAAAGCACGAGTCCCTTGATGACGAGGAAGCGGATTCCTGCATCGTCGAACAGGGTTTTGACGATGCGGAGCAGGGCCATCATGCCCAGTTCGTGAAAGGTCGCGGCCTGGGCATCTTGCCTGAAGTGTGCCGCCACATTTTCCGGCACCCCCATTGCTTGCGCTAACCCTTCCAGGTGCCGCGCCGCATAAGGTGTGACGCGGTGACGGCGTGCATAGGCGTGGACTTCGGCCCAATCTACGGGGGCAAGCTGCTCAAGGCGGTGCCTGACCGCGTCGGGCCTGTCTTCAAGCCATGGATCGACCAGCGCCAGCAGGGCCTGGAATGCCGGTTCGCCGAAAGGAAGCGCCTCCCTGTCAGGCACGGCAGTCGCCGATTGCGATGTCAGTGACGACCGGCAGGTGGTCAGAGCCAAGCTGCGGCCCGTGCCGCACGGCCTGCCGCGCCATGCAGGGGCCGATATAGACCTGATCCAGCGGAAGCCGGATTGCTCCCGCCAACCCGTCGGCCGGCCACGACCCGGCAGCGCCGGAAGCGAGACGCAGCTCTCCGGCCGCTGCGACATGGCGCATGGCGAATGTCCACGGGGCAGAGTTGAAATCGCCCGCCATGATGCCGCGCCGACCCACGGTGCCGACCGCCTCGGCAAGCTCCGGAATGAACCGGGCCTGCTGCCCCTGCGGCCACGGCCTGTCCATGTGCGCTGCCGTCAGGGGAACATCGACGCCCGCAATGGCAAAGCGCGCAGTGACTGCCGAAAGCCCCTTCCGGTTCTCCGGATCGCCGCGGGATAGCGGCCACACCGCGCTCGCCGGTACGCGTGACAGGATGATGGTCGAGCAGATGCCAGCGCCTGCACAGCCATAGGAATAGGGATAGGCGTGGCGGAGCCGTGCAATCTGCGGCTCCAGAACGCGTGCCGCCTCCAGCAGGATGATGAAATCCGCGTCTTGCCGCAGCATCCAGTCGACCGCATCCCCTGACCGGAAATTGCGCTTGTACATATTGAAGCTGATCAGCCGCAGCTTGCCTGCCTTGCTTCCCTGCGCCTGAAACTGTGTCGCCCCGGCAAACAGCGGTGCGGCCAGCACAGCGCCGGTAACAAGGCACCCGGCCAAGAGGGCTAGCGCGCCAGTTCGCCACCTGCGGCTCGCCAGCGCAGTGACCACCGCCAGAACCACCATCAACGCCAGAAGGTAAGGCGCGATGATGAGCAGGCTGTCGATTCGCACGGAGAAGGCCCCCGCGAGCAAAAGGCAGGGAAGCAGACTGTAGAACGCCAGCTTCAGCAGGCTCGCCCCGCGACGTGCACGGCTGGCCGATGGGGGCATGGTGCGCCTTCCGTTGAACTGTATGCGCAAACTGCCACAAAATTTGTGCGATGCAATATTATTGAACAACCAGGTGGCGGCAAGTGCGTTGTACAGTTGAGGAGACCAGCCCAAGGTCATGTGTTATTTGTCAGATATGTCTGAATTTGCGGACTTGTCCAGTGTCACCTGCGGCACTTCGCGTGTATTGTGCGGTGCAATATTTTCACCATTGCGCCTGCGAGCGGTTGGGGTAATCTCGCCGCATATCGCTGTACCAAGTCAGGAAGGCCTTGATGGGTAAGCATCAAGCTTATCACGCCTTTTTACGAAGAGCGGGCGTGATGCTTCGCCCCCAGGTTCGTCAGCGGGCGGCGTGGCTGCTTGTCCTGCCCGCGGCGCTTCAAATGCACGTGGCTTTCGCACAGGATACGGGGCCAGCGGGGCCGCCTGACGCCGCCGGAACCCGTCCGCAGCCTGAGTACGATCCGCTGGGCATTCGCGTTGGAGCGGTTGAGGTCTATCCCTCGGTGACGCTTTCCGGCACCTACAATTCCAACGTTTTCGCCGCACCCGACAACGCAGAATCCGACCTCTACTACACGGTCGTACCGGCAATCCGGGTGCTAACGGCTAACGAGCGCCGCTCGCTGAGCCTCAACGGATCGGCCCGCATCCGCCGCTATGACAAGTTCGACAGCCAGAACGACGAGCAGTATTTCGTCAATGCCGCCGGGCGCCTGAACTTCGGCGAGCAACGCAGCGTGCAGGCCACCGTCGGCTGGTCACAGTCAACGGCGGCGCGCGGGACGTACCAGAACACGCTGCAGCAGGGCAGTCCGTTGAAAGAAGAGCGCTTTACAGGCTCTGTGGGCGGGGATTACCGGTTCAACCGGCTGCGCCTGAATGGCCGCGTGGGCGGCGAGAAATTCGACTACGACGATATCACGCTGGATGACGGCACGATCATCGACCAGGATTACCGCGACGGGCACCGCGTCAATGTGAACTTGGCAGCCTACTATTCCATCAGTGCGCGCTTTTCGCTTCGGCTGCAGGGCAGCGTGGAGAAATTCGACTACCAGGATCCTGATCCGCTACGCAATCGCGACGCCACCGGCTATTCGGTCACGGCAGGCGGACTCTATGAGGTAACGGAACTGTTCAGCGCAGAGCTGGGCGTCGGCTACCGCAGGCACAATTTCAAGAATCCGCTGTTCAAGGACATTCCCGGTTTCGCATTCAACGGCCGTCTCCGCTGGTATCCGACGCCGCTGATTTCGGTCAGGCTGGACCTCAGCCAGACTACTGACACCAGTACCCTGCCGCTGGTAACGGCCGTGAACGTGTCGTCGGCGGTGCTGGCTTCCGACTATGAACTGCGCCGCAATGTGCTGCTGACCGGGCGGCTGGAATATTCGCACGAACGCTATGGCGGGGTGGATACCAATTCCGACTTCATGTCCGCTTCCGTCCGCTCCACCTGGAAGGCGAACCGGTGGCTGCGTGTCGGGGCAGAGCTTGCCTATGACCGCCGGACAAGTGCGGACCGTATTCCGATTTCCGAATTCGATGCCTTTCGCGGCATGCTGTCACTGACCCTGGCGCGATGAGGCAAGCCGATATGACCCTCGATCGCAAAGGCGGGCCAAGCCGATGAATCTTCCCGGCACCTATGAACACCCCCACCACTCTGTGGAAATGCAGGGCTTGGGACGGGGCGTGGGCGAGGCTTTTCCGGAAGCCACCGATGACCGGTTCCACTTCCGGCAGCTTCTCAACATCCTAAGCCGCCGGCTGAAGCTTTTCGCGCTTGTTGTGGGAACGATAGTCGCGCTGGGCATCCTCGCCACCATGATGATGCCCCGCGTTTACGAGGCGGGCGCCGTGGTCCTGCTGCGTAACTCTGACCAGAAACTGGAAGAACGGGTCACAAAGTCAAGCGACGTCCAGGTGATGCAGGGCGATGCCGACGTCAGCACCGAAATCCAGGTGATCGGATCGATGGACATGGCCCAACGCGTGGCCCGGTCCTTGAAGTTGATCGAAAACCCCGCGTTCAATCCCTACCTCAATCCCGCACCGTCGTTGCTTGGAAGGCTGTTTGGTCAGCAGCCGGAACCTGTCGACCTGAAGAAGCTGACGCCGGGACAGCTGCAGGAGATGGAAAACTCTATCGCCCGCCTCGTCCGTTCCGGGCTGGGGGTAACGCGCGTCGGCACGTCCTATTCGGTGGCGATCTCCTCCCGTGGCACGGATCCCCTGCTCGCGGCGCAGATCGCCAATGCCTACGCGCATGAATACGTATATTCCCAGATCACCAGCAAGCAGCACACGACGGGCGAGGCTACGACTTTCCTTGCCAAGAAGGTCGAGGAACTGCGCCACCAGGCCACGCGCGATTTCGCGGCGGTGCAGGCTTATCGCGTCCAGAATGGGCTGCTCAGCAACTCCGCCACCGCACTCGCTGAGCAGGACATCTCTGTTTACAACCAGCAGACCGCGTCCGCCCGGGCAGAGGCAGCTGCAGACGTTGCTCGGCTGAACACGGCGCTGACCCAGCTTCGCAGCGGGTCGATGGGCGATGACGTGGGCGAGGCGCTCGATTCCCCCGTGGTTTCGTCTCTGCGAACCCAGCGCGCGCAGATTGGCGCCCGCGTGGCTGATCTCAATGCACGCTATGGCTCACGCCATCCGGAATTGCTGCGTGCGAAAGAGGAACTGTCGTCGGTTGACCGGCAGATCCAGGAAGAGATCGACCGCGTGATCTCCAACCTTGAGGCAAAGGTTGCGGTTTCGCAGCAGCGTCTGGGCTCGCTTAATTCCAGCCTTGGCCAGGCAGAGGGTAAGCTGGCCATGAACAACAGCGCTCTTGTAACGCTTGATGACCTGCAGCGGCGCTCACAAGCATCGCAGGGCCTGTATGAGTCCTATCTTGGCCGTTACCGCGAACTGATGGCCGGTAGCGGGACAGAGCAGCCCGAGGCGCGCGTCCTGACAGAGGCCATCCCGCCGTTCGTGCCTTCGAGCCCGCGCGTGATGCTGAACCTTGCGCTTGCCGTGATGGTGGGGCTGGTGCTGGGCGTGGTCGCCGCCGTCGCTGCCGAAATGCAATACAAGGGCCTGACCACTGCAAGCGATGTCGAGAAGCGGGTGGGCCTGCCCTACCTTGGCCTGATCCCTGATCACACCTCGCTCGACGAATATGGCAACAACGCGCTTGAAACGCTGGCCTACTATCCCAACTCGGTGCTCGCAGAGTCCGTGCGCGGCATCTACAGCGCGACCCACATTCCCGTCATGGGCCGGGCCAAGGTGCTTGCCGTAACTTCTGCGTTGCAGGGAGAGGGCAAGACCATGCTGTCCGCGATGCTTGGCCTGACCGCATCGAATTCGGGAGCGCGGACAGTCGTGGTGGACTGCGACATCGTGCTGCGCGGGCTGAGCCGCCTGAGCGGGTTCGACTATGGCGACGGGCCGGGCCTGCGCATGCTGGTAGACGGCAAATGCACGCTGGACGAGGCCGTGCGCCCGACACGGCATGAGGGGCTGAGCGTCCTGCCCATCACCACCCGCGCCGAGGCGGGTGAGCGGCTGACCGGCAACGGCGCGATCAATGCCATCGTTGCCCAACTGAAAGAGCGGTTCGACGTTGTCATTCTTGACTGCGCGCCGCTGCTGGCAATTGCCGAGGCGCGCGATATCGCCGCGCTGGCCGACGGCGTGATCATCGCCGCCCACTGGCGCAAGACATCGAGCGATGCCGTGCGGGCCGCCGTCAAGCTGCTGCCAGCCCGGCTTGCGGCATACACCGGCGTCGTGCTGAGCCGCGTTGACCTGCGTAAGCAAAGCCGTTTTGCCAACGACGATTCCGCTTCCTACGCGGCCAGCTACCAGCGGTACGTGGCGGCGTCGTGAATGTGCTGGCGAAAGTCGGACCGTCCGGTCCCCGCGTCGCGATCATCCACTACTGGCTGGTGGGGATGCGCGGCGGGGAGCGTGTGCTGGAGCGCATACTGCGGCTGTTCCCCGGCGCCGACGTCTTCACACATGTCTACGATCCGCCATCGGTATCAGATCTGATCCGTTCGCACCGGGTGCAGACCAGCTTCATCCAGCGGCTGCCCTTCGCGACCCGGCACTACCAGAAATACCTGCCGCTCATGCCTCTTGCTCTCGAGGAATTGGACCTGCGCGGCTATGACCTGATCATCAGCAGCGAGTCCGGCCCTGCCAAGGGCGTGCTGGCGCCGCCGGATGCCTTTCACCTCTGCTATTGCCATTCGCCGATGCGCTACCTCTGGGATCATTATCATCCCTACAAGGAGATGTCGGGCGGGCTGACCCGGCGATCGATGCCATGGCTGTTCCACGGCCTGCGCAAATGGGACCAGGCCTCTGCCCAGCGGCCCGATAAGGTGCTGGCCAATAGCAGTTTCATCGCGCGCCGCATCCGCAAGTCATGGGGCCGTGACGCAGAGGTGGTACATCCGCCGGTGGAGGTCGATCTCTTCGATTCCTGCGACACACCGGGCGACCACTATCTGTGGGTCGGCCAGATGACCCCCTACAAGCGCGCGGATCTAGTGGTCGATGCCTTCAACCGGCTGGGCCTGCCGCTGCTCATGGTGGGCACCGGTGAAATGGCCGCCGACATAGCTCGCCGTGCAGGGCCCAACATCCGCATTGTCGAACGGCTGGACTTTGCCTCGCTCCGCCGCGCTTACGCCGAGTGCCGGGCACTGATATTCCCGCCAGAGGAAGACTTCGGCATCGTCCCTGTAGAGGCCAACGCCGCGGGGCGTCCGGTGATCGCGTATGGCCGGGGCGGGGTCTGCGATTCCATCGTGCCTGATGAAACCGGCGTGTTCTTTCACGAACAGAGCGTGGATGCATTGGTGGACGCCATTGAACGCTTTGAGCGCTGGCATCCCGGTTTCAGCCCTGAGGCCGCCCGCTCCAATGCACGCCGATTTGCGCCCGAAGTGTTCGATGCCCGGTTCATGGCGGCCATATCCGAAGGGATGGACGGTCTTGGCCTGATGACCACCCGCTTCAGCCCCGCGCCTGTGATGTTGGCAACGTGATACCGACTCTCTTCGGATTGCTCACCCTTGCCCTCGGCGCATGGTTGCTGCGCCGGAACGATCCGCTGGTCATAACGTGCTGGATGCTGGTCCTTGGGCTGTTCAACGCATCGGCGGCAGCAAGCGGCGTCGGATCATCGATCCCGCCCGCGCGGTTCTTCCTGTTCATACTGCTGATTTCGGTCTTCCTCGCCGTCCGCAACAGGGCAAGTCTGATCGGCGAGGCAGTGGTGGCGAACGTGCCATTGCTGCTGTTCTGCGCCTATGGTTTCATCGGGGCATTCATC
>JBEVKC010000068.1:0-19653 GCA_040509895.1 Novosphingobium sp. | reverse complement strand
ACAAGACGTTGCCGACGATGCAGACTCCGTCGTCTGCCAACTGCCTGCGCTGATCTTCGTTCAGGCCTGCCATTCCGCTCCATCCCACTGCCACATTATTTAATGCACCTTTATCGATGCATTATCCGCAGCGTCAATAGCGCGGTGCTAAGGCGATGGTTTGTCGAATACCGGATATCGTCCGAGCGTAAGGAACATTGCCGAAGCCAACACGCAGCCCGGAATATAGGCGATCAGCGCAGGCTGGTACGATCCCGTGTTGTCATAGACCAAACTAACCAGCAGCGGACCCAGCCCCGTCGCGAGCGCCAGCATTCCCGAGATCGTGCCGAAAAGCAGGCCGAAATTGCGCATGCCAAAGTGCCGGGTCGACAAATATGCGACGGCGTCCAGCTCGACCCCCAGTGACAGGCCAAGAACAAGCACGGCAGCCATCGCCACGGAGACGTTGCCCGGAAACGTCAGGAGCAGTGCGCAGGAAATGATTGGCAGGGCCACGCTTACGCCTCCGACAAGGCCGCCATTCACCCGGTCCAGCAGATAGCCGCCAGTCAGCCGTCCGGTAACCGTCGCCAATCCGATGATGCCCGCGATGCCTGCCGCCTCAGCCCGATCAATCCCCTGCGATGACAGGATCGGCACAAGGTTGATCGTGAATGACACGATCACCAGCGTCGTGACGAAGGCGGCAATTGCAAGGCGCAGGAAGGTGAGCGACAGAAAACCCTCGCGCGCGGTCACCCCGGCAAGATGCTGCACAGGCACAGACTGTGTCGCGCCGGTCCGGTGACGATCCTTCGCGCTCGTAAAAAGGAAGAAAATGGGCGGTATCACCAACAGGCCCCAGAACAGGCCAAGACCCACGAACGCCGTTCGCCAGCCATAGGCATTGATGAGCCAATTGCTGACTATCGGAGTCAGCGATGATCCCAGACCTGTGCCGCAGAGCATGACCGAAAGCGCCATCCCCCGCCCCGTGCTGAACATGCTTGAAACACCGGCAGTCCAGACGGTCGGCTTGATGAACATGGCCGCCGCGCCCAGCAGCCCCCACAGCCCCCACCAAGTCCAGATCGACGGTCCAGTGAGCGAGAAGGCAGCAAGGGCCGCGCAGTAGGCAATGACCCCTATGACCCCGATGCGCCTAGGTCCGAAGCGATCGATCGCCATGCCCATGAACGGCGCCAGCAGCGCTCCCATCAATGATACGACCGTCTGGCCCGACGAAATCTGCGCTCGGCTCCAGCCGAATTCCTTTTCCAGCGGCTCGATGAAAATTCCGACGGCATATACCGATACGGAGGCGACACCGATACCGAGCGCCCCAGCGAGAACGACCGGCCAACCCCGCTTCCATTCGGCAGCGGCGCTCGCGTCTTGCACCTGCAAATCTTCGCCGTCCGTGATGGTTTCTTGTCCCACCGCCCGGCCAGCTACGCTGACATTCTGCTCACCCAGGTTTTCTATTTTCATTGGCGCAATGAAATTGGTTCATTGCAATATGTCAATGACCCGGCGCGCGCCATGTTCAGGCCTGAGAGCGCATGCGCAGCGCCTTCTTGTCGGGCTTGCCGACAGGAGAAAGTGGAATCTCCGCAACGAAATCAACGGACTTCGGCGCCTGCACCGGCCCTTTCTCCGACCGCACCAAGGCAATTAGCTCTTCAGCGGAAACAGATTTCGCCGGATCGGCGACGATCACCGCTTTCACCGCCTCTCCCCATTTCGGGTCGGGCACGCCGATCACTGCCACCCTCAGCACGGCAGGGTGGGCCGCCAGCACGTCCTCTACTTCTCGTGCATAGACATTGAACCCGCCGGTCACGATCATGTCCTTCTTTCGGTCGACGATGCGCAGGAAGCCGTCAGATCTGCGAATGGCAACGTCGCCCGTATGCAGCCAGCCGCCTTCGAAGGCCTTTTCTGTCTCCTCCGGCTTGTTGAGGTAGCCACCCATCAGCAGCGGGCCGCGCACGCAGATCTCGCCCGGTTGGCCGTCAGGCACTTCGTTGCAGTCGTCATCGAGCAGCGCGACACGCACCCACGGCGTCGGCCTGCCGCATGAGGCAAGGCGCAGCGGATCGTCCACCAGATGGTCGCTCCGCCGCATGACAGTGACGGACATCGGCGCTTCTGCCTGACCATAGAACTGGAAGAAGATCGGCCCCAGCCTGGCGATGGCATCCTTCAACCGCGCCGCCGGAAAAGCGGAGGCGCCATAGAAAACAACCTCAAGGCTGGAAAGGTCGAACTCCCCGAACCGGGGGTGGTCGATCAATGAAAGCACCATCGTCGGCACCATCAGCGCCGTCGTGATGCGGTATTTCTGAACCGCCTCCATGAAAGAAACCGGATCGAATCCCGAAAGCACCACCATCGATCCGCCCTTCATCAGGATCGTGGTCAGCACCGACGCCCCGGCATGGCTGAGGGGGGCGCAGATCAGGTGGCGGATTTTCTTGGGCCATTCCCACTCGGTGAGCTGGATCAGCGTCGAAGTGACAATCCCGCGGTGGGTGGTGATGATGCCCTTGGGCTTGCCGGTGGTGCCACCCGAATAGGCGATGCGGGCAAGTGCGTCCTGATCCACATTGGGGGCGACCAGTTCCTGCGGCTGGATTCTGGCGGAAAGCCTTTCAAGCGAAATGCCTGCGCCTTCGTCCCCGATGGCGACCAGATGCCGCAGGCCGGGTGCCCGCCGCTTCAGCTCCTGCGCGGTTTCCTCGAAATAATCGTCGTAGACCAGCAGGTCGATTTCCGCGTCCTCAAGGACGTAGAAATAGTCCTCCACCGACCCAAGCGGGTGCAGCGCCGTCGCCACGATACCGGCAAAGGTGAAAGCATAGAAGAGCGCCGGCACTTCCCCCCGGTTCCGCGACAACAGGGCGCCTCTTGCCGGGCGCGGCTGCAGGCCGGTCAATGCCTGGGCATATCGGCTGATCGCATCGCGCAGCTGTCCGGCGGTGACGACGCTATCCTCGCCAAGGATGATGACCGGGCGATCAAGGTCATGGCTCAGGGCATCGACGACAAGGTCCGGACCAAGGATCGGCTGGTAGAGCGGGCCCGTCATCACGACACCTGCCGCTCGGCGCGCAAACGTTGGCGCATCGGCGCGTTGGGCTGGCCGGTATGCGCGGTCACGCCGCCGTCCGCCGCAATGATGCTCCCAGTCACATAAGACGCGTCATCCGAGGCGAGGAAGGCAACGACCGCCGCCATCTCCTCGGGCTTGCCCGCCCTCCCCATCGGGATGCGCTCAAACCAGAAGTCGCGGTCGACCGGATCGGCGATAGCGGCGCGTGCCATGTCCGTCTCGATCAGTCCGGGGCAGACCGCATTCACGCGGATGCCATCGCGGGCGCAATCGAGAGCCAGAGAGCGGGTATAGTTCACTACTGCACCCTTGGAGGCATTGTAGGCCCCCATCGCATAGTCACCCGCGAGTCCGGAGATCGAGGCGATGTTGACCACGGCGCCGCCGCCCGCCTCACGCATTGCCGGGATGGCCGCCTTGCAAAACAGGAAGATCGCCTTGGAGTTCACGGCAAAGACCTTGTCCCAGGCGTCTTCCGCCATGTCCGGCGTTTCCGCCAGCGCACCGACGCCAGCATTGTTTACAAGGATATCAAGACGGCCCCACTTCTCCACCGTGGCAGCAACGGCCGCGGCGGCTTCATCGCCAGAGGTCACATCGGTACGGATGCTGGCAATCCCATCTGCTTCCGCCACTGGAGCAAGATCGGCGACCATGACTTTCGCGCCTTCCGATGCCAGCCGCGCCACGATCGCCGCGCCTATGCCGCGCGCACCGCCGGTGACGATCGCCACCTTGCCCGCAAGCCTACCCATCTCCCGCTCCTTTATTGTTCGAAAGGCCGGTCAGCCAAATCCGGTTGAGCTTGGCGGCGGCAATGTATTAGTCAATAGCCGTTGCATTTATGACCCGGCTCATCGTGGGGGCGCTCAACCCTCGCGCAAATTGACTGGCGGGCAGCCGCAGCACTAGCAATTCGGCAAGAGAAAGGATTGTCGACAATGGCCGTAGACATCGCCGGCGCAATCCGCGCAGCCGAGCAAACACGATGCACGGCCATGCTTGCGTGCGATTTGGCGGCGCTGGACACACTGCTCGATCCGCGCCTGCAGTTTCACCACGCGACGGGCGCCGTCGATGGCAAGGTCGCATACCTCACCAAGGTTTCCGGCGGCCGCATCGAGTATGTCGCGATCCAGTGGGAGGAGGAACTCGTCACCGCGCTTGGTCCGGATGCCGCGCTATTGACCGGACGGATGACCACGGACGTTCGCGTGGATGGCACCCAAAAACGTCTCAACAATCGCGTCATGATGGCATGGACAAAAGACAACGACACATGGCGGCTCGTGGCTTTCCAGTCCACGCCGATAGCGGGGTGACCTTGTCATGAGCGTAACCTTGCCCGAAGTCCGGATAGCCTTCGACGCCGGCAACCACCTTGGCGAAACACCGATCTGGTCTGCGCCGGAACAGGCGCTCTGGTGGGTCAATTGCGAGCATCCGCCGCAACTCCACCGCTGGCATCCCGGCAGCGGCGAGCACCGCGTCTGGCCGATGCCCCGGCGGATCGGCGGCTTCGTACCCAAAACGAGCGGCGGGCTGCTGGTGGTGCTCTCCGACGGGCTGTATGACTTCGTGCCGGAAAGCGGCGAATTGTCGCTGCGCGTGCCGTCACCCTTCCCGGCCCGCGTCAGCCTGCACGAATGCCACTGCGACAGGCAGGGAAGGTTCTGGGTCGGCGGCTATGACCATGACTTCCCGGCCAACCGCTCCGCATCCGGCGCGGCTATCTGCAGGTTGGATGGCGACCGCCTGACGCCTGTTATCCCCGGCATTGCCGTTGCGAACGGCATGGCGTTCAGTCCTGACGGAAAGACAATGTATGCGGCGAACTCTCCCAGCCGGAAGGTCGATGCCTATGACCTTGATCCGGAAAGCGGTGAGCTATCCAACGGCCGGACATTCCTTGCACTCGAGGACGGCGAGGGTTTCGTTGATGGCGCCACGGTCGACTCCGAAGGCGGATACTGGCTTGCCAATGTCGCGGCCGGGCGCCTGCGTCGCTACTTGCCGGACGGCACGCTCGACCGCATTATTGACCTGCCCTTTTCGAACCCGACCAAGCCGGCATTTGGCGGCCCGGACCTGAAAACCCTCTATGTCACCAGCACGCAGTTGGCGATGCAGGCATTCATGGAGCCCGACGCCCCGAACGGCCCGGTCTTTGCGCTGGAACCCGGTGAAACCGGCATCGCAGAAACGCCCTTCGCCGGGTAAAAAGCATCGTGGGAGTGAAATAAACTGCGAGTGTTGCAATCTTTCACCCCATGCGCGACACGGGGCCAATCGAAATAATGCATGTGTGGCGAATCATTTTTGATGATGGGACGGGGATCAAATCGGTGGAGGGCGCCTGATGTACCTTGCGCCTGAGGGGCACGAGATCGAGATTGCGAATGCCGCCGCCGATTTCCTGGCGGACGCGATGCCGATCGATCGCCTGCACTCCGCCAATTCTGCAGACATGAATGCGGCGCTGCGCCAGCATTTCGGGGAAATGGGCTGGTTCGCTCTCGCCGTTCCTGAAAGTCAGGGCGGCAGCGGGCTGTCCGTAGTCGAACATGTGCTGTTCTTCCGCGAAGTCGGGCGGCAGTGCGGGCCCGTCGACGTCCTTGCACAAGGCCTTGCCGCCAATGCCATTGGTGACGCAGGCCTGCGTCAGGAAATAATTGCGGGAACACAAGGCGTCGCGCTGCTGGCCCCGGACGGAGACAGATACCGCCTGATCGGCAACCCGGAAGCTGGCCTTGCCCTGCTGGTGACACCCGATCGCGCGCAACTTTTCTCGCTTGCCGAAATCAGGGCAATGGCACGCCCGGCGCTTGACCCCGCCAATTCGATGGGCGTGCTTGGCATTCTCCCCGCCCCCGTCACAACCATGGACAGCAGTCACATCTGGCGGCTGGGCCAACTGGGTGTCGCCGCAATGCTGGTTGGCATTGCCGAAGCCTCGCTCGACCTGATCGTCGACTATGCCAAGGTGCGAGAGACTTTCGGACGCAAGATCGGATCGTGGCAGGCGGTCCGCCACCCCTGCGCCGACATGGCGGTCCGTGCGGAGGCGGCCCGCGCGCAGCTTTGGTATGCCGCCGCCGCCATCAAGGAAGGGCGCAGTGACGCTGACGTTCACCTCGACGCTGCCAAGCACCTCGCCAACCAGGCCGCGCTGATGAACGCAGATGCCAACATACAGCTACACGGCGGCATCGGCGTGGCGGATGAGCACAACGCCCACCTGCTGCTCAAGCACGCGATGCTGTTGTCGCGCCTTTTTGGCACCAAGCGCAGTCTGCTCGGCAGGCTT
Source organism: Novosphingobium sp. (assembly GCA_040509895.1). Lineage (GTDB taxonomy): Bacteria > Pseudomonadota > Alphaproteobacteria > Sphingomonadales > Sphingomonadaceae > Novosphingobium. The sequence goes on along the minus strand of JBEVKC010000068.1, from coordinate 13,249 downwards.
TTGAACGCCCGGCTGGAAGACTGATGGACCTGCAATACTCCGAAGCCGACCGTGAATTTCGCGCCCGCGCCCGGGAATGGCTGAAGACCAATGTCCCGGCGCAAAGCCGCCCGGCAAATGGCGTGTCCGGCGCTCAGTTCGACCGCGACTGGCAGCGCAAGCTCTATGACAACGGTTGGGCCGGTGTCGCCTGGCCGGAGGAGTATGGCGGGCTTGGCCTGTCCGGCCTGCAGCAAGTCATCTGGTACGAGGAACTGGCCCGCGCCCACGCCCCGCATCACATCAACACGACCTATGTCGCACTGATGCATGCCGGACCAACGCTGATCGCCTGCGGAACCGAGGAACAGAAGACATTCCATCTTCCCCGCATCCTTTCGGGCGAGGCGCTGTGGTGTCAGGGCTTTTCAGAGCCCAACGCCGGGTCTGACCTTGCCGCGATCAAGACGCGGGGGGTTATCGACGGCGACCACATCGTTGTTACCGGCGCCAAGATGTGGACCACCGATGCCCAATATGCCGACTATCAGGAACTGCTGATCCGCACCGATCCGGACTCCCAGCGCCACAAGGGGCTGACCTGGGTGATCTGCGACATGAAGGCGCCGGGCATCGACATCAGGCCGATCCGCACCATGCTTCAGGATGAGCACGTCAACACCGTGTTCTACGACGAAGTTCGCATCCCCCTGACCAACGTGGTTGGCGAAGTCGGCGGTGGCTGGTCCACGGCCATGGCGACACTTTCCTTCGAACGCGGACTTGGCTTCATCGGCGACCAGCTGGAACTCTACGAGCGCGTCTGCCGCGCCATTGACCTTGCCGAAAAGGTGACGCTGGAGGACGGCCGCAGGGCCATCGAGGATGACGGCATCGCCCAGCGCCTTGCCGCCATCAAGGCCGATACCCTCGCCATCCGTTCCATGACCTTGGCCGACATTGCCGAGACTGATCGCACCGGCATGCCCGGCCCCAAAGGTTCGATGATGAAGCTGATGGTGACGACCACGCACAAGGCGTTGAGCGAAGTGGTGGGCGAGATACTCGGCTGGGACTTCCTCGAGTTCAACGGTGATCGCGCGGCGCACCCGTGGACCTATGAGTATCTCTGGAGCTGGGTCTTCTCGATCTCAGGCGGCACCAACGAGATCCAGCGCGAGATCACGGCCGACCGGGTACTCGGCCTGCCCAAGGCACGCTGATGGCTGCCCTTCCTCTCAAAATCGGATTCGCTGGCGCCAATGTTGAGCGCGGCTGGTCACGCGATGCACATTTTCCGGCACTCAAGGCACTTCCGGGCCTGACGGTTCATGCCGTTTCGGCCCGTACGCAGGATATTGCCGACACCGCCGCACAAGCATTTGGCGCCGCGAAAGCCTATGCGGACTCCGTCGAACTCGCCCGTGATCCGGACATCGACGTTGTCGCCGTCACGGTAAAGGTGCCGGAGCATCAGGCCATCGTCCTCGCCGCGCTTGAGGCTGGAAAACACGTCTATTGCGAATGGCCGCTCGCCCGCGACCTGGCCGAGGCCAAGGAACTGGCAGAAGCCGCGCGCAAGGCCGGAACCCGTGTCGCGATTGGCCTTCAGGGCGCGAACGCCGTGGCGGTCCGTCATGCGGCAGAGCTGGTGGCAGACGGGGTGATCGGCAAGCCGCTGAGCCTGCGGGTCGTGTCTTCGACAGCCGGTTGGGGCAAGGTTGCGCCGCCCCACTATGCCTACCTGCAGGACCGCCGCAACGGGGCGACGCTTGGAACCATTGCTGGCGGCCACACCCTTGCCATGGTGGAGGCGGTTGTCGGCGCATACGAGGAAGTCGGCGCCGCCAACTCGATCCTGCAGCGCGAAGTGGAGATCGCCGGCACAGGAGAGATGGTAGAACGCACCTGCGCCGACCACATGCTGATCCACGGCCGCCACACGAGCGGCTGCGTTTCCAACGTTGAAATCACCAGTGGCGAGAATTTGCCGCTGGTGTTCGAACTTCGCGGGTCGAAGGGCAATCTGGCCATTCGCGGCCACCATCCCGGCGGCTATCAGGTTGGCAACCTTGAGGTCACGACTTCGGTAGCGGGCGAACCGCAACCGGCATCTGAATTGCTGGGCCTGAGCGACGCAGCGATCAATGTCGGCGAGGTCTGGCGCCGCTTCGAAAACGACATCCGCACCGGACAGCGAACCGCACCTGACTTTGATGCGGCGGTGCGGCTGACCGGCCTGCTCGACGCTATAGATGTGGCTTCTGACGAGGGCCGCAACGTCGTTCCGCAGCGCGATAGCTATTGAGAGGTCAGGGCCATGGAATGGACAACAAAGACTGATCCGAGCGGCCTTCAGACGCGCTGGTGCCCGCAGCTGGCCGAACGCTGGCTTGCCGAGGGACACTGGACCAATACCACCCTGGTCGATGTCGCCCGTGCGGCGGCAGCGGCTGAGCCCGAACACGTCTTCCAGATCGAGGGCGAGCGTCAGATGACCCGCGCCGAGGTCTGGGACCAGTCGCTGCGGCTTGCCGGTTTCTTCCTCTCGCGCGGACTGAAACCGGGTGACGTCGTCTCGTTCCAGCTTCCCAACTGGATGGAAGCCGCCGTCATCGCGCTCTCCGCGCGCATGTGCGGGCTGATCATCAACCCCATCCCGCCGATCTACCGCGAGAGCGAGCTTGCCTACATCCTCGTCAATTGCGGATCGAAGCTGATTTTCGTGCCCGGCACCTTCCGCAAGCATGACCACAGGGCAATGCTGGAGGGCCTGCGCGCTTCGCTGCCCAAACTGGGCGACATCATAGTGGTCCGCGATACCGGCGATCTGCGCTGGGAGGATGTGGTTGGCGGCGATCCCGTCGATGAAACCGCCCTGCCCAAGGTCGATCCATCCGCAGTGCTGATCGCCATGTACACGTCCGGCACCACCGGCAGGCCAAAGGGCGTGCTCCACACGCACTACACCTACGATCACCGTGTCCGCGCCATGGCGGAAATATGGAGCATTGGCCCGGACGATGTAGTCTTCATGCCCTCGCCCGTCACGCATATCACGGGCGCGCTTTGGGCCTTCGACATGCCGTGGGTGGCTGGCAACACCAGCGTGCTGATGGACGTCTGGACGGCCGAGGACGGCATCGCCTGCATCCAGCGTCACGGCTGCACCGTCACGGGTGGCGCTACGCCCTTCCTGCAGCAGATGCTCGATGTCGCGGCGGAGCGGCCACAGGCGCTTGCCAGCCTGCGCATGTTCTTCTGCGGGGGCACCACCGTCTCGCCGGACCTGATCCGCAGAGCAGGCGCGGCGTTCCCTGACTGCCTGTTCTTCCGCTGCTATGGGTCGACCGAGATGATCAGCGCCACGCTGGGCATCAACGATCGCGCAAACGCAGACCTCGGGGCCGACACTGACGGAGAGATCGTCCCGCCGGTTGAAGCGCGCATTCTCGACGCCGTCACCGACGCACCGCTGCCCGACGGCAAGGAAGGCGAGATCGTCTGCCGAGCGCCCGGCCTGTTCGTTGGCTACCTCGACCCGAAGGACAATGAGGGCAATTTCCTGAGCGACGGCTTCTTTCGCATGGGCGACCTCGGGCGGATCGAGCGAGGCGGAAATGGCGGCAACTACATCGTCATCACCGGCCGCAAGAAGGACATCATCATCCGCTCGGGCGAAAACATCAGCCCCAAGGAAGTGGAAGACATGTTGTTCGCTCACCCCGCCGTGGCCGAAGTTGCGATTGTCGCGATGCCAAGCCCGGCGACCGGCGAAAAGGGCTGCGCCTTCATCATCCCGCGCGCCGGGCAGACCATCGACCTGCCGGAAATCCGCCGCTTCCTCGACGAAGCAGGGCTCGCCCGGCAGAAATTTCCGGAGCATGTCGTGCTGGTCGATGACCTGCCGCGCGTGGCGTCCGGGAAGGTTCGCAAGGACGTGTTGCGCGAACAGGCGCGCGCGCTGGCTGAGGCCGACTGACCTCAGCGCCAGGAAAATCCCCCGTCGACCGGGAATTCGGTGCCGGTGGTGAAGCCGGATTCCTCTGTCGTGAAGAACAGCGCGGCACGCGCCACATCGCTGGCTTCGCCCAATCGCTTCAGGGCCACGCGATCAGCCGCGCGCTGCCTATGTTCAGGGTTTTCCCAGAGATAGCGCGTCATCTCGGTCTTGATCACTCCGGGGCATATGCTGTTGGCGCGGATTTTAGGGCCAAGGTCCATGGCGATGGACTTGGTGAACATCGCAAGGCCCGCCTTGCTGGCCGAATAGCCCGCCGTCCCCGGCATCGGCATCAGCGCGCTGACCGAGGCGATGTTGACGATGGTCGCCCTCTCCGCCTGCCGCAGGAAGTGCAGCGCCGCTTTCACCACGTTGAATGGCCCCGTCAGGTTCACTGCGATCATGCGGTCCCAGCTTTCGGGATCGAGATCGTCGAGAGGCGTGACGTCGAGGATTCCGGCCGCGTTGATGAGGCCGTCCAGCCCGCCAAGTGCCTCGCCCGCCTCTGCAACCACGCAGGCAATGCCCTGCCTGTCCGCCACGTCAGCACCATAAGCCGCTGCGCCCAACGTGGCGGCAACCTCTCGAACGCCGGCTTCGTTGCGGTCGAGCAAGGCAAGGCTGGCCCCCTCTGAGGCGAAGAGTGAGGCAATCTCCTGCCCCATCCCGCTGGCGGCACCCGTAATCAGCATTTTCCGCCCGGCGAGTTTTCCAGCCATTGTTCCTGCGTCCTATTGCTTTCCGCGCATGGCATTCAATAACAGGCGCCAGGAAATGCGCGAGTGACGTCGGCGAATTCATCGTGTTCACGATGGCTCAAACCGGGCGCGCGACAGGGAGGGAAATTCGCGATGAGTGCACAGGCCGCGCCGACAAAGGACCAGGCAGCGGCAGTGCCGGAGGGCGGCCCCTATGCGTGGTACGTCGTCAGTGTCCTGATCCTTGCCTATGCATTTTCCTTCATCGATCGTCAGGCGCTTACCCTGATGGTCGATCCAATCCGCAAGTCGCTGGATATCACCGACACGCAGCTCAGTCTGCTGCACGGATTTGCCTTCGCGCTGTTCTACACTGTCATGGGCATCCCCATTGGACGGATGGTCGATCAGCGCCGCCGGACGTGGATCATCGCGGCGGGCATCGTCATCTGGAGCTTGATGACAGCTGCCTGCGGACTTGCCCGCAATTTCATCCAGATGTTCCTTGCCCGCATTGGCGTGGGCGTGGGTGAGGCAGCGCTTTCGCCCGGGGCCTATTCGCTGATCAGCGACTATTTCCCGCCGCACCAGCGCACCCAGGCGCTGAGCCTCTATCTTGGCGCGGCCTATGTCGGAGCGGGGCTGGCCACCATGATCGGCGGCGCGCTGATCACGGCAATGCCGGCGATCACCCTGCCTCACTTCGGCGATCTTGAGCCGTGGCAGGGGGTCTTTATCGCCATCGGCCTGCCCGGCATCCTTGTCGCCCTGCTCGTGCTGGCATTGCGTGAGCCGCCGCGCATCGGCGTGAAGAAGGGCGTACCGCCGCACTTTCGCGAAGTGCTGCGCTATATGGGCCAGCGAAAGGGCTCCTATTTCCTGCTGATCATGGGCTTTTCGCTCAGCGGGCTGATGTGGAACGGATCGGTCGCGTGGCTGCCGACCTATTTCATACGGACGTTCGGCTGGACCACGTCGCAGGTCGGGATGAACTATGGCCTGACCATGATGATTTCGGGCACCCTTGGCGCGATCACCGGGGGATGGAGCGCCGCATGGATGCAGCGCCGCGGGCGTGAGGACGCGAACATCGTCATCGGCCTTGTCTCACTGGCAATCGCCACCCCCGGAGGAGTGTTCGGCGCGCTGGCGGGCTCGGCCCCGCTGGCGCTGGCGGGCATCTTCGTCTTCCTGTTCGGATGCGCCATGCCCTATGGCGGAGCGGCCGCGGCACTGCAGGCGATCACACCCAACCAGATGCGCGGGCAGGTGTCCGCAATCTACCTCTTCAGCCTGAGCTTCATCGGCATGGGCATCGGCCCCACTGTCGTCGCCTTCTTCACCGACCACGTGTTCGGCAATGACGCGGCCATCGGTCGCTCCCTCGCGGCAACGATGCTGATCTCGGCACCAATCGCGGCGATAGTGCTCTGGCTGGCCCGCCGCCCCTATCGGGAAACCCTGGCCAGCGTCGATTTCTGACGTCCTGCCAACGTTATGGGCGCGCACGGAGCGTGCCATCTATCGCCACCACGATTGAATCATAGGCAGTGCATTGCATTATTTCCGGCACGCGCCGTTCAGCGTATCAGAAATGACTACGGCGAATTGCAATTGCTTCGGGGCGTCTAGTTTTAAGACCGGAAAAGGCTGATTTCACAGCCTACCGGGGTCCCGTGGCGACAAGAAGACAGCCGTTACGAAACACCGCCGGAGCGCAATCCGGCGGGCGCTTTTTTGCGTTTTGTTGGGAGGAAAAGGTGATCCACAAGTTCAAGACCTGCACGGGCCTAATGGGCACGACTGCACTGGCCACTATGGCGCTTATGCCAGTTCAAGCCCTCGCCCAGGAAGCTGGCGACAGCGGCGGTCTTGAGGAGATCATCGTTACCGCCCAGAAGCGCGCGCAGAGCGTGCAGGACGTGCCGATCGCCGTCACCGCGCTTACGGAAGATGCGCTGGTCGCCAACCGCGTGACCAACGTCACCGACCTGACCGGCCTTGCCCCCGGTGTGACTGTCCGCACCTCTGCGGGTGGGTCAAAGCTGCCCTCGTTCACCGTCCGCGGCGCCGTCAGCTATGGCGTTGTGCCGGGTTCGGACAAGCAGGTGTCGATCTATCTGGACGGCGTCTACATCTCCTCACCGCGAGGTTCGATCTTCGAACTTCCCGACGTGCAGCGCATTGAAATGCTGCGCGGCCCGCAGGGTACGCTTTTCGGGCGCAACGCCACGGCTGGCGCGGTGAGCATCGCAACGCGCGACCCAACCGGCGAAGTCGGCGTCAAGGCATCTGCCACCTATGGCAACTATGACCAGACCCGCTTCATGGGCAGCATCGATTTGCCGCAGGTGGGTCCGTTCAGCGGCTATGTCAGCTTCGTCCACAACTACAAGCGCGGCGACATCCGCAATGACGGCGCCGGACAGGTCTGGAATCGCAGCAATTCGAAGGACAGCCGCAGCGCCAAAATCCTGCCGTCGCCCAAGTATCTGGGAACGAAGGACGCCATGTCCTACTTCGCCGCACTGAAGTTCGAGAGCGGCGATTTCACGACCGTTTACAAGTACGACAGGACCGAGGATGACGGTACGCCTGAAGGCACCGGTTTCCTTGGCTATGCCGCCAATGCACCGCTCGTCGGCAACCTGCTTACCACCCTGCTCAATACGCAAGCCACGCCAGTGAACATGGCACCAGATGGCAAGCGGCCGAAGGTCGTCAGCAACAGCTGGACCATTCCGACGACGCAAGAGGTCGAAGGTCACAGCCTGACGAGCACCTGGCAGGCGAGTGACAGCCTGTCGCTGAAGAACGTCTTCGGTTATCGCAAGTCGTATCTCTTCACATCGTCGTCCATCGATGGCTTCAGCGCGCTGACCATCACGCCGCAGTCGGTTGTACCGATGGCGACATTCTTCGCCTTCAGCACGCTGCCGCCAGCGCAAGCCGTGGGAGCAATTCCGGCCATCGCGCAGCAACTCGCCCCGCTGGTCGGTTCGCCGTTCATCGGAATTGCCACCCAGCCGCAGAACCGCAGCGAGCAGATCAGCGACGAACTGCAGCTGAACTACAACTCGGATTTCCTGACGGCCACGGCCGGCCTGTTGTGGTTCCAGGGCAAGGACTGGACAGGCGAAGCCTTGCTGCAGAACACGATCTCGTTCCTGCCGATCCCCGGCGGCGTACTGCAGAACACCAGCGTCGGCCGGACATACAACAAGCAGGAATCCATCGCTGCCTACACACAGCTTGAATTCCACGTAACGCCCGAACTGGACATCGTCGCCGGTGGACGCGTCACGCGGGACAAGAAGTCGGGCAGCTTTGCCTATGGCCCGACGACGGCGGCAATCACGACGCTGACGTTCGACTATAAGAAGACGAAACCGAACTACCTGATCGGCGTCAACTATCAGCCCAATCAGGACGTGCTGATCTATGGCAAGTACTCGACGGCCTATGTGTCAGGCGGCAACGTCGCGGGTCTGGCGTTCAAGCCGGAAACGGTCGAATCCTTTGAAGGCGGGGTGAAAGCTGATCTGTGGAACAACAAGGTGCGCACCAGCCTTGCCGTGTTCCATGCCACCTACAAACACGTGCAGTCCGCGCAGTCTGCTGTGAATTTCACCCGTGAAATCATCGCGATCACCGGTGATCCCAACTTGCCCAGGAGCATCGGCACCTTCGTTGCCGACCAGGGCACGGTTAAGGCCACCGGCTTCGAAGCGGACCTGATGGCTGCTCCGATTGACGGCCTGACCCTTGGCGGCAGCCTGAGCTACACCGACACGAAGTTCGAGGACGTCAATCCGATCATGCTGTCGTCCAATGGCGGCCGCTATGAGCCCACCTTCCGTCCGGAATGGACGGCGGGCCTGTGGGCCCAGTACGACAGCGCGCCTATCAACTCTGACGGCGCCTATGTGACGCTCCGCGCCGATGCCAACTGGCAGTCGGACATGAACCTGATGCAGAACCCCGACCTGCCTGCCTATTCGACTTTCGCCACGGGCATGAGGGAAGTGCCGGCCTATTGGCTCGTCAACGGCCGTCTCGCCCTGCGCGATTTCGACCTTGGCGGCATCCGCACCGAACTGGCAGTCTGGGGCAGGAACCTGACGAATGAGCGGGCATTGTCCTTCGCTCTCAACCTGAACAACATCATCGCTTCGGGCAACTACATCCCGGCGCGCACCTATGGCGTGGACCTGACCATCGAATTCTAAAACAAAGACAAAATGGGTCGCACACATTGCGCCCGGGCCATTGGTCCGGGCGTTTTTTTAACTGCGGAAGATCGGTCCGCCACATACGAAAACACCGGCGAGGACATTCCGCGCCGGTGTTTTCGCCAATCTTCAGTTCAGGCGGTACGGTGCGGCGTCAAGCCGCTGCGCTCTCCGGTGCAGGATCCTCATCGAAGTCATAGAAGCGCTGGTATTGCTCGCGATAGGCAAGCATGGGACCGTCGCCCTTCACCAGCAGCGGCTGCTTCATGTAGACCTTGTTGTTCCAGATGGGGATGTCCTGGTTCACCTGTTTCACAAGGTCGCGCATCCGGGCGGCGGTGACGCGCATCTTGCCCTCGCTAAGGCCCGGCACATGGTACATCTGCCAGCGCAGGTGCGTGCGCCCTGCGTCGATCGGCGTCACCTGCTGCGATTGGACGACGTGGGTGATGTCAGTGAATTCGGTGATCGACTGACCAGGCCCCGTGGCGACAACGTCGATCTTGCCGGTCATCGGCCCGCGCGGGGTGACCATCTGGGCGACTACGTTGTTGCGGCGCGTCCAGCCCTCGATCTTCATGTCACCCGCAGGAGGCCCCTGCACGCCATGCACCGCGTTGAAATGGGCAAGGTCCTGCCCGTTCTCGGTGATTTCCTGCACATGGATGTTGATGACCCAGTCGTGCGTTTCGGCGAGCACCCAATCGCCTTCCGGACAGGCAGGAAGCCGGGCGACCTGCCACTTAGGCGCGGCCTTCTTCGGGTGATACCAGACGAAGATGACACCGTCGGTCTCATCAATGGGCCAGGTCGGAACGCATGACTGCTTGAGCCGCGGCGGGATCACCTTGGTATAGGGGATGTCGGTAACGCCGCCGTCACCGTTGAAGCTCCAATGGTGATAGGCGCAGCGCAGGTCGTTGCCGATAACGGCGCTGTTCACACCCAGATGCGCGCCCATGTGCGGGCAATGCGGGTCGACCGCATGGACCTTCCCATCATCACCGCGCCACACGACGAATTCGGTGCCGAAGTAGTGCAGCGTCTTGATCTCACCCTTGGCCACCTCGTCCGACAGGGCGACGGCGAACCAGCCGAAGGGGATCGGCAATTGATCATAGCCGCGTTCGACCGTGGTGAGGGTTCCAGATTCCATCACAAACTCCGCAGAAGCGCATCGACTCAATTAATGCACAAGGTAGATTGCATTCTATCCCGGTGGTTGATCCCCGTCAAAACGGGTGCGATTCATCGTCCCGCCGGAATTTCCCGGAAGGGCACGTCCTTGTCGACGCGAATATCTCCCGGTAGGCCAAGCACGCGTTCGGCGATGATGTTCTTCATGATCTCATCCGTGCCGCCGCCAAGCCGCAGGCCCGGAGCCCACAGGAAGCGGTGCTGGAACGCCCCGTTTACCGGCGCCAACGCCGGATCGTCGATCAGGCCATAATGATCCAGAATATCGAGCGCCTGGCCCGTCATTGCCTGCGTAGAATTCGCCCAGAGCAACTTGTTGGCAGAGCTTTCCGGTCCCGGCGCCTCTCCGCGTGAGAGCGACGTCATGGTGCGATAGCTGGTGAGGCGGATCGCCTCCACATCGACGTAATAATCCGCCAGCCATTCGATGAAGGCCGGGTCTTCCAGCGCAGTTCCGTCCCACGAGGGGGTGTTGCCTGCCAATTCGAGAATGTCGCGCCAGGCAAGGCCCGTGATGGAACCCACCGCGGCACGCTCGTTCATCAGCGTGGAGATGATCACCTTCCAGCCGCCGTTCACTTCACCTACGCGTTGGCTGTCAGGAATGCGGACGTCGGTGAGGAACACCTCGTTGAACTCGTAATCGCCCGACATCATCCGGATCGGCCGCACTTCGACGCCCGGCGTGTTCATGTCGATCCAGAACACGGTCAGGCCCTTGTGCTTCGGCACGTCGGGATCGGTGCGGGTGACGATCATGCCATAGTCGGAGAACTGCGCGCCGCTGTTCCAGACCTTCTGGCCGTTGATCACCCAGCTATCCCCATCGCGCACCGCCTGGCAACGTACACCGGCTGAGTCCGACCCGCTCGAAGGTTCTGAGAACAACTGGCACCAGATCTTGTCACCACGTACCGCCGGGGGAACCAACGCCAGCGAAGGCTCATCGCGGCTGTGCTCCATCAGCGCGGGCAGCAGCATCTTCAGCCCCGTGGCGAAATAGTGGAACTGCACGCCTGCGGCATGTTCCTCCTGCGAGAAGATCGCTTCCTCGATCGGCGTCGCACCAGCACCGCCGCGCTCCTTGGGCCATGACATGCAGGCATAGCCCGCATCGGCCTTGGTTGCCTGCCACTGCCGCGCCCGTTCCTTGTGGGCGGGGTGCCACTGGCGGCGCTCCTCGGGCGTGAGGTCGTCGAAAGTGGGCTTGTTCTCTGCGATCCACGCACGAACCTTGGCACGGAATTCAGCTTCTGAGGGAGTATCGTCGAAGTTCATGCCGCTTCTCCTTCGACCTGATCCCTCAATGCGCTGACCAGCCGCCGTTTCCAGTCACGCGGCGCGCCGATGATCAGGCCAAGGTGCCGGGCACGGCGGTAGTAGAAATGGCAGTCGGCCTCCCAAGTGAAGCCAATCCCGCCATGGGTCTGGATGCTCTCCTTGGAGGCCAGCCAATAGGCTGCCGATCCGGCCACACGAGCAGCGGCCGCCGCCAGTGGTAGCTCCGGCGCATCGGTGGAGAGCGCCCACGCGCCAAAATAGGCGTTGGCGCGGGCAACCTCGTTCTTCACGAACACATCGGCCAGCTTGTGCTTGATCGCCTGATAACCGCCAATGGGTCGCCCGAAAGCATAGCGTTCCAGCGCATAGTCGCGCGCCATTTCAAGGCAGCGGTCGGCGCCGCCAAGCTGCTCGAAGGCCAGCAGCACTGCCGCGCGGTCCTGGATGCGGGCAAGCTGAGAAAGCGCGTCACCACCCTGCCCCAGAGGCTGCGCAGGCGCGCTATCGAAAGCGATGCGAGCTTCGCCACGGGTCGGGTCGATGGTGGTGACGCCGCTGCGGCTTACGCCCTCACCGGTCAGGTCTACGAGGAAAAGGCCGGGGCCATCGTCAGCCATTGCCAGAACCACGACGCGGTCGGCAGCAAGTCCGTCCGTGACCGGGACTTTCTCGCCCGTCAGCTTGCCGTCCGCAAAGCGTGTCGTGATCCGATCCGGGGTGAGCACTCCGGGGCCTTCCGAAACGGCCAGCGTGCCGATCAGGCTTCCGGCAGCGACCTGTGGCAGAAAGTCTTCCTTCTGCTCGTCCGACCCGGCCAGCAGCAGCGCTTCGGCAAAGAGATAAACCGTCGATGCAAAGGGCACGGGAGCAAGCGAGCGCCCCAGTTCCTCGGCTAGCGCGCAAAGCTCGACATAGCCCATACCGATGCCGCCAAAGGACTCGGGGATGGCAGCGCCGCACCAGCCCTGCTCACCGATGCGCTGCCATAGCGTCTTGTCATAACCCTCTGCCGGATTCTCTATCGCGGCACGGACAACGCTCAGTGGCGACACGGCGGCAAGGAACCGACGCGCTTCATCCTTCAGCGCTTTTTGTTCATCGTTATAGTCGAAATTCACGCATCCATCTCCCGGCTGCACCCCGGCTTTACAATACTCCACCCGTGTTGCAATACCGCTGGAAAGCAAGAACCCCGGAAGGAAGCTGAAACGTGCCCCGCCCCCACGATATCCCCGTAATCGACACACTGATCGGGTTCCGCGACACGCATCAGATGGGGGTTGCAAGCACCAAGGGCGACTGGAAGCGGCATCCGGCCGAATACATGTTCAAGGACATTCCTGATGAAATCGGAGAGGGCGACGACCGCCTCGCCTCCATCGAGGAAACCGTGGCCGCGATGGATGCACACAACGTGCGTATCGGCGTGATCCACATGTCTGACGACCGCACGGTGGAGGCGCTGCGACGCTATCCCGACCGCTTTGCCGCGATCCGCCCGGTCGATCCCAACAAGGGCATGGACGCCGTTCGCCTGATCCAGCGCGAATTTGACGAAGGTCTGCTCAAGGGCGTGTCCTTCTTCCCGTCAGGCCAGCAACCGCCCGTGCCGATCAACGACAAAAAGGCCTATCCGATCTACGCCAAATGCATCGAGCTGGGCCTGCCGATCTTCATAAACGTCGGCGTCCCCGGCCCGCGTATTCCGATGATACCGCAGTGGGTTGGGCATCTGGATGAGGTCGCCTATGACCTGCCCGAACTGAAAGTGGTGATGCGCCACGGCGCGGAGCCCGACGTGGACCTGGCGGTGAAGCTGCTGCTGAAGTGGCCCAACCTCTATTATTCGACCTCTGCCT
>JBEVKC010000067.1:0-16617 GCA_040509895.1 Novosphingobium sp. | reverse complement strand
ACCATAGATGTGGCAAGCCTTACATTCCCTGCAGCTACTCCCAGAGCGGATATCCCCCCTCTTCCATCTATTGGTTATTGGCAATTCCCGGGTACGAGCCCGCCCCTACCGCACCTTTGGCATCGGCCATATGGCAGGCAGCGCAAACCCGGCGGTACATTTGTTCGCCATTGGTTTCGCTGAATTTGTCCCTCGCAACGAAGGCTCCGTCTGCAGCGTCGCCTGCGAGTGGCGCGTTTGTTGGAGAGGCGATTGCAGCGGTCATCGCACCGAAGGCAGCTGCTGTTGCAGCCAGAAGGGAAATGGTCGGGATTTTCATCGTCTCATGCCGCCTGAACGTGCTGATGGAGCCGAGAGATCGCGTCGATCGCAGAGGTGATGCCACCTTCCTGCCAACCGCCATAGTATGAGGCATGCTCACCAGCCAACATGATGCGTCCGTCCATCTTGCACATGTTGGTATAGTGTTCTGCGCGCGTTTCTTCGGTCCAGGTGCCGAAGCAGCCGAGCACCCAAGGCACGCGGTGCCAGCCTACAGCAACCCCGTTGACGAACTCATCCTTGAACTGCGGATGGATCTTCGAGCCCCATTCGACGACGCGCGCGATACGTTCCTGTGGCGATAGGGCGGTCAGTTCGTAACCCGCTGCGCCGCCCGTATAGGCTGCCAACAGCACGCCCGGCCCATTAGCGCCAAAGTTGCTGCTGGGATAGCTGATCTGGCTGTTGGGCAAATCCGTATAGGAAATGCCGCCGTAGATCCGGTCGTCCTGTTCCCAGAAGCGACGCTTGAACTCCAGCCCGACCTTGCAACTGGTGGAATACGGCACGGCACTGATGGCACTTGCCATTTCCGGGCTTACGTTCATTTCGACCTGCGCGAGGATCGGCAGGGGGATTGTGCAGATGCAGTAGTCGGCGCTTGCGGTCATTTTCGCGCCGGACTTGGTGTCGAAGTAGTTGACCGTGACACCGGCGTCGCCCTGTTGGATGGCAGTCACCTTGCTGTTCCGCCGGATGAGATGGCCGACGGCGCGCTCATATCCCCTGGCGATTTCGCCCATGCCCCCGACGGGCTGGAAGATAGAGGATTCGTGGTCCCAGGTGAGGTTGCCCGCGATGCTCCGCCACAGGCCCGATTGAAGCACAGTCTCAACAGTCATCGGATCGGACGGGATCGGAACGGCTGTCAGCCCGCCGCCCGGCTCCTTCTCCCAGCCTCGCCGATTGCTGGAATCGCGGCCCTTCACATAGCGGAAGTTCTTGTCGAGAGCGCCCCAGCTCCGCAGCGATTCCAGCAGAATATCGCCATCTTCCTTGGAGATAGTGTCGGCCAGCGCACCCTTGTTGACTGCCTTGGAGAGAAGCTCACCAACATGGCCGTAATAGTCGGCCTGGATATGGCGGAAACGCTGTGGCTTGCCTCCAAACGCCTTCGTCGAATGGACATAGGCGTTGTAATTGACCTGCGTGAACGGTTCGAGCGCGACGCCAAGTTCATGGCAGTAATGGATCAAGCCATGGTGGTGCCAGGGGATGCGCCAGGGACCGGGGTTGATGTAGTTGCCGGCGGAGAACTGGCAGCGCTGTGTTGCGCCGCCCAACTCGGTGTAGGTGTCACCGCCCGCCAGCGTCCAGGCGCGGCCACCCACCCGGTCCTGATATTCCAGCACCTGCACATTGTAGCCTGCGCGGCTGAGTTCAAGCGCTGCTGTCATGCCCGCGACACCAGCCCCCAAGATTAGAACCGATGCACCTTTTGCACCACCGTCAAGCTTGACCGGCCCTTTGAAAGTGGAGGCCTTCGCCTGCTCGAATGCACCCATCGCCATGTACATGGCTGTGCCCCCGGCTGCGGTGCCGATCAGACCCAGAAGATCACGCTTGCTCATAGGGGGATTGAGGTGTTGCGACATTTTTTGCCCTCATAAGCGGCTGCCCAAGAGCTTGATTGCACTCAGCGGCGGAAGTCAGTTGAATGACACCGCCAGTGCTCGAAGGCTTGGCCGTGTTGCAGACTTCGGCCGCCCGGCATGAAATGTTTATACGCCTTTGTACTTATTTCGGCCGGTTATTGAGCCCATCGGGATGTCCGTCCGCAATCGGTGTTTGAGTCGGCGTGCGTGTTGGGAAGGGCATGCCGCTCGCGTTGCCAAAGCAGGGGAAAATGACCAGCGATGCCCCTTGCGTTTCATTCGCTGCAATGCAACATCCCGTCACGCAAATATTAACAATGGTCGCCCCCGTAATATCGGGAGTAAAGCAAAATGAATATTTTTCCGGCGCGTTCGTGCCGCAGCGCGCTGTTGCACGCAGGATTGGTGTGGCCTTCAGACCAGCCTTGGAGCTGTGATGACCGCTTGCTCCCTGCACGCCTTTGCGGGCTCACATCAGCGTGAGGAAGCTATGGCAAACGGGCTCAAACGGCTTCAGCGTCGGCCACAACCGCGGGGTTGAAGCAGAGATCCCCGCACTCGACGGCGCGGTGTCTGAGCGGCGCGAGTTGATCGCAAAGCTTTACTACAGTCCCGAGCGTTTCGATCTGTCAGCGATGATGAGGAATTTGGAAGATGTCTGATGGGGCCTTCGCGGCACGGCCCGACATAGTGCTCGCGATCGACGATGAGCCGGATTCGCTTCGGATGCTGACCGCGATGCTTGAAACGGCGGACATAACTGTGCTGATCGCTTCATCTGGCGCGAATGCGCTTGAAGTTCTGCAGCACGTAAAGCCAGGCCTTATCCTTATGGATGCGGTCATGCCCGGTATTGATGGCTTCGAGACAACGACGCTGATCAAGCGGGACAAGGCGCTCGCGCCGATCCCCATCATCTTCATGACAGGGCTTACTGAAAGCGAGCATGTCATCGAGGCGTTCGAGGTTGGTGGCGTGGACTATGTTCGCAAGCCAATAAACTGGAAGGAACTGCTGGCACGTGTTCGCGTCCATATGGCGCAAAGCCGGGCCGTGCACGCCAGCGCTGCAAGCCTCGATGCTACGGGAAGGCTGGTGGTCGCAACGGACGGGGACGGCCGGCTTCTATGGTGCTCACCCCTGGCGGAACGTGCAATTGCTCGCATCGCGCCGGGCTGGGACCGCCGGGCCCCCGTGCTGCCGCCGCCGCTCCGTAACAGCGTGCAACGGCTGCTCGCGCAAGGCCAGCCCGGCAGCGGGTCGATCCGCATTGAGCAGCCGCAAGGGTCCATCGAACTTGTCGTCATCGACACGTTGCGCGGCGACGAGGTGCTGATCCAGTTCAAGGAACTTGACCCGCAGCAGGATACCCAGAGACTGCAACAGGGTTTGAACATTACCCAGCGCGAGGCTGAGGTGTTGCTCTGGATCAGTTACGGCAAGTCGAATACCGATATCAGCGAGGTGCTGACGATCAGCCCCCGCACGGTGCAGAAGCATCTTGAACACATCTATCAAAAACTTGGCGTGGAGACGCGGTCTTCAGCTGCTGCCGTCGCCATCAAAGTCATCGGGCGCTAGGTTCTGTGCCCCGGACGGGGCACAGAACCTGACCCACCGGCGCATGATTATGGTTTCTTGGCGGCGATCGCTTCGATCTCGATAAGGTAGTTGGGGCCAACCAGCGCGGCGACCTGGAATGTCGATCGGGCGACAGTCACCGGTGTTTCCGGCGTGTTGAAGAAGGCCTTGAAGCCTTCATTGGCACCAGCAAAGTCCATCTTTCCAAGCCGGGGGTCGGCCGCAACGAACAGCGTCAGCTTGATCGTGTCGGACATGCTGTAGCCCTGCGATTCCAGGATCTGCTTGACCTTGTTCAGCACGCTGATGGTCTGGGCTTTGGTATCGCCCATGTCCTCAAGGCTCTTGACGTCGGACATGGGCATGTTGGGATCGACCGGCGACGCGAGTTGACCGGACACGAAAATCATGTCGGTTCCCGCGTTGACCTTGGCAGCGTCAAGGATAAGCGCCTGCGGATTGCGCTTGATGCGGGTAACCTCGGCATGAACCGTGGCCGGTAGCAGTGCGGCTGCGAGGGCGGCGGCGAAGATAATTTTATTGCGCACGATCGATTGTCTCCTGTTCGTGAAAGTTGGGTGGATCAGCCCGAAAACGGGAATGAGACTGGCACATTGCGAAACCGTGCAATCACGAGCGCCAGAGGTGTGCAAAAGCCGTTTGGACGATCAGCCTGCCCGTAACGATAGCGGCTCGCCCAGCGTACCCCCACACTGCGCTTCGCAGAAACGCGCGGCGATTGACCCATGCTTATTTGCACTCCTCCGGCGCCCGCTCCGCCCGCGAACGATGCCGCGAGTCGGAAGAAAACCGGGAGACAAAACCTAGGAAAATCACGCTGATCATCCCCTACGCATATCGGCGTATGGGCAAGCCTGGTGCTTTCGAGTGGATTGAACCCACGGCCGGGGAGCATCCACACCAGATGGAAATGAACCCGGTAACAACGACAAAACTCGGGTCGCCGCGCCGTTCAGAACGGTACGTACGAACTCGCGAAACAAGGGGAGGGATACGAAAAACATGAGGGTCAACCAATGTCGCGTATCTCTAAAATCGCCGCCGTCGTATTGTTGGGTTCCACCGCTCTTTCCACTGCACATGCAGAAACATTAAGCCAGGACAGTTCCGCCGCAGCGCCGCAGTCCGCAGGCGCTGAGCCGGTCGCGGATGATATCATTGTCACCGGCACGCGCGAGTCAGGCATGAAAGCCACCGACGCGGCCGCCCCTGTTACATTGCTCAGCTCTGCCGCGATCGAGAAGGTTGGCCAGCCCAACCTCAACCAGGCGCTGACGCAGATTGTCCCTTCATTCCAGGCGCAAACGCAGGGCACCGACATGGCGAGCTTCGCGCTCTCGGCCCGACTGCGAGGCGTCAGCCCGAACCACACTCTGGTGATGGTCAACGGGAAGCGTCGGCACAATTCGGCAATCATTCAGGTAATTGCCGGTGCATTTGGCGGCTCTGTCGCCCCAAGCATCGATCTTATCCCGCCGGATGCGGTACAGCGCATCGAAATCCTTCAGGAAGGCGCAGCAGCGCAGTATGGCTCGGACGCCATCGCCGGTGTCATCAACATCATCCTCAAGAGCAACGATTCAGGCGTCACGGCCAAGGCCAGTGCTGGCCAGTACTATGACAGTGAGGGCGTTCAATACAGCCAGAGTGCCAACATCGGTGTGCCGATGGGAGACAGCGGCTTCGTAAACCTGACGCTGTTCCACCGCTCGAATGACTATACGTTCCTTGGCGACGGCCAGACCAGCGTCCGCAATCTGGATGGTTCGACGGTCACGAACATTTCGGCAGCATTCAGGCCGATCTACGACGACCTCAACGCCAGGAACGGTACGGCAGAAATCAATGGCGGCCAGCCGAAGTCGGCGCTCAGCATCGGCTTCATCAATGCCGGTTATGATTTCAACGGCGTGGAAGCCTATGCCTTCGGCAATATCGCGCGGCGCGTCGGCACGGCCAAGCAAGGCTATCGTCCACCCAACCGTATCTGCGTGAACACCGCCGTTCCGTCGACCTGCTTCGCGCCGACCGTTGCGGACGGCATGGTGCCGCTTCAGAAGGTGGTGCAGGACGAGTATTCACTCACCGGGGGTCTGCGCGGCGAAGTCAGTGGATGGGACTGGGATCTCAGCGCGACCTACGCTGCTGACAAGAACGACATCTACACGCTGGAATCCGCCAACACCTCGCTCTTCAGGGCAACGGGCTTTACGCCCCGTGATTTCTACAACGGCGCTTTCGAATTCACGCAGTTCGTCGGCAATCTTGACCTCAAGCACGAATTCGACATCGGCTTTGACGACCCGATGACTTTCGCCGCCGGCGCCGAGTACCGGCACGAGACCTATGAGATTTTCGCCGGTGACGAAGCATCGCGCTTCAAGGAAGGCGGACAGTCCTTCCCGGGCTATGCGCTGAGCGACGCCGGGAAGAGCGACCGCGATGCCTATGCGATCTACGGCAACGTGATCGTAAAGCCAGTGCCGGAATGGACCGTGGACATTGCGGGTCGCTTTGAAGACTTCAGCGACTTTGGCAGCACCACGATTGGCAAGCTGACCAGCCGCTATGACTTCTCCGATGCCTTCGCCATTCGCGGCACGGCAAGCACCGGCTTCCGTGCACCGACGCTGGCGGAATCCAACTACTCGGCCACCAACGTCGCCCCGACCAGTGCCAGCGTGCAGTTGCCTCCTAGTTCGGCTGCGGCAGTTGCACTCGGCTTTGGCGCGCTGAAGCCTGAAAAATCCACCAACTTTTCGGCTGGCGTTGTTGTTCGCCCGATCCCGCGCCTCGCGATCACGCTGGATGGCTACTACATCAAGATCAAGGATCGCATTGCATCCACCGGCTCCATTACCGGTATTCGCAACGGTGTGCCGGTGTTGACGCCGCTCATCAACGGGATGACCCCGTTTGCCGCCGTCTCTGCCGCGATTGCTGCAAGCGGCAAGGACATCGACCCGAGCGTGAATACGATCAGCGTCCAGACCTTTACCAATGGCATCGACACGCGGACCATCGGCTTCGATTTCTCGGCCCGCTACCCCGTCGATCTCGACTTCGGCAATCTGGATTTCACCCTCAGCGCCAACTACAACGAAACGAAGGTGCTCAGCAGCAACCTGGGTTCGTTGTTCAACGCCCAGGCTGAGGCAATCCTTGAAACCTCATCGCCGAAATTCAAGGCCGTATTCGGTACGCTGTTCGAAAGCGGACCGTTCAGCGCAAACATGCGGGCTACTTACTACGCCAAATCCACAGTTCTCTCGAGCCCTGCGATTACAGTCGCATCGGCGCCGATCCCGGGCAACTTCTATCCTGCAGAAGTCAAACCGGCGGCGATTGTCGATCTTGAGCTGGGCTATGATTTCACCAAGTGGCTGAACGTTGCGGTCGGTGCGAACAACCTGTTCGACAAAAAGCCGGAAATTCCCGCGCTCCTTCCAGTGGCCGTCGCCTCGGGCACGTCGCCCTACATCAACGGCTCGACGACGATCAATTCGCCTTTCACCCACGGTCCGTACGGCACCAACGGCGGCTACTACTACGCCCGCCTTACCCTGAATTTCTGATCCGACAGGGCAGGCGCATGAGTTGCGCCTGCCCCCAACACCCCAGCAATCTCCGGGAGTTGATATGAAGCATTTAACTAGCTGCGCGCTCGCAATCGCGGCGACACTGGCGGCAAGCTCTGCTCAGGCCGCCGCGCCGAAACCTGCTTCGCAGGTCGAGCGTACGTCCAACAATCCCACTGGCGTGATCTCGAGCACCGCCACGGTACCGGCGGACATGAAGCTTATCTTTCTTTCCGGCATGACCCCGTCGCCGCTCGACCCTGCCAAGCCCGAGGACATGGGCGATACCCGCACGCAGACGCTCAACATCCTGACGAAGATGAAGGCCCAGCTGGTAGGCATGGGGCTGGGCATGGGTGACATCGTCAAGATGACCGTATTCCTCGTCGCTCCTGAACCCGGCGGGCGCATGGACTCGGCGGCGATGAACGAGGTGTTCAAGACCTTCTTTGGCACTCCCGAACAGCCGAATAAGCCGACCCGCTCCACCGTGCAGGTCGCCGCGCTGGGGCGCCCAACCATGTACGTCGAGATAGAGGCCATCGCGGCCAAGGCCCCCTGAACAGTTCCGCAAGCGAAGGATCGCCTGAAAGGTGACCAATCTGAACTTCAACAACACGTTGCCCTCGGGTCGCCACCTACCGACGGTGCAACGCCCGGCGAGGGCGGCATGACAAGCGGTAGGCCGGGTCTCCCCGTCTTGCTTGCCGCCGCCGCCCTCGCCGGGGCCTCGTTGGCGGGTGCTTACTCCGCACGTGCGCAGGATGTACCCGGCGGTGGGCCGAGCAACATCCATGTCTCCGACGAGGGTCAGCAGATCTATGAGCAGATCTGTCAGGCCTGCCACATGGCCGATGCAAAGGGTGGCGGCAGCGTGGGAGCCATGATCCCCGCGCTGGCGAACAACCCACGCATGGCCGATCCCAAATATCCCCTCATCATCTTGCTCAAGGGGCGGGGTGGGATGCCGTGGTTCACGGACATGCTGACAGAGGCCCAGATGGCTTCGGTGGTCACCTATGTCCGCAGCCACTTCAATAACTACCCGGATCCGGTGTCCGAGGCGGACGTGAAGAAGCTTGCGGCAGATCCGCCGCCCGTACCGGACTGCAATTGCACCCAATAGCAAACCCCAGCCGCTGAAAGGTCCATCGATATGATCCCCGAAATGGCGGCGCCGACGCGCCGTGAGCTGCTGACGATGATCGGCAAGGCTGGCGGCGGCCTCGCAATGTATCAGGCGATGACGGTGCTGGGGCACGCGGCTGAAACGCAGTTTACTGGCCCGCCAAACCTGACCGGCGCGCGCAAGGGTGCCAGCGTCCTGGTTTTGGGCGCTGGCCTTGCGGGGATGCTTGCCGCCTATGAACTGACCAAGGCTGGCTATAAGGTGCAGGTGCTTGAATACCAGGACCGGCCCGGCGGGCGTAACTATTCGGTCCGTGGGGGCGACAAGGTTGTCGAAGTCGGCGGGGCGACGCAGGTTTCGCAATTCGCGGCGGGCAACTACCTGAACCCCGGCCCTTGGCGCATTCCCCATCACCATCGCACGCTGCTTCATTACTGCAAGGCATTCGGGGTGGAGCTTGAGCCGTTCATCCAGCTTAATCACAACGCCCTTGTTCACAAGACCAAGGCCTTTGGCGGCAAGCCGCAGCCTTACAGGGAGTTGGCAGTCGACTTCAAAGGCCATGTGTCCGAACTCCTTGCCAAGTCGCTGAACGCCGGTGGGCTCGACGCCGCGGTGTCTAAGGAGGACAGGGAGAAGCTCGTTCAGGCGATGCGCGAATGGGGCCTGCTTGACGGCAACCTCGCCTATACCAGTTCGCTTCGGGTCTCTGGCCAGCGGGGATACGATCAACCGCCGGGCGGCGGTGTTGGCGGCGCACCCACGCCATCGAAGATCAACGGCCTTTCCGATGTGCTTTCGTCAGGCGTCTGGACGCAGATGGGCTTCTATTTCAACTACGTGATGCAGACTACGATGTTCCAGCCCAAAGGCGGCATGGACATGATCGGCAAGGGCTTTGCCCGCCAACTTGGCAAGACAATCCGCTACAATTCGCAAGTGACCAAGGTGGCCCAGGATGGAAGCGGAGTCACCGTCGGCTGGCGGGACGCCAAGACAGGCGAGACGGGTGAAAGCAAGGCCGACTGGTGCGTCTGTACGTTGCCGGCAACGATCGTCAGCCAGATCGACATCCAGATTAGCGATGCGAAGAAAGCGGCGGTCAAGGTGCTACCCTATTCGAACTCCGTCAAGATCGGGCTGGAGATGCGCAGCCGCTTCTGGGAAGAGAACTACTCGATCTATGGCGGCCACAGCTTCACCGATCAGGCCATCGGCCTGATTTCCTATCCCAACAACAATTTCTTCAAGGATGGCCCGGCGGTCCTGCTGGGTGCCTTTGCCGGGGGAGCGGGCGGGTATCAGCTTGCCGGCATGACGCCCGAGCAGCGCATCCAGGCGGCCGTTGACCAAGGCTCGGTTTTCCATCCCGCCGAATATCGCAAGGAGTTCATGAACGGCACGTCGGTTGCCTGGAGCCGCATGCCCTGGATCCTTGGCTGCTGCGCGACATGGAGCGAGGAATCGCGGGCTGCCCATTACCAGAACCTTGTCGCTCTGGATGGCCGCATCGTCCTCGCTGGCGAACATGCGTCCTACTACGGCTGCTGGATGGAGGGGGCGCTGCTTTCTTCGCTCGACGCGATCAAGCGACTGCACCAGCGGGCGCTGCAAGCCTGATATATTTCACCAAGAGTGGGTCGATAGAGCCAATGAAAACAAGATTGTTCGGTATTCTCGTCATGGCTGCAGTTACCTGTTCCGCGACAGTCTCGCTGGCGGCTGGCGCGGCAGGCGATCCGGTCAAGGGCAAGACGGTCTTCACGCGCTGCATGGCGTGCCACAAGATCGACGCCAGCAAAACTTCGGGGCTTGGTCCCAACCTCAACGGTGTGGTGGGCCGAAGGGCAGGGGCTTATCCCGGCTTTCGTTATTCGTCGGTAATGGCTTCTTCGGGCCGCGTGTGGAACGAGGCGGCGCTCGACGCCTATCTGACGTCCCCCGCCAAGGCGATGCCAGGCAATCGCATGGCATTTGCCGGGATGCCGAACGCGGCGGATCGCCAGAACGTGATTGCCTACATCAAATCTGCCTCAAAATAGCAGGCCGTACAGTGCATCATTATCGTACCCTGACGGGGCTGGCCTGCGTTCTTGCGCTGACGGGATGCGGCGGCGGCAAGGAGGAGCGCGGCAAACCCTCACCGCCGCTTGTTGTCGCGGACGCGCCCGTGCGCCACCGTTTCGTTGACGTGATTGAGGCGGTAGGCACGGCGCGAGCCAACGAGCAGGTGACCATCGCCTCGCCAGTTACTGAGCGGCTTGAGCGTGTGCTGTTTGACGATGGCATGGCGGTTCACAAGGGCCAGCTACTGGCGGTGCTTTCGCAAGGGCAGGAAGACGCCCAACTGCAAGGCGCCATGGCCGTAGAGACGCAGGCGACGGCGCAGTATCACCGGATCAAGTCATTGGCCGATCGTGGCTTTGCCACCCGCGCTCAACTTGATCAGCAAGTCGCCATGGCCGAAGGCGCGCGAGCCAGCGCCGCCGAGGCGCGCGCCGCCATCGGCGACCGCATGATCCGGGCCCCGTTCGCCGGATACACAAGCTTGCGCACGATTTCCGCCGGGATGGTGGTGACTACCGGCACACCACTTGTCACCATTAGCGACCTGTCGCGGATCAAGCTGGATTTCACGGTCCCCGAGACAAGGTTGCAGTCACTCGGCGTCGGCCAGCCGATAACAGCCATCGCAGCGGCATTTCCCGATGCGCCTTTCACCGGCACAATTACCAGTATCGATCCCGTGATCGACCCTTCCAGCCGCGCCGTGCTCGTGCGTGCGACGCTGCCCAACCCCGGCGCGCGCATCAAGCCAGGCATGCTGATGACCGTCCGTGTCAGCGCCGATGATAGGCTTGGCGATGCTGTGCCCGAACTGGCCGTAACCGGGCGGGGCAACGAGCGTTTCGTCTATGTTGTGACGCCCGAGAAAAAGGCGAAGCAGGTGCCGGTAAGGACCGGGCTGCGCGATTCAGGCATGATCGAAGTCACGGGACTGCCGCCGGGTGCAAGCGTTATCGGTGACGGCGTGATCAAGGTGAGCGACGGCATGGTGGTGCGTCTGCGCGGCCACAAGGCTCGTGGCCCCCAGACGGCGTCTGCCGACTGATGATGCTCTCCGACATATCTGTCCGCCGGCCGGTGGTGGCGACGGTTGCGGCGTTGCTGATGACTATCGTCGGAATCGTCGCGTTCTTTCAGCTTTCGGTTCGCGAATATCCCGACACCGACCCCCCGGTCGTGTCGGTGCAGACGGTATATACAGGCGCCAGTGCCAGCGTTGTAGAGAATCGCATCACCCAGCCGCTTGAAGACCAGCTGGCGGGTGTTGAGGGGATCGAAACGATCGCCTCACAGTCGAATGATGGGCGTTCCGAGATCACCATAGAGTTTCGCCCCGGCCGGGATATTGATGCAGCGGCGAATGACGTGCGTGACCGTGTCTCGCGCGGCGCTGGGGACCGGCCTGAGGATGCGTTGCCGCCCGAAGTGCGCAAGGTCGATGGCGATGCCCAGCCGATCATGTTCTTCTTCGTCAGCGCGCCGAACTGGGATCCGATCAAGCTGGGCGAATATGTGGACCGCGTAGTGGTCGATAGGCTCGCCACCATTGACGGCGTTGCACAGGTGACCACACAAGGCCTTGCTCGCCCGTCGATGCGCGTATGGCTCGATCCGGGCAGGCTCGGTGCCTTTCGCCTAACCCCGCGCGATGTCGAGAACGCGCTTCGTAGCCAGAATGTGGAACTGCCTGCCGGGCGCATCGAGGCGGTTGACCAGAATGTGTCGATCAAGGTGAATCGCACCTTCACGACGGCTTCGGACTTCACGGATCTGGTGATCGGGCGCGGGCCTGATGGTTACCTCGTTCGACTTGGCGATGTGTCGCGGATCGAACAAGCAGCCGAAAATCCTTACTCGAAGTTCCGTTTCAATGGCCAGGCGGGTGTAGGGCTGGGCGTGGTGCGTCAGTCAGGGGCAAACACGCTTGAGGTCGCCCGCGCTGCCAAGGCGATGGTGGAAGAATTGCAGGGCGAGTTACCGCCCGGCGTGAAAATCATGACCGGAAGCGACAGTTCGCTGTTTATCGAGCAGGCCATCGAGGGCGTGTGGCACACGCTGATCGAGGCGGCGCTGCTGGTCACTATCGTGATCTTTCTTTTTCTGGGCAGCTGGCGCGCAACACTGATTCCGGCGGTGACGGTGCCGATCTGCCTGTTGGCAACTTTCACGGTGCTCTGGGCATTTGGCTTTTCTATCAACCTCCTTACGCTCCTGGCGCTAGTCCTCGCGATTGGCTTGGTCGTCGATGACGCGATCGTCGTGCTGGAAAATGTTCACCACCGCATCGAAGAGGGCGAACCGCCGCTGTTGGCGGCCTACAACGGCGCACGGCAGGTAGGCTTCGCGGTGATTGTCACGACGCTGGTGGTCTGCGCGGTCTTCGTACCGGTCATATTCCTCTCGGGCCAGACCGGCCTCCTGTTTCGCGAACTGGCGGCGGCGATGATCGCTGCGGTCGGTATATCGGGCTTCCTGGCGCTGACTCTTTGCCCGATGCTGTGTTCGAAGCTGCTGAAGCGAGATGTTCGTAGCGGAATGACCGCGCGGATCGAGCATATCCTCGACAAGATCACTGATGCCTACGCCCGCTCTCTCGATGTTGGCCTGCGTCGCTGGATGCCTGTTGTGGGGGGAACGCTCGCCGTGCTGCTTATCGGCGGGTTCCTCTTCACGCAGGTGGAAAGCGAACTTGTACCGGCCGAGGACACCGGCGTGTTGGATGTTCGCCTGACCATGCCGGAGGGCACGAGCTTCGCCCAGCTTGATCGCGGCGTGGGCGAGGCTGAGCGCGCCGTCATCCCGATGGTTGGCAAGGGCGGCATCCGCGGCATGAATGCGCGCACTCCTGGCGGCCAGGCCGTTACGGAAGACTTCAATCAGGGGCAGATGGCGATCTTCCTCAATCACTGGGACGAGCGTTCGATATCATCGCAGGACGTGGCCAAGGCAATAAACCGCGAACTGGGGTCCGTTATTGCGCTTCGTGGTAACGCGGTGGTTCGCAACTCGCTGGGCAGGGGAAGGGGCCAGCCCATAAATTTTGTCATCTCCGGCACCAGTTACGAAGGCCTGGCCAAGGCCCGCGATCGCATCCTGAAGGCTGCGCGAGACTATCCGGGCATCGTCAATCTGGATGCTGACTATGTCGAGACGAAGCCGCAACTGCTGATTGACGTCGATCGCCAGCGGGCAGGTGATTTGGGTGTCTCGGTCGATGACGTGAGCCGGGCCCTGCATACGCTTATGGGTTCGCGCAGGGTTTCCACCTATGTCCGCGATGGCGAGGAATACCGCGTAATCGTTCAGGCCGACGATGCCAGCCGCAATACCGAAGCCCGACTTGCATCAGTCTATGTTCGCGCACGGGATGGCGGGGTAGTCCCGCTGTCGAACGTGGTGAGCTTGCGCGAAAGCGCGACTGCCCGCCAGCTTGGCCGATTCAACAAGATGCGTGCGATCACTCTGCAGGGCGGCATCGCGCCCGGGCATTCGCTGGGTGCCGCGCTTGATTTCCTTGAACGGGAGGCACGCAAGTCGCCGGAAGTGATTTCAGTTGGCTATCGCGGCGATAGCCTGGCCTTCAGGCAGACCGGTAGCTCTATCTGGGCTGTGTTCGCTATCACGGTGCTTGTGATCTACCTGCTGCTTGCCGCCCAGTTTGAAAGCTTCATCCATCCTGCGGTTATCATTTCCGCCGTGCCAATGGCTGTGGCAGGCGGCGTGATCGGCCTGTGGTCTGCGGGGGTCACGATCAATCTGTTCAGCCAGATTGGCATCGTCATGTTGGTCGGGCTCGCGGCCAAGAACGGCATCCTTATCGTCGAATACGCCAACCAGCGGCGCGACGCGGGGGCAAGCATCGACGAGGCGATCCGTGAGGCATCGGGAAGGCGCCTGCGGCCCATTCTGATGACTTCGCTCGCTACAGTGGCGGGCGCAATACCCCTGGCGCTGAGCAACGGCGCGGGTGCGGGTGCGCGCTCTGCGATTGGCGTGGTCATTGTCTTTGGCGTCACAATTGCGACTGCCGTGACGCTCTATATTGTCCCCCTGCTCTATCGCTGGCTGGCGCCGCACACGTCCTCGCCACAAGCCGTTGGCCAGCGGTTGAGAAAGATGATGCGCGCGAAGTCCAGCCCGGCCATACCTGCCCCAGCGGAGTAACTTTGCCGAACCCCAAAAACAAAACGCTCGAGCGTGTTCACGCTCAAGCGCTTCATCGACGTTGCCTGCGCCTGCCAGCCGACGGCGCGTTGGGACGTCAGTAGGTCGCGGGGTTCGTGGTAGCTGCCTGTGCAGTCAACTGCTGCATCGTAGGCCACACGCTTGCTGCCATCTCGCGCCGGCACCTGAAATCAGGCGACATGTCCGCGTTCAGGCGCTCCCCGGGATTGCAGGCAGCAGCAATGGCTTGGTCCATGCGAACCTGAAGATGCCGGACACCTCTCTGGGTCGTAAGATCCAGGCCCACGGTCGAAACGTTGATTAATACGGGTTCCCGGCCACGAGGCACCTCAGCAAGGAGCGCCGGGGTCGCGAACAGGCAAGTCACCGCGATCGCGGCGCCAAAGTATTTCATGTCACTCTCCTACGAATGTTATATTTTGTTTTATGTCTGTGCAGATCGCTGCAGGCATACAATCAGTCAAGCTGACTGCTGTCCGGACTTTTCTACGGACCACACAGTGGTACATTTACCCTGCATACGCCGCGCCAAACAAGCGTAAACTCGTGCTGCAGCGCGGAAAATCGTGATCTCTCTGGCGGTCCCGTCTCCGCCAACGGCATTATCAAAAGGACGGCGGTCGCCGCCGCGGGCCCTATAGTCGGCGCGGATGAGCAAGGCATCGAATCCGTTCCGGTACTTTCACTCATCGCCGGAAATCATCCATTTGGCGGTGCTGCTGTATGTCCGATTTCCGCTGAGTTTGCGGGAACGTCGAGGACCTGCTGTTCGAGCGCGGGATCGACGTCTGCCATGAGACGGTGCGGCTGTGGTGGAACCGTTTCGGCCCGCTGTTCGCCGCCGACATCCGTCGCCAGCGGGTTAGCCGGATGCGGGGCTTGCGCCACTGGCGATGGCATCTTGATGAGATGTATGTCCGGCTTAACGGCGAGATGATTTACCTGTGGCGCGCCGTGGATCACGAAGGGCGAGGTCCTGGAAAGCTACGTCACCCGCAAACGAGACAAATCCGCGGATCTCCGCTTTATGAAGAAGGCGCTGAAGCCGGCACGGCAAAGCTGAAACGATTGTCACCGACGGGCTGCGTTCGTACCTGGCTGCGATGAAGGAGCTTGGCAATTCCGACCGTCGCGAGATGGGGCGTTGGTTGAACAACCGCTGCGAGAATGCGCATCTTCCGTTCCGCCGACGAGAACGCGCCATTCAGCGGTTCCGGCGGCTGAAGTCGTTACAGAAATTCGTCTCGGTCCATGCTTCCCTGCACAACCATTTCAATTCAGAACGGCACCTCGTCGACCGCCAGACTTCTAGGAACGCCGCTCGGCCGCGCTGGCCGAGTGGCAAAAACTTGCTGTCTGAGGTTGTGTACTCGAAGAGCGAGCTTCGGTAGGTGGAGACGGGTTCGCATTGGACTGACAGCACCGTCTATTGCCATCTCGGTAAATGGGGATGCAAATAGTATACATGCATGAAATAACTGAAAATTTGACTATAGAGACTTGAGGTAATCTGCTAGCATCCCAAGTAATTCATAAATTTCAGTTTCCAGCGCGTAAGGGGAATTTGACGCGGAATTAGCACATATCCCAGACATTAGATGACCCATTGAAAGTGGAGGAATGCCGCATGGCCGAAGCTAATGGAATGTCTCGCAGGGAAGTGATGCAAGCGGGTAGCCTCGCATTGGTTGGAGCGGCTACCGCCTCCGCATTTTCCAGCCCGGCTTTGGCCGCGGAAAGCTTCGACATAACGCGCACCTTCGCCAGCTTCATGCAGGACATCGGCGGCAATATTGCCGACGCTGGCGGCAAGGTCACATTCACCGGCGCTGATCCAATCATTCGCAGCCATTTTCGCGTTGGTGCGTGCATGGCCATTCCGGCAATGGGCGCGGCACTTGGCGCAGCAGCCGTCTGGCGCGAACGCACCGGGCAGGAACAGGATCTGACGGTCGACCTTCGGGAGTCAGTCTACAATGTGAACCCCCTGATCGGCGCGATCCTGCTGATGGCGCAGCGCGAGGGGACGATCCCCGCCGCCGACCCGATCCCGCGTGATTTCATCATTCCCACAGTCAACGGACTGATGCTGCAGGCGCCGGTCGGGCTCGGCAATCCGATGACTTTCGTGCCGTTCGAA
>JBEVKC010000066.1:0-9783 GCA_040509895.1 Novosphingobium sp. | reverse complement strand
ACCTGCTGCGCGAGGGGCTGGACATTCCCGAGTGCGGCCTCGTCTGCATCCTAGATGCCGACAAGGAAGGCTTCCTGCGTTCGGAAACCTCGCTGATCCAGACCATCGGCCGCGCCGCGCGTAACATCGACGGCCGCGTCATCCTCTATGGCGACCGCATCACCGGATCGATGGAACGCGCAATGGCCGAAACCGACCGCCGGCGCGAAAAGCAGAACGCCTATAACCTGGAACACGGCATCACCCCGGCAACGATCAAGCGCCACATCGCCGACATCATCGCCGACACCGCCAGCCGCGACGGCGTGCTGATCGACATCGAGGACGACGAACGCAACAACCTCGTCGGCCACAACCTGCGCGCCTACATCGAAGAGCTAGAAAAACGGATGCGGGCTGCGGCCGGCGACCTTGAATTTGAAGAGGCAGGACGCCTGCGCGACGAAATCAGGCGGCTGGAAGCCGATGAGCTTGGCCTGCCCGACGGCGAGAAGAAGGCGCCGATGGTGGGGCGCAGCAACGAGGGCAAGCCGGGAACGCGGAAGACGCGCTATGGCAAGACGCAGCGGAAGTGGGGGCGGTGAACGGAACGTTTGCTCCTAGAGCAGTCTGAACAGTAATCGTAGGTCACAGCGGAAGTAGAATTTCATGGCATTCGTATCGGACAAGGAACTTCGGGTTCTTGATCCTGACCGCGGCTTCGAGCTCTTTCGAACAACGGGCGGTTCTGATGGCCGCATCGGGAGAAAGCTCATAGCTCCCGGCGGCGAATGCACTTTCGGCAGTTACCTGTCATTTCGCGATGCCAATTTGCCAGAACGGCAGCTTCGTCCCGAAATTTCGAGGACAGGCGTCTGGAGACTTCGCAACGCTGGCCCTCCTCTTCTCGGCACAACGCTCCGCGAAACTTATGAAATCTTGCGCGAAGCTGTTCTCGCAGAGCGCCTGCATCATAGCCAGGATGTGAACTGGGCGGTTGTTATACCGACCAATCTTGGGGACGAATGAATACGGGCTTGCTCCTAACACCAATTTGTCCTATATAGAGGACAGGTCAATCAGGGCCGCCTCCTGTCAAATGGCGAGTTGCGACGTCGAGCCACGTGGATCGTGAGACAACGCTAACTCACTATTTGGTTCGAGGTTGACGCCATGGGGCATATTGAAAACGGGGATTCGCTTTCTCAAGAGCAAATCGCCATTGTTCAGACCGAGGTTTTTCATGACTGGCTGGAAGGTCTACGTGATCGAAAGGCCCGTGTAAGGATCGACGACCGCGTGAAACGCCTTGCAGGCGGCAATGCGGGAGATACGAAGTCGGTGGGCGATGGCGTGCAAGAGTTGCGCCTTCATTTCGGCCCAGGATATCGTATCTATTATATGTGGCGGGACGGTGTGCTCATCATCCTGCTGAACGGTGGCGATAAGGGTTCTCAAACCCGAGATATCGCAAGGGCCAAGGAACTGGCCAAGGAAGCTGACGATGGCATTGAAAGTTCTACCATTTGATCCCGCCATCCATCTCGAGAGCGAGGAGGATATCCTTCACTATCTCGAAGCGGCGATGGAGGGGAACGATCCGAAGCATATTGCCAGCGCGCTTGGTGACGTTGCGCGATCCAAGGGCATGAGCGAGATTGCTCGTAATGCGGGTCTTGGCCGTCAGGCGCTTTACAACGCCCTCTCTGAGAGCGGTAACCCCACTCTTGAGACGTTGACGGCTGTTTTGGGCGCGCTCGGTCTTGAGCTTACGGTACATAGGCGCGCCGCCTGAGCGAAATTTCCTTTCCTACATCGCTATTGAGCGGCACGGTGAGCGGGTTCGTTTACCTGCTCTTTGCCATCGTCGGTCTGCGTTTTTGCGCGCACGGTGTAAACTTCCATTTTCGCGACATGCGACTGTAATATATGCATTTTTTGTGAATTTCAAAGTTTACACTGTGTAAACTTTGTCAACTTTGCCACCCTCTTAAGCCCGCAGCAGTTCCGGCAGTTTCCCCCCCATCCCGCGTGCCTCGTCCATGAAGAAGCGCTTCAGGGTGGGTACGCGCTGGACTGCGCCCATGCCAAGGCGGCGGGCCAGCGACGGCAGGCGGCCCGGTACGCCGAACAGGCGGGTGATGCTGTCCGTCACCGACATGACCGCAAGATTGTCGAGGCTGCGCCAGCGTTCATAGCGCGCGAGGATCTGGGCATCGCCGGGATCGAGGCCCAGCCGCATGCCTTCCGTCAGGACCTCCACCAGCGCCGCCACGTCGCGCAGGCCAAGGTTCAGGCCCTGCCCTGCAATGGGATGCATGCCGTGCGCGGCGTCGCCCACCAGCGCGAGGCGCTGACCGGTGATCTTGCCCGCATGGTGGAAGTTCAGCGGATAGGACATGGGCGGTGCCAGCAGTTCCAGCGCGCCGAACATGCCGTCCATCCGCTTTGAAATTTCGGCAAGGAACGCCCGCTCTGACAGGGCCATAAAGCCTGCCGCATCCTTTTCCGCAACGGTCCAGACCAGCGCGCTGCGGTGCCGCCCGTCGGGCAGGTCCAGCAGCGGCAGCAGGGCGAAGGGGCCAGCCGGATAGAAGATTTCCCAGGCGACGTTGTCGTGCGGCTTTTCATGCGCCAGCGCGGTCACCATTGCCCGGTGCTTGTACTGCCAGCTGGCAACCGCGATGCCTTCCTCGATTCGGGTGGGCGACTGGCGGCCCTCTGCGGCGATGAGCAGGCTGCCCCGCATCACGCGGCCATCGTCCAGCGTCACCGCAACGCCGTGTTCGTCCCGCTCACGCAGCACCGGCTCTACGCGGGTGTGCCATGCGATCGCCTGCTCCTCCCGCGCCGCATCGAACAGCGCCACGCGCAAGTCGCGGTTGGAGAACATGCGGCCCAGAGAGCCTTCCTCCGGCTTGGGGCGGAAGTCGATGCGGCCGGGCTTCATCGCCTCTGTCACGGCGATGGAATCGATGGGGCAGCCCAGCGTTTCCAGCCGCTTGGCAAGGCCGATGTTGCCGAACAGGTTCCAGCTCGCCGTCGAAATGGCAGAGGCGCGCGCGTCAAAGCCCTCAGCAGTCAGGTCAGCCGGATCGGCTTTATCGACCACATGGCTGGTGATCCCGGCGCGGGCAGCCGCCAGCGCCAGCGTCATGCCAACCAACCCGCCGCCAAGGACTACAAGATCGCGACGTTCACTCATGGCCTGGCTCCATCGCACGTATTCGCAGGGCCGCCATCTATATCGAGGCAGCGCCCATCGAAAGCCCCTTCGGGCACGGCAAGGCCAAGGATCGCCGCCATGGTTGGCGCAATGTCGACCGTCTCTACCGGAGAGGGTTGCTCAAAGCCCGGCAAGCCCTTGCGCCAGAACAGGATCGGCACGCGGCGGTCATAGTCCCACGGGCTGCCGTGTGTCGCTATGGAACCGCGGTCGGGATCGGGAATGGACACCACGTCGCGGTCAAGCAGCACGATCAACGCGCCGGAACGCTCTGCATCGAAAGAGGCACGGGCGCGTTCCTTCAGAGTCCAGTCCTGCGGCGATCCGGTGGGCATGGGGGCTTCGGCGAGTTCCTGCGCGGTGAACACTGCCGCAATCTGCGAATGACCGCGCAGTATCGTAGCCAGAGCCGCCGCAACCTTTGCCTTGTCCGCCGATCCCAGTGCGTCGGTGACGTAGATGTCGCTGCCCGGCCCGTCAGAATAGAGCATCGGGCCTGTCGTCGTGATCCCAGTCTTGGCGGTGACCGCCTTGGCCAGCGTTTCGGTATCCAATGCCTTGTCGACGCGCATCGCGCCGGGCAGGGCCTGCTGCACCAGCCGCTCCGGCGCGTCGAAGCCGCCGTGGTCTGCCGACAGCGCAACGACATAGTCGATATTGCGCTGGTCCAGCCGGGTAAGGATGCGGCCGATGGTCTTGTCGAGTTCGGCCATCTGGATGCACATTTCCACGCCCTCAGTCCCGAAGGCGTGGCCGATGTAGTCGTTGGCCGAAAGGCTGATCGAAAGCACGTCAGTCGCCGGGCCCTTACCCAGGTCCATCTCGTCCACCAGCCGCAGCGCAAGGTCCGCAGTCGCATTGTCCATGCGCGGTGAAACGCGGAAGGCGGTGGCGTCGCCCTTCTTCATCGCGAAGCGGCCCGTGCCGACCTCGCGCTTGCCGACGGCAACGGTGCGGTCCCGCGCTTCGCACCACGCGGGGACGGGATAGGAGCGGCCACCAGCCGCGATCACCCTTGCGGCGTCGTCGTTCTCGCCCTCGGCAGCAGGAGACAGGGTGCGGCCCGCGAAAGTGACGAATCCATTGCCCTTCCACCAGTAACCGGCGTCGATATTATGGCCGCCCATCATCACCACAGCCCGGTCCTTAGCCGAAACGGCGACATTGCGATTAAGCGAGTTGGCAGCTTTCAGCCGATCCCCCAGCGTTGGCACCTTGAGCAGGCGCGCCGATACCGCAGGTTCTTTCGATGTGCTGGAAGTGTCGTTCAGATCTTCGGAGCAATAGACGCGCTTGTCAGCGCGGGCGATGCCAGGGCTGAACCAGTAATTGGCAACGATGCCGGTTCTTGCCGGGCGAGCACCGGTAAGCAGCGTGGAATGGCCGGGACATGTTTCAGTCGAAGCATGCGACTGGAAGCCGGACGGAAACACCGCCCCTTCCATCAGACGCTTCAGTCCAAAAGCGAAGTGCTGACGATACTGAGCGAACAGATCGCCCGAGAACTGATCGACAGAGATCGCCACGACCAGCTGCGGCGGTTCCTGCAGCCCCTCATCGGCAAGGCCAGGGGTAGCCGGAACAATGGCAGCAGCAAGAGCAAGCGATGCGAACAGGGAACGCATGATTCCGTGGGGTTCCTTGATAAATCGCGGCAATGGCGTCAAAGCCCTGATGGCGGGCCTGCCGCACAAGCGCAAGGGCCGAAACGGCCTTCGGGAGCATGTTCTTGATCCATCGCTATCGCCTGCTTGTTGCAGTGTTATTGCAGGCACTTGCACTGGTGCTGACCGCGGGGACGGCGCAGGCCGCGCCGACGCATATCGCCGCAGAGCTGATCGCGGAATCACCTGCCCCTCCGGGTGGCACCGTCACGCTGGCATTCCGGATGACGCCCGAAGAGGGCTGGCACGGTTACTGGCAGAACCCCGGCGATGCCGGGCTGGGCATGGACCTGAACTGGGCACTCCCCCCGGGCGCCCAAACAGGGGAGCTGCTCTACCCGGTACCGCAGACACTGCTCGTCGCCGGGCTGATGAACCATGTTTACAAGGGCGAATATGCGGTGCTGGTGCCGCTGAAACTGCCCGCTGATGCCGCACCCGGAATGGTCTTGCCAGTGTCCGTCACCGCACAATGGCTGGCCTGTACCGACACCGTCTGCGTGCCGGAGTCCGCTACGCTGCAGACGCAGGTGAAGGTCGGAGCATCAAAGCCAGATCCGCGCTTTGATGCGTGGCGTGCCAAGCTGCCCGCGCCGCTGGGAAGCGAAGGCACCTTTGCCGTAGCCGACAAGGCCATCCGCCTCGGCATTCCCCTGCCTGCCTCGGTCGCGCTGGACGCGCCCCACTTCTTCGTCGCGGAGGACAAGGTGGTGGACTACGCCGCACCGCAGGTGTTCTCCCGCAAGGGCAACATGCTGATCGTCGAGATGCCCCGCGCCAAGTTCGCCCGCATCGACCCGACGACCTTGTCAGGCGTGCTGCGGCTCAATCCTGCAGGCGATGGCTTGTTCGTCAGCGCAAAGCCGGGGGCGGTGCCAGAGGGCGGAACACCGCTGACTTCGGAGAGGGCGGCACACATCCCACCACTACCGGTCCTGCTGCTCGGCGCGCTGCTGGGTGGATTGCTGCTCAACATCATGCCCTGCGTATTTCCAATCCTCAGCCTGAAAGCGCTCAGCCTCGCCCGCGCCGGTGAGAGCGAGGCAGAGGCCCGCGCCGAGGGTGTCGCCTATAGCGCGGGCGTTGTGCTGGCCTGTGCAGCGCTTGGCGCACTGCTGCTGTTGCTCCGGGCAGGTGGCAGTGAGATCGGCTGGGCCTTCCAGTTACAGGAGCCGCTGGTGGTTGCCGCACTACTGCTACTGGCAGTAGCGATCACCGCCAACCTGCTGGGCCTGTTCGAGTTCGCCGTTCCCGGCTTCGCCACAACGGCCGCGCCGCGCAACAATGCCTTTGCCACCGGGCTCCTTGCGGCCTTTGCTGCGACGCCCTGCACGGGGCCCTTCATGGCCGCCGCGATGGGCGCGGCACTGCTGCTGCCAACGGTGCAGGCGATAGCGCTTTT
Organism: Novosphingobium sp.; assembly: GCA_040509895.1. Lineage (GTDB taxonomy): Bacteria > Pseudomonadota > Alphaproteobacteria > Sphingomonadales > Sphingomonadaceae > Novosphingobium. Next base: position 3,512 of record JBEVKC010000066.1, on the reverse strand, counting down.
CGTGGCATTGGGTGTCGGCCTTGCCCTGCCCTTCATTGCCATCGCCTTTGTCCCCGCTCTTCGCCGGATGCTGCCGCGTCCGGGCGCATGGATGGTCAAGTTCCGCCGCTGGATGGCGCTGCCCATGGGGCTGACTGCGCTCGCCCTGCTATGGCTGGCGAGCCGTTTGGGCGGACTGCACTTCGCGTTGGGCTGCGCGATATTGGCGGTGATGCTGGTCGTGATGCTGAGCCTTGCCGGTCGCGGTCAGAGAGCGGGCAAGGCCGTCACCGCAACTGTTCTGGGTGGCACTGCCGCACTGGCTCTCGTCTTCGCGCTGGCTCTGCCGCCCACCATTGCAACACCCGGCGCGGCTTCTTCCGGCACCATCCCGACGCAGCCGTTCAGCGAAGAAGCGCTGGCCAAGGGCCGCGCATCGGGTAAGCCGGTCTTCGCGTGGTTCACCGCCGACTGGTGCCTGACCTGCAAGGTCAACGAGCAGGTCGCCATAGAACGCACCGAAGTCCGCGATGCCTTTGCACGGGGCGGCGTTATCGTGCTGCGAGGCGACTGGACCCGGCGCGATCCCGTGATCACCCGCTATCTCACCGCCCACGGCGCCGCAGGCGTGCCGCTCTACGTCTGGTATCCGGCCGGAGGCGGGGCGCCGCAGGTCTTGCCGCAAGTCCTGACGCCGGGCACGCTGACTGAGCTGGTTGACGCGAAGTAGTCAGACCAACTCCGCAACGCCCGCCAGTTCCTCACGCAACCTGGAAAGCGCCTGCGCCTTCAGCTGGTGAACGCGCGGAATGCTGACTGAAAGCACCTGCGCGATTTCTGACAGGTTGAGTTCCTCGACGAAATAGAGCTGAACGACCAGTTGCAGCCGCTCAGGCAGGGCGGTGATCGCGGCGATGACGCTCTCGCGCATTTCCTCCTGTTCGAGCAATGACAGGCTGTCGGGACGGTCATCGGCAAAGGCCATGTCGCTGTCGGAATAGGCTTCCTCGATGGGCTCAAATCTCAGGGGCTGGCTTGTGGCGCGCAGCGATGCGAGTTCGCCTTCGTCCATGCCAAGCGCACCGGCAAGTTCATCCGGGCGCGCCTCCCGCCCCAGTTGCCCGCGCAATTGCTCTTCCTTCTCGCGCAGCATGCGCCGCCGTCCGGCGGCTCCGCGCGACAGGGGAGCGGAACGGCGGATCACGTCCACCATCGCACCTCGCACGCGCAGCTTGGCATAGGCGGCAAAGCCGTCTTCGCCCGGCCCCTGATGGCGCTGCGCGCATTCAGTAAGAGCGACAAGGCCCGCCTGCACAAGGTCTTCAAGTTCCATGCCGGGGCGCCCGGTGCCATGAACGTGCCAGGCAAGGCGCTTTACCATCGGCAGGAAGCGGCGGATACGGTCGCCAATTTCACCGCGATAGGCGGAAGCGGCGGCGAAGGCCTTTTGATCGTGGTTCATGCGGCCATGCTTTCATCTTGAGGGACGGGTTGACCCGAAGAGCCGCCAATCACCGCAACCACTTCGATCGGCTGCGTGGCGGGCAGTTCGGCAATGGAGAGGACGAGGCACGAGGGCGCCCGCAGGCGGAGCAAGGCGGCCAGAGCACGCCGGGCGCGGGGCTGGACGACCAGTGCGATGGGCTGGGATGCCGGCCCTCGTTCCGCGACCAGCGAGGCGACATGCTCGCCTATGGTGCGGGCAAGATCGGGCTCGATCATGGGCTGGCCGGTTGTGGGATCGAGCATCCCCTGCACGATCATCTGTTCCAGCCGGGCATCGAGCGTCACCACGGGCAACCGCTCATCCGGGCCGCAGATCCGCGCGACGATCAGCGCGCCAAGGTCTGCCCGCAGCATCTCCACCAGCCGGTCATGATCCAGCGTCTGCTGCACTGCCTGGCTGAGGCTGGAGAGGATAGGCAGCGGATGTCCGATGGGCACGCCGTCCTCCAGAAGCGCACGAAGCAGGCGTGTAAGCGCCGCCAGCGACAGCGGTTGGGGATGGATGCTCTCCACCAATCCGGCCGAGTGGTCCTTCACGGCATCCAGCAGGCTACGGACCTCGTCCGGGCCAAGCAGTGCTTGCGGGCGGTCGCCAAGCAACTGGTTTAGGTGCGTAGCGATGACGGTTCCGGAATCGACCACAAGGAACCCTTCGGCGATGGCCTGGTCGCGCAGGCTCGGCTCGATCCACAATGCGGGGCAGCCGAAGCTGGGGTCGCGCGCTGCATCACCCTTCAGGGAATGGGCATCGCGGACTTCGCCCACGTCGATGGCGAACATGCGGTCCGGTTTGATGCTTGCCCCGCCAAGGGGGACGCCGCCAAGCATGATGCGATAGTCGTTGGGCGGTAGCTCCAGCGCATCCCGCACCCGGAACTGCGGAACCACAAATCCGAAGGTCTGGCTTAGCTGCTTGCGCACGCCGGTGATCCGGGCGACCAGCGGCGACCCACGGCGGTCATCGACCAGATGGACAAGGGCATAGCCAAGCTCGATGGTGACGAGCGTATGGTCGGACACGTCCTCAAGAGAGATGCGGGCCGGGTCTGCGGGAGCCGGCTCAGCCTTCGCCACCGGCGCGGGACGCATCGCGCGCTTGCGCAGGGCGTGCCAGAGCCAGAAGGCGAGACCTGCAGCGGGCAGAAAGATGCTTTGCGGCATGGCGGGGATCACGCCGATGGCCCCAAGGATCAGCGCAACCGGCAGCCACGTTGACGGCGCGGCAAACTGCCCGCCAATCTGACCGGCAAGGTCGCGGCTATCGGCAACGCGCGTGACGATCACTGCGGCGGCGATGGAAAGCAGCAGCGCGGGCACCTGAGCCACCAGCGCATCACCCACCGCCAGCGTCACGTACTTCTCGGCCGCCTCCCCCGCGCCAAGGCCGTGGGAGATCATGCCAAGGCAGAATCCGGCGATGATGTTGACACCCAGGATCAGCAGGGCGGCAATGGCATCGCCCTTCACGAATTTGCTCGCGCCGTCCATCGATCCGTAGAAATCGGCCTCGGTCGCGACCTCGCGGCGGCGAGCCTTGGCCTCGTCTGCCGTCAGCAAGCCAGCCGCTAGGTCGGCGTCGATCGCCATTTGCTTGCCGGGCAGTGCGTCCAGCGTGAAGCGTGCCGAAACTTCGGAAACGCGACCCGCGCCCTTGGTGACGACCACCATGTTGATGATCATCAGGATCATGAAAACGAACAGGCCGACGGCGAAGTTTCCGCCGATCAGGAACGCGCCGAAAGCCTCGATCACATGACCCGCGGCCGCTCCGCCTTCATGCCCGTGAACCAGCACAACGCGGGTCGAGGCAACGTTGAGCGCTAGCCGCAACAGGGTGGCGAACAGCAGGACGGAGGGGAATGACGAGAAATCCAGCGGCTTTTCCGCGTTCATTGCCGCCATCAGGATCGCCACCGACAATGCGATGTTGAGCACGAAGCAGACGTCGAGCAGCAGTGCCGGAACCGGCACAATCATTAGCACGATGAGCGCAAGGATGCCCGCGGGCAGAGCCAGTGCGGAGGGGT
>JBEVKC010000065.1:0-9796 GCA_040509895.1 Novosphingobium sp. | reverse complement strand
CGCCAGATCGCCATCGAAGGCGCGAAGGTGCTGCGTGATCAGGCGGCGAAGTATCCGGGCACCGATTGGCGCTTTGAATATTCGCCGGAAACCTTCTCGACCGCCGAGGTCGATTTCTCCGTCGAAGTCTGCGCGGCGGTGATGGAGGTAATCCAGCCGACGCCTGAAAAGCCCATCATCTTCAACCTGCCGTCAACCGTCGAATGCGCGACGCCGAACGTCTATGCCGACCAGATCGAACTTTTCGGCAGGATGATCCCGAACCGCGACAGCGTCATCATCTCGCTGCACACCCATAACGACCGTGGCACCGGCATTGCCGCAGCCGAACTGGGTCTGATGGCCGGTGCGGACCGCGTTGAAGGCTGCCTGTTCGGCAATGGCGAGCGCACTGGCAATTGCGACATCGTGACCGTTGCGCTCAATATGTACACTCAAGGCGTAAATCCGGGTCTGGACCTGTCGGACATCGACGCGATCGCCAAGACGGTGGAATACTGCAACCAGCTGCCGATCCACCCGCGCCATCCTTATGTCGGCGATCTGGTCTACACCTCGTTCTCCGGCAGCCATCAGGACGCCATCAAGAAGGGCTTCGCTGCCCGTGAGAAGCAGAACGACGAGATCTGGGAAGTCCCCTACCTGCCGATCGATCCGGCGGACCTCGGCCGCAGCTATGAGGCTGTCATCCGCGTCAATTCGCAGAGCGGAAAGGGCGGCTTTGCCTGGGTTCTGGAACAGGATCAGGGCCTGAAGCTCCCAAAGCGTATGCAGGCGCACTTTTCCAAGTACGTGCAGGAACTGGCCGACGAGGCCGGGCGCGAGCTGTTCGCCGACGATATCTGGACCGTTTTCCAGAGCGCCTATCGCTTGAACGCTCCGCAGCATTTCGCGCTTGATGACTATGAGGAAACCCGCGCCCCCGATGGAACCCGCGTCTTCGCAGGCAAGATCGGTGTGGACGGCAAGGTCCAGTCGGTATCCGGTCGCGGCAACGGCCTGATCTCGTCAGTCGTGGCGACACTGGCCGAAACCTTCGACGTCAAGCTGGAAGTGCGCGATTATTCGGAACACGCCATGGGCGCCGGCTCCGACGCACGAGCGGCGGCATACGTCGAATGCATCACGCCTGATGGCCAAACGATCTGGGGCGTCGGCATCGATGAGGACGTGGCTACAGCCGGCGTTCGCGCCGTGCTGAGCGCCGCCAACGCCGTCAGAGGCTAACCCCAGCGGATCACTTTTAAGCAGCACGCCCCGTCGGCCGAACGGCAGGACGGGCCTGTTGTTTCCGCCACAAGCTAGGGTTCGCCCGCTCCCCAAAGCCGTTCCTGCGGCACATAGCCGTGATGCGCCGTGACGGTGAATTCACACCATCCGCTTTCGCAATCGCCGAGCGCGCCTGTCACACCCGGCTCCAGCCGCCAGCGCAAGCGAGAGTTGGCGTCGGGCTTATCACGCATTTCGGCAAGGCCCTTGCCCTGTACGATGGCACCGCGGTCAGGTGTCAGGAAGCGAGCGAGCATCCAGCCCCGCGCACCCTCAGGATCCTCCACCAGCCGCCAGCCCTCCTTCAGGCGAACGACTTTCATGGGAAGCTGCTTACGGCGATAGACCCATTGGATGCGGTAGTCCTCACCGGGCCCAACCCGCATGTTGACCTCGTCGACTCGCAGCGAAGCCCAATAGGGAACGGCCCGATCCTGCGCGTCCGCAGGCATGGCCACGGCAACAAGCAAGAGGCCAGCGAGGTGACGGTGAATCGCTTTCATCGTCCGATCCATAGCCGCCTGCCGTCGGCTGCTTCAAGGCCGCTTGACCCGGGTACTCACAAGGGCATAGCCATGCCGGACATGACTGTGGTTTCGGAAAGCTCATTGCCTCCCCGCTTCAGCGGCAAACCCCGCGTCGTAGTCACGCGGAAACTGCTTCCTGCCGTGGAAGCCAGAATGAGCGAGCTGTTCGACGCCGTACTCAACACCGGCGATCGCGTATTGAACCACGACGAACTCGCAGCCGCCATGGCGGACACGGACGTATTCGTTCCAACGGTGACTGACAGGATCGACCGGGAGTTGATCGAAGGCGCGGGTGAAAGACTCCGCCTGATCGCCAATTTCGGCGCCGGCACAGAACATATCGATCTGGCCGCGGCCCGTGCCCGTGGCATCGTCGTAACAAATACCCCTGGCGTTTTTACGGACGACACGGCGGACATGACCATGGCGCTCATCATATCGGTCCCCCGCCGGTTCGCCGAAGGTGTGCGCGTACTGATGGCCGGACACTGGAATGGCTGGGGACCTTCCGGATTGCTAGGGCACAGGATCGGCGGCAAGGTACTCGCGATAATCGGCATGGGCCGCATAGGTCAGGCGGTTGCGTACCGCGCCCGGGCATTCGGTCTGGAGGTTGTGTACCACAATCGCCAGCGCCTGCCCTCCAGCCTCGAGAACATGCTATCGGCGCGCTACGAACCGGATCTGGATGCGATGATTGCACGGGCAGACATCCTCTCGCTGCACTGCCCCGCCACACCCGAAACACATCACATCCTCAATGCCGCGCGCATCGCATTGATGAAACCCAGCGCCTGCGTCATCAACACCTCCCGCGGGGACTTGATCGACGAAGAGGCGCTTATAGCGGCGTTGCAGCATGGCCGTCTTGCGGGTGCCGGCCTGGATGTTTTCGCGCATGAGCCGTCCATCGACCCTCGACTGCTTGCCCTTCCCACGCTTGTCGCCATGCCGCATCTTGGCAGCGCCACTTTCGAAGGACGTGAAGCATCGGGAGAGCGCGTAATTGCAAATATCCGCTTCTGGGCGGACGGGCACAGACCCCCCGACCAGGTTCTGGAAGGCTGGGCCTAGAAAAACCTCAAGCTCAGCTAACCGGCAGCTTACCAGTATAGCCTGTGATCAGAACAGACCATCGAACGGTAATTCGCTCAACGTGCGGATAAGAGTACGATAGAGCTTATCGCGGTTATCAAAAAAGCCCAGTCTAAAAGGCTGGCTTGGCCAGCGCCATTAAGACTGGGCTTTAGTTGGCCCACTGACGAATCAGTGGTTCGGGTCGCAAGTTGACTTATCCACCTCGTTATCCACGGATATAGCTCCAAAATTGGCTGTATATTCTGCAGTTATTTGGGAAAGTGCGCTTCTGTTTGAAGTGCGGAGAGGGCCGCGCGTCAACAAAGTAAGGGCTTAAACCGAACGATGGATACCTTCCTGAGTATCATGAGAGGTATCGAAGCTGCGCTGCAGATCAGGACAATGGCGCTTGAATATGAAATCGTTGCATGTTTCTTCGATTTTGATGAACTAACCCCTCATGAGCTTTCCGGCCTGTCCCGGAGCTCACATTCAGCCTTCTCGAACATTCTGCGAAGGCTCGAAGACAGGCAGGTAATTTGTTCCAGAGGTCATCCGACCGACAAACGAAGCCGGGTTTACCGGCTTTCCGCCAAGACATCGGATTACATTCACCGGGAACGTGCGGAATATGGCATCCATAGTTTTGACGAATGGCGTGTAGGGAACGGCGACACACGGCTGCTGAGGATTTATAGCTCGAATATTCGTAAGGCGATGGGCATTCGCCACCTGACTTGCGAATATCAGATACTGCTCAACCTCTATTATTGCAGCGGCATCACGAACATGGAGTTCACCGACATTGTCGATGCCTCGCTTACAAAATTCAACAGCACCTTGCGGCAATTGTCCGAAATGGAACTTATTCGCTCGGAAAAGGACCCCGCAGACAAGCGCATAAGGCGCTACTTCATTGCGGACAATGCAAAGGAAACGATAGAGGATGCATACCGCCGCCTCTATCACTGGGGACGGGAAAAAGCCTTGTTAGCCCGATAAACTAACATTTCGCCGCAAACGGTTTCCGTAGCGTCAATTTGCACTTGTCTCGTACTACAAATCGGTTACCACCACGCGCGACGAAGTGAATCACGAGCAACGTGGATGCTTCGGGTCGTTACGGCGGCGTGGGCTGCTCCTCTTTCTTGAGTTGAGCACCCACGCCGTTCCACTTCCTGATCCGGATAGCGCGCCGACACCGGTTATCTACAGAGCTAACACGGTTAACGGATGTTAATCGCCTGTCAGGATGCGATCGACGAGTTGCCTCACAGTCGGCGTAAAGTTGTTGGAATAGAACGGATCCTGCTTGAAGCGGTAGGCCGCATGCCCTGCGAACATCAGGTTCTGATTCACGTCTTGGCCGTGCGCGATGTCCTGCAGTGTCTTCTGGATGCAGAAGGAGCGCGGATCGGCGAGGCGGCCGGTGGTGTAATCGTCATGGTCCTTCCAGGACGAGAACCCACAATGCGAAAGGCAGCCCATGCAATCGGCCTGGTCCTTGCGGATCAGATCGCGCTCGGCAGGGTCGACGAAAATGATGGTATCGTCAGGAGTACGAAGACCTTCCGTATAACCCTGCGTTGCCCAACCGCGAGCACGTTCCAGATCGCGGGGAGCTACCCAAAAATTCTTGCCCTTAACGCCCACGTCGAGGCGCGCAGTATGCTCTCCCGCCTCGACCTTGGAATAGGGGACCTGCCGCTCCGACCGCGCCTCAAGGTTGCGGAGGAACGGGTTGCGGACTGCTGAAGAATAGAAGCCCGTCGGCGAGAATCGGTGCAGCAGCACATCGCCCGGCTCCAGATCGCGCAGGGCATCCTTCCAGCCCTGCGGAATGGGGCTTTCCTCGGTCAGCAGTGGACGCGTGCCGAACTGGAAAGCGATCTGGCCTAGTTCCGGATTGTCGATCCAGTTGTCCCACTCTCGCAGGAACCATACGCCGCCCGCCATGACGATCGGCACGTCATCCGATACGCCTTCCGCGCGCATCGTGTCGCGCAATGCCTTTACGCGGGGATAGGGATCCTCGGGCTTCAGGGGGTCTTCGGCATTGGACAAGCCGTTATGGCCACCAGCGAGCCATGGATCTTCATAGACGACCGCGCCCAGCAGCTCTGGCACCTTGTGGTAGGCGCGCTTCCACAGGGCGCGGAAAGCGCGGCCCGAGCTGACGATCGGCAGGTAGTGCACGTTGAACCGCGCTGCGATTTCAGACAGCCGATAGGGCATGCCAGCACCACAGGTGACACCCGTCACCATTCCCTGGGTCTGTTCAAGAACGCCCTCAAGTATTGGCTGCGCCCCGCCCATTTCCCAGAGCACGTTGATGTTGATCGCGCCCTTGCCGTTGGAAATCTCATAGGCGCGGCGCACCTGCTCCACGGCGCCATCGATGCCGTAACGGACCAGTTCATCATGCCGCTCACGCCGGGTGAGCGAATTATAGACCTGCGGAACGATCTTGCCCTCAGCGTCATAGCTGTCGGCATTGACCGCACTAACGGTACCAATACCGCCAGCCGCCGCCCAGGCGCCGGAACTCGCATGGTTCGTCGCGGAAACGCCCTTACCGCCCTCGACGAGCGGCCAGACTTCGCGTCCACCATAGAGTATAGGCTTGAGACCCTTGAAGCTCATCATTCCCCCGGATTAGGTTTTGCCGTTCCACACGGCTTGATAGTGTTCGGCGCAGGTCGTTCACCGGCCGCCTCGAACTCTGCATAATAACCTTGAAGCTCTGGCTTACGAACAAATTGTACCAAGCGAAAGCCCACTGCGTTGAATTCGCAAAAGAGCAGATCGGGCGGGATGCCATGGCGGTCTGGCGCCCGGTCGGTATCGACCACTATTACCTTGCCGCTCGGCCGCAGGGCTGGCCGCAACCGCCACAGGAAAGCGTAAGGCTCGCTGACTTCGTGGTACATGTGCACCAGGAAAATCCGGTCGAAGCTCGCTTCGGGCAGCTTCGGATCGTCAGGCTGCCCCAGCTTGATCGACACGTTGTCGAGGCGTTCGCGCTCGACGCGCAGGCCCAGCCGGTGCAGCGCGTCCGGATCAATATCCTGCGCCAGGACCCTGCCCTTTGGCCCGACCCGTTCGGCCAGTCGCACAGTGTAATAGCCATTGCCGGCGCCGATATCCGCGACCGTCATCCCTGGCTGGATATTGGCAAGGTCCATTACCGTCTGGGCTTCGTTGACGGTATCGCGCTGGACTTCCGTGGAAAATTCATTGGAGCCTAGTGCAGAAACTGGCCGTGAAGACTTCGGAAATTCGCGCGCGGTCGCCGGGCGCCCGTCATCTGCACTGCGGGCACCATCGCAGCCCGCAGTCAGCAGCATCAGAGCAAGCACGGCATTGCGCAGCTTCAATCGACATCCTCCACGGCCACCTTCTCGCCTGTTACCTTCTGTGAAAGTGCCGCGGCCATGAAGGGATCGAGTTCTCCGTCCAGCACATCGTCAGGAGCGGTGGAGGTGACGCCAGTGCGCAGGTCCTTCACCAGCTGGTACGGCTGGAGGACATAGGAACGAATCTGGTGTCCCCAGCCGATTTCAGTCTTGGCGCTGTATTCTCCCATCGCCGCAGCTTCGCGCTTTGCCAGTTCGGCCTCGTAAAGGCGGGCCTTCAGCATCCCCATCGCCGTCGCACGGTTCTTGTGCTGCGAGCGGTCCTGCTGGCTGGCAACGATGATGCCGCTGGGAACGTGCGTGATACGCACTGCCGAGTCGGTGGTGTTGACGTGCTGACCGCCAGCGCCCGACGCGCGATAGGTATCGATCTTCAGGTCGCCCTCATTGATCTCAATGTCGATGGAATCATCGATCACCGGATAGACCCACACAGAGCTGAAGCTGGTGTGGCGGCGAGCCGAACTGTCATAGGGGCTGATGCGGACAAGACGGTGAACCCCGCTTTCCGTCTTGGCATAGCCATAGGCGTTCTCGCCCTTGATCAGCAGTGTGGCGGACTTGATGCCGGCCTGTTCGCCAGCGTGGTAGTCCACCAGTTCCACCTTGTACCCATGCCGCTCTGCCCAGCGGCTGTACATGCGCTGCAGCATTTCGGCCCAGTCCTGGCTCTCGGTGCCGCCGGCGCCGGCGTGGACTTCGAGATAGGCGTCGTTGGCGTCGGCCTCACCGGCAAGAAGAGCCTGGACCTTATCGGCATCAGCGCGAGCGGCCAGTGCGGCAAGTGTTGCGAGACCTTCGTCGATGGTGGCCTGATCGTCCTCCATCTCGCCAAGCTCAACGAACTCTACGGCATCGGCCATTTCCTGCGAAATCTCATTCACCGTGCCGATCGACGCTTCAAGCCGCCGGCGTTCGCGCATGACGTTTTCGGCTTCCTTGGGGTTATCCCAAAGCTTCGGATCTTCGACGCGCGCATTCAGCTCGTCGAGACGACGAAGTGCGCGATCCCAGTCGAGGAACTTGCGGACAAGGGCGAGTGCCGCCTCAATCCGATCAATATGAGCCTGCCCTTCGGCACGCATGACGCAGAAACTCCAATAGACGAGCGGCCCCGCTTAGCGGAGCGCGCCCGATTGTAAAGCTGTGGCTGGATCAGTGCGAGTGCTTGAGCGCCTGGACGGCCTCTAGCGTGCGCGCGACATGGTCGCGATAGTCAAGATTCGAATAGACGAAGCGCACTTTCCCGTCCTGTCCGATGACATAGCTGACGCGGTTGGCCATGCCGGCGGGCGCTCCCTGACGCTGCAGGGCGACATCATAGGCCTTGATAATATCCGGCGTCGCAACGCCCACCGCGAACTTGCTGCGGCACTCCTCTGTAGAAAAGCGCTTTAGCGTATCGATATTGTCGGCGGACATTCCCACGACTGTGGCACCTGCTGCGGCAAACTGATCATGTGCCTCAGCAAAGGCGCGGGTTTCCAGCGTGCAACCCTGCGTGAATGCCTTCGGGTAGAAGTAGAGGACTACCGGCCCCTTGCGCAGTGCTGCGCGCAGGTTGAACGCATAGTCCTTGCCAGCCAGCGCAGCCTGAGTAGCAAAGGCGGGCGCCGCAGCTCCAACGGCAAGCTCTGCTTGCGAAGCGGATGGGAGCGCCAGCGCGGCAAGCGCGGCCAATGCTGCAAGAGAGAGCTTTTTCATGACCGACAGTCTGGCCCGTTCGAGCCAGACTGTCCAGCCATCCGATCAGTCAATGTAACCGAGAACCGTGCCGACTTCATAGGTTTCGCCGGTCTGCGCTACGATGCGCAGCTTGCCGGTGGCCGGGGCTTCGACTTCGTTGGTCGACTTGTCGGCTTCCAGCGAGAACAGGGGATCCCCTTCCTTCACTTCGGCACCGTCAGCGACGAGCCACTCGGCAATCTGGCCTTCCTGCATGGAGAAACCGATCTTGGGGAGCAGGATTTCGACAGCCATTCGGGTATTCCTTCCAGAAATGCGTTGGGGCAGCACGGCCGTCCCTCGGATCGGCGTGCTGACTATAGCTGCGTTCAATGGTTCGCAAGCGCGGCGTTTTCAAGGGCGCAATCCGGCGCCGGGGCGTTGTTTCGCAAAGCATCGACTTCGGCACGTGCAGCCTCAACATCGGCACGGAAAGCTGGCTCTGCATTGAGCCGCGCGACGACTGCAGTAGCAACCAGCCTGCCCTCTTCAATGTCGCTGAGCCAGTGGACATTGCAGATGCGGCGGCTGTCACCGAAAGCCCGGCCGCGTGCGACCAGCTCAGCTGCCCGATCCGGAATTACCTCGGCCAGGGCCAGGCTCCAACCAAAGCCCAACGCACTGTGGCCCGAAGGATAGGAGCCGTCATTGCGCAGCATCTGCTCATCCTTCGGCGTACAGGTCGGCTGGCCGTTTTCCATGAATGGGCGGGGCCGCATGTACTTCTTCTTTGTGGGATAGACCGCGAGGGCAAGATCCGGTCCCATCTTGCGAAGCAAGGCCGTCAGCTTCGGGGTAGTACTCGGCCCGATCGGAATCCCGGCAGCGCAGGAGAAGACGCCTACGGAATTTGGGGAAAAGAGTTCGGCGTCAATAGTTGCCTGCTGCCAACGCGGACTGCCACGCAACGCTACCGCTGCCTTGGCCGCTTCCTCATCGCGAGCCTTGGCGGCGGACCCCGGTGCGGGCGGTGCCGGATTGAGCAACAGGCTGTTGGGGGCAGCACCTGCGGGCAGATAGCCGCGCGGCATCGCGCTCATGCGGGAAGGAGGAGATGCTGTTGAAGTCGGGGCGGCAGCGGTCGGTGCAGGCGCCGGCGTGGTGGCTGGCTCCGATCCCGACGAGGCGATGGCGCCCGAAACAATGCCCAGGGCAAGCGCGGAAGCGGCGACGATCAGCGAAACGCGCATTAGAGTCCCTCCACCATGATGCAGCGGTAGGGTGCAGCCTTCTGACGAAGTACCGCTCGCTCCTGGTATTCGGGGCTATGGTACCAGGCCTTCGCGGTATCGCGATCCGGGAATTCAAGGACTACGACACCGTCGGCGGGTTCACCCTCAAGGCTCTCCATCGCGCCATAGACAACCAGCGGCTTCAATCCCGGAGGCGTGGCGCCCGAACGGTTGCCGGCTTGATAGGCCGCCATCGCCTCCGCATCGACGACTTCGCCTTCGCGGATAAAGATCATGTAGGTCGCCACTTTAGCGCATCCCCTTTGTTATTGGATTCGTCGCTGGGAAATGCCCGGTACGGCGCTACTCGTCCACCATCTTTAAGAAAAACCAGACTTCATGACAGTCCGCGAACATAGGCATCGACCGTGCCGGAGCAGGCAATCTTGTCGTCGCCCTGAATGTCCGAATAGCGCACGACATTGTCGCGGATTGACGGGCTTTTCGCCCCACACTCGCAGGGGCTGAAATCGACTTGGATGCGGTCGCCCGAAATCACGCCGCCCCAGCGCCCGTCAAGCGACAGGTCGAAGAAGGCTGCGCGGCC
>JBEVKC010000064.1:0-11153 GCA_040509895.1 Novosphingobium sp. | reverse complement strand
GGAAGCTCTACCGCTTCCGCCGCACAGAGATGCCGGTGTTTGAGAAAACCGCCGTCTTCTCGCGCTCGCTGGGCGAAACCACCGATGTCGTCTCGAAAGAGATGTACAGCTTTGAGGATCGCGGCGGCGAATCACTGACGCTGCGGCCGGAGTTCACCGCCGGTCTGGCGCGTGCATATCTGACCAACGGCTGGCAGCAGTACGCACCGCTGAAGGTCGCGACGCATGGCCCGCTGTTCCGCTACGAGCGTCCGCAAAAGGGCCGCTACCGTCAGTTCCACCAGATCGACGCAGAGATCATCGGCGCGGCCGAGCCGCAGGCGGATGTGGAACTGCTCGTCATGGCCGACCAGCTGCTGAAGGAGCTGGGCATTTCCGACGGCGTGACGCTGATGCTCAACACGCTGGGGGATGCGCCCAGCCGCGAAGCATGGCGTCTGGCGCTGATCGCCTATTTCAAGGACCACCGCGCGTCGCTGAGCGAGGACAGCCAGGACCGGCTGGAGCGCAATCCGCTGCGGATTCTCGATTCCAAGGATCCGCGCGACAAGCCGTTCACGGCGGATGCGCCCAAGATCGACGATTACCTGTCGGGCGAGGCGCAGGACTTCTTCGGCAAGGTGACCTCCGGACTGGACGCCTCAGGCGTGGCATGGACGCGAGCCCCGGCGCTGGTCCGAGGGCTGGACTACTATCGCCACACGGCGTTCGAGTTCGTCACTGACCGGCTGGGCGCGCAGGGCACGGTGCTCGGCGGCGGGCGTTATGATGGGCTGATCGAGGCGCTTGGTGGGCCCCACACTCCGGCTGTCGGCTGGGCTGCGGGGATCGAGCGGTTGGCGATGTTGGTGGGTGAGACCGCCGAAACCTTGCTGGACGTAGCAGTTGTGGCTGAACACCCCGATTTGGAAAGCGAGGCTGCACGTCTTGTGGTGATGTTCCGTCGGGCTGGGGTTGTTGCCGAGCTGTTTGCAAGTGGCAGCCCGCGCAAACGATTTGACCGCGCCGTTAAGGCGAACCCGTCTGCCGTGGTGTCGTTCGACATTCGTGATGGCGAAAAGCGGGAAGCTATAAAGCTCATTCGCCCGAACCAGCTTGTGGCGGATATTTTCGAAGACTTCGTGACCGGACAATGATTGTCGTCCTGCCTTTCGAGAGTCGTCACCCTGAACTTGTTTCAGGGTCCATTTCTCGTCACGCAGCCTCGTTCTCGGCTGCGCGATGGATGCTGAAACGAGTTCAGCATGACGAAGTTGGACTGGGCTGCGCATGTCGGTAAGCGACGCTCGCCTTGCTCAACTTGCCGCCCGCTTCGCTGAGCTTGAGGCGCGGCTGGCTTCGGGTACGCTTGAGGGGCCGGAATTTGTCGCCGCCAGCCGCGACTATTCTGAACTTGAGCCTGTGGCGAAGGCTGCCTCCGAGGTTTCCGCCATGCGCGGTGAACTCGCCAGCCTTTCGGAGCTTGGCGATTCCGATCCGGAAATGCGCGCCCTCGCCGAAGAGGAAGTTGCTCGGCTCAAAAACGAACTGCCCGAGGCCGAACACCGCCTTGCCATTGCCATGCTGCCGCGGGATTCCGCTGACACCCGCCCGGCCATGCTCGAAATCCGCGCAGGTACCGGCGGGGACGAGGCTGCGCTGTTCGCTGCCGACCTGTTCCGCATGTACGAACGCTTCGCCGCCGAAGAGGGCTGGCGGGTCGAACTGATCAGCGCCAACACCACAGAAGTCGGCGGTTTCAAGGAAGTGGTCGCCAACGTTGCCGGGCAGGGCGTCTTTGCCAAGCTGAAGTTCGAAAGCGGCGTCCACCGTGTCCAGCGCGTGCCGGTCACGGAAAGCGGCGGGCGCATCCATACTTCCGCCGCGACGGTCGCGGTCCTGCCCGAACCGGATGAGGTCGATGTCCAGATCGAGGACAAGGATATCAAGATCGATATCTACCGCGCGTCCGGCGCAGGCGGACAGCACGTCAACACAACCGATTCGGCGGTGCGCCTTACGCACTTGCCCACCGGCCTTGTCGTCATCCAGCAGGACCAGCGCAGCCAGCACAAGAACAAGGCCAAGGCCATGCAGGTGCTGCGCACCCGGCTCTATGACCTGCGCCGCGCCGAAGCTCACGGCGCCGAGGCCGAAGCGCGCAAGGCAATGGTTGGCTCTGGCGACCGGTCAGAGCGCATCCGCACCTATAATTTCCCGCAAGGCCGCGTGACCGACCACCGCATCAACCTGACGCTGCACCGTCTGCCCGAAATCCTTGAAGGCACCGGCCTTGGCGAACTGGTCGACGCGCTGATCGCAGAAGACCAGGCCAAGCGGCTGGCGGCGATGGACGCGTGACAATCTCCACGGCCCTGCGCGATGGCGCGGCGGCGCTGGTGCAGGCGGGATTGGACGAAACACCGCGCCTCGACGTGGAATTGCTGATGGCCCATGCGCTGGGCGTTGGCCGGTCCGAACTGCTGCTGCGCCATATGGGCGGCGCGGTGCCCGATGGCTTTGCGCCACTGCTGGAGCGCCGCCTGAATCACGAGCCGGTGGCCTATATCCTGGGCGAGCAGGAATTCTTTGGCCTCTCGTTCCGGGTCAGCCCCGCCGTCCTGATCCCGCGCGGAGATAGCGAAGTGCTGGTGGAAGCGGCACTTGCGGCGCGGCCTGCGTCTGCGCGGGTGCTGGATTGCGGCACGGGGTCGGGCGCTCTGCTTCTTGCGGTTCTGGCTAATCTTCCGGCGGCCGAAGGCGTGGGCATCGACCGCTCGCCCGAGGCTTTGACGGTCGCGGCGGACAATGCCGGGCGGCTGGGTTTGGCGGATCGCGTCCGGATGCTGCTGGCGGATTGGGACAATCCGGGCTGGCAGGACGACCTTGGCGGGCCGTTCGACCTGATTCTTGCCAATCCGCCCTATGTCGAATCGGATGCTGCACTTGCTCAGTCCGTCTTGGCCCATGAACCGGCTGGCGCTCTGTTTGCGGGAAAGGAAGGGCTGGATGCCTATCGCGTGCTGATCCCGCAATTGCCCGGCCTGCTTGCTCCTGACGGTGTCGTGATGGTGGAAATCGGTGCTTCACAGGCGGATAGCGTGACCGCAATTGCAGCAAAGGCGGGATTTTCGGCCATATTGCACTGCGATCTTGGCGGGAACCCGCGCCTACTTCAGCTTTCGGGGGAATAATCAAGATTTCACTTGGCAACGGGCGTGGCAATGCTTAAGTCCATTCCTAAGCCCGTCGATGGATGTACGCATTCCCATCAACCGGCCCACTCCAACATTTGCATACGCGTGTGGCAAAGTGGTCATTCGCCAAAGGCAGATGCGGGGACCGCGGTCTCGGTTAGCTGAGGTTGCGGCGGAAAAATTTTGCGGCATGCCGAAGCGCGTGGCCAGGCGGCAGCCGGGGGTATTTGAGGAATAATCACCCTTGAACAACAATCGTGGTAATAACCGCAGGCGCGGTCGTGGCAATAACAATCGCCAGCAGGGCGGCGGCCAGCAACTGAACCGGATCGATAGCCGGGCGCGCGGAAATGCGCCCCAGCTTCTGGAGAAGTACAAGAAGCTGGCGCACGATGCGCACCTTAACGGTGATCGCGTGACGGAGGAATATTACCTCCAGTTCGCCGATCACTATTTCCGCGTCATGGCCGACACCCGCATACGGCAGGAAGAGCAGCGCACCCGCCGCGACGATCGCTGGCAGGAAGGCGGTAGCGAAGGTTATCGCGAGGAAACCGACGACGCTGGCGACTTCAATGTCGAGAGCGAATACGGCTCCTACGAGCAGTCGGTCTACGGCAACGTCAATAGCAACAACAACGGCGGCAACGCGAACGGCAACGGCGGTAACAACAACCGGCGTGAACGTGAAGAGCGCCCGCGCCGTGAGGAACGCCCCGAGCGGGCGGAACGCGTCGAGCGTCTTGAGCAGGAAGCCCCTTCCGAGGAAGTCGGCGATGATCAGCAGGAACAGCGCTCTCCGTACGAGCCGCCGGAGAATCCCTTCGTCCGTGAAGGACGTCCCTCTCGGGGCCTGCGCGCTCGTCGCGAAGACCGTCGTCCGCGCCGCGACGAAAACGCCGAGGCTCCGGCTCCCGAAGCCCCGCCCGAACAGGCTGAAGCTGCGCCGTCCTTCGACCCCGACCTTTTGCCGCCGTCGATCTCCACTGCGCGCGAGGAAGCTCCCGCGGAGGAAGTGGCAGTGGCCAAGCCCCGCCGCCGCACACGTCGCAAGCCTTCGGCCGACGACGCTGGCGAAACGCTGGAATCGGTAAACTAAGTCAAAGCCTTTCACGCCGCCCGGACCGTTGGTCCCGGCGGCGTCGCATTGTGATCTGACCAAAGTGCTTGCGCGCCAGAACCGGTGCGGTAAGCCCGCGATCAATGATCGCCCTTCGCCGGATCGCCGCACACCCTTTTTTCCAATCATTGCTGTTGGGTGGCATAGCTGCCTGCGGGTTTGAGCCGCTCGCGCTCTGGCCGCTGGCCCTGCTTGCCATCGCCTGCCTGATCGAGCTGACGGCCCGCGCCGAAAGCTGGAAGCGCGCCGCACTGATCGGCTGGTTCTTTGGCATCGGCCATTTCACCATCGGCAACAACTGGATCGCCACCGCTTTCACCTATCAGGCCAACATGCCGCAATGGCTTGGATTTATCGCGGTGGTGCTGCTGTCGCTTTACCTCGCCGTTTATCCTGCGCTGGCCACGCTGGGCGGCTGGCTGCTGGCCCGGCGGGGCGGACAAGCAAGATTGCCGCTGGTGATGGGCTTCGCGGCCTGCTGGATCATCACCGAATGGCTGCGGAGCTGGGTGTTCACTGGCTATGCGTGGAACCCGCTGGCCATGGCGGCTCTGGGGCCGTTTGCCCGCCCCGGACTGGCAGCCGCCGCGCCGTGGCTTGGCACTTACGCGCTTTCAGGCCTTGTCGCCCTGCTTGGCGGCACCTGGCTGCTGGCATGGCATAGGCGAAAACGGAAGGTTGTCGCGGCCGTTCTCGCCCTCGTTCCCGTCGCCCTTTTCTTGCTGCCGTCATTGGCCGGAACGCCAGCACAGGGCACCCTGCGCTTCACTCTTGTCCAGCCCGACATCCGGCAAGAGAGCCTTGACGATCCTACCCAGTTCGTCGCGCAATTCCGCAAAGCGGCAGACCTGAGCGGGCCGCTAACGCCCCAACAGCCTCGACTGGTTCTCTGGCCGGAATCCGGCGTGCCGTTCTACCTCGCCACTGGCTATCCGCGCTATTTCTATGCGGCGGGCGACTATGAGGTTGACCCGCTGCTCGTCCGCCGCGCCATTGGTGAGGCGATCGGCCCCGGGGGCATGTTGCTGACCGGTGCGGTGGACCTTGAAGTGAAGCAGGGCAATCCGATCGCTGCCCGCAACGTCATTACCGCTGTTGCCGCCGATGGCAGCCTGGCGGGTAGCTATGCCAAGGCGCACCTTGTCCCCTACGGCGAATACCTGCCGCTGCGCTGGCTGCTTGAGCCGCTGGGCGCGACGCGACTGGTGCCCGGTGCGCTGGACTTTTGGCCGGGACCGGGGCCGCGCACCGTAGACCTGGGCGCATGGGGCAAGGCTGGCATGCAGATCTGCTATGAGATTGTCTTCTCAGGCCAGGTCGTCGACCGGCAGAACCGTCCGGACTACATCTTCAACCCTTCCAATGATGGCTGGTTCGGCAGCTTTGGCCCGCCGCAGCACCTCGCGCAGGCACGGTTGAGGGCAATCGAAGAGGGGCTGCCAGTGCTTCGCGCCACTACCACCGGCATCTCTGCGGTGATCGATGCCGATGGCATCGTGCGCCAGCACATCCCGCGCCATGTCGCCAGCCGGCTCGACGGTTACGTGCCGCCAGCCCATGCGCCGACGCTGTTTGCCCGGACAGGCAACATGCTTCCGCTTGGCTGGGCAGCAGCACTTCTTGTGCTTTGCCTTGTTGCCTTGCGCCGCCGTGGGGGGTAGAGAAACCGTCACATAAAGTTTTCTTTATATGGGATGGTCATGCGTAGCGAATTCCTCTTCACGTCCGAAAGTGTTTCCGAAGGCCACCCGGATAAGGTGTCTGACCAGATTTCCGACGCCATCGTCGACCTGCTGCTGTCCAAGGATCCGGAAGCGCGCATTGCCTGTGAAACGCTGACCACCACACAGAAGGTCGTGCTTGCCGGCGAGATCCGCTGCAAGCCGGTTTATGATCTTGATCGTTGGCCCGAGCACCACGGCTGGGCCCCCGGCGCGCGTGACGAAATCGAGGAAGTCGTGCGCGGTGTTGTCAAGGACATCGGTTACGAGCAGGATGGCTTCCACTGGAAGACCCTCGACTTCTCCAATCACCTGCACGGCCAGTCGGCCCACATCGCGCAGGGTGTCGATTCCGGCGAGGGCAAGGACGAAGGCGCGGGCGACCAGGGCATCATGTTTGGCTTCGCCTGCAACGAGACGCCCGACCTCATGCCCGCGACGCTCGACTACAGCCACAAGATTCTTGAGCGCATGGCGGCTGACCGCAAGTCCGGCGCGGCCCCCTTCCTTGAGCCTGACGCCAAGAGCCAGGTGACCCTGCGCTTCCGTGACGGCAAGGCTGTGGCGGCGACTGCAATCGTCGTTTCCACCCAGCACAAGAAGGGCTGGGATGAAGGTGCGAAGGATGCCGAGCTGAAGGCCTATGTCCGCGGCGTTGTAGCCGACATCCTGCCGTCTGAACTGCTCACGAACGAAACCGTCTATCACATCAACCCGACCGGCAGCTTCGAGATCGGTGGCCCTGATGGCGACGCTGGCCTGACTGGCCGCAAGATCATCGTCGACACCTACGGCGGGGCCGCTCCGCACGGCGGCGGCGCTTTCTCGGGCAAGGACCCCACCAAGGTTGACCGTTCGGCTGCCTATGTGACCCGCTACCTTGCGAAGAACGTCGTCGCAGCCGGCCTTGCAGAGCGCTGCACGATCCAGGTGGCCTATGCCATTGGCGTGTCGGAGCCCCTGTCGCTCTACGTTTACACCCACGGCACTGGCACCATTGCCGATGACAAGCTGGAAGAGGCCGTCGCAAAGGTCGCGCAGATTCGCCTTGGCGGTCTGACCCCGCGCGGCATCCGCACCGGGCTTGGCCTCAACAAGCCGATCTACGGCCCGACTGCGGCTTATGGCCACTTCGGCCGCAAGGCGAACGGTGAATTCTTCCCCTGGGAGAAGACCGATCTGGTGGACGACCTGAAAGCCGTTCTGGGTTGACCGCCTGAGCCCCTCCTGCAGGGGAGAGGGCAGAGTTCGGTTAGGGGCCGGGTCAGCCGTAGGGTAAGGCCCGGCTACCGTGCGCCCAATGAATTCGGGAAGTTGAAAAATGCTGGCGAAGATTCAACCGGGCGCGACGTTCAAGGATAATCTTGGACAATTGCCGCCTCTCGATGGCGTGCAGCGCATAGACCTTATCGACACAGCGGGAGCTGTTGTTGCCAGCATCGAAAATCAGCCGGGCAAGCAAGGTTCTCTGGCTGTGTACCAGTACCTGCAGCAGGCCTTTGGCACCCTCAACGCGGAAGCGGCCGAACACGGCCTGACCGTCTTTGCCGAACACACAGCAGATGCGCAGAGCCGTCCGGGCGCGCATCCCAATGTCGATCGCCTGCTGGCGATCACCGCCGGCGCCGCTCCGCTTAACATCGAAATCGTCGCCGCCAGCCACTAGCGACTGGCTGCTGATATGCGCCTTGCCCCAGCCTGATCCGGGGCGCGTCGTAATCTCATGCGCATATGTCGCGAGAGACGAATGGTGCAACTCGAACGACACGCGGATTCCGCGAATTTTGGGCTGCGCTGCCAGCCAGCCCGCTGACGGCAGAACGAGTCAGTTCTGCCAGTTCGAATGCCGACATTTGCGGAGGGAGAAATGCCCTTCGGCGTGCTGCTGGCCGCTTCGGTTCACCGCAGGCAGCGCCCGAATTAGCCCCAGAACTAGGGGCCTTACCGTGTCTGTTCATCTGGGAGAAAGGTTCATCTGAACACGCGGGACATCCAAGGTGTTCAGGGTGCAGCTGCATGGCGCACATCTATTGAAAACGGATGGAAGGGGGTCCGAAAGCCGGTACGCCATCACGGCGGCGGCGATCGGACAATAAGTTGCGAGTACGGGGGCAACCTGGGTCGAGATTTAAGGGAGTGTTTCAATGAGTGTCGTTTCCAAAACCCCACGGGTTCTTCTTCTGGCTGGCATGCTTGCCGGCTCCGCCACGATCGGGCTTGCGGCGCATGCGCAGCAGTCACCCGATGCCGACGTGTCGGCGACCGTGTACACTGAAGCCGCCGCTCCGGTCGCAGGGCCCGAGCTGAAGGGCTACATCTCTGCGCGCAGCGGGGACAGGATTCAGGTTACCACTGTCGACGGCAGCAACACGGTTGTTGCGGTCAACGATGCCACCAAGATCAGTGCTAGCAAGGGCCTCTTCGGCCTCGGCAAAGGCAAGCTTGGTGCAGACTCGCTGCTCAACGGCCTGCCGGTTACCGTCCAGACCTGGCAGACGGGTGGCGGCCTCGTTGCCAGCAAGATCAATCTTCAGAACAAGGACCTGAAGACCGCATCGATGATCCGCAACGGCACGGCACAGGGCTTTGCCGAGCAGACTGCGGCAACCGAGGCGCTGCGGGGCCGCATGGCCGATATCGACAAGTATAATGTCAAAGCCACGACCAACGTGAACTTCGCCACCGGAAAGTGGCAGCTGACCGAGCAGGCGAAGGCCGATCTTTGCGCTGCGGCGGCTCAGGCCGAGAGCACGGAGAACGCCCTGCTTCTGGTCGTCGGCTACACCGATTCCGTCGGTAGCGAAGAATATAACCAGACGCTGAGCGAACGGCGTGCAAGCCGGGTGGTCAACTATCTGCAACAGCACTGCAAGTGGGCGCCTTACCGCATGCTCACCCCCACCGGCATGGCCGAAGCGGATCCTACAGCGGATAACAGCACCCCTGAAGGCAAGGCCCAGAACCGCCGCGTTGCGGTGAACATCCTTGTCAGCAAGGCTGTCGACGGCTTCTAAGATGAAACGGGGCGGGCTCATGCCCGCCCCGCACTTCGAGACTTCGTTTACCTTCTCCCCTTGGGGAGAAGGTAATTCGCTTACTTCGCCAGTTCGGCCTCGATCGCACCGACCAGCAGCGGATCGTTCGGTGCGGTGCCGGGGGCGAAACGCCCAGCGACCGAACCGTCGCGGGCGATCAGGAACTTTTCGAAGTTCCACAGAACTTCCGGGTCATCATTCGGCGTCATGCCGTAGCCCTTGAACCGTTCCTTCATCGTTTCAACGTCGCCCTGCTTGGTGGGCACGGCTTCTGTCAGCGCGGCGTAGAGCGGTTGCTTTGCCGGACCCGTCACGTCGGCCTTGGTGAACAGCGGGAACGACACGCCGTAGTTGGCAGAGCAGAACTCTACGATTTCTTCGTTGGTGCCCGGTTCCTGCTGACCAAAGTCGTTGGCGGGGAAGCCCAGAACCTCAAGGCCTTTGTCCTTGTATTCCTTGTAGAGGCCTTCCAGCCCTTCATACTGCGGGGTCAGGCCACACTTCGATGCGACGTTGACGACCAGCAGGACATTGCCGGCATGGTTGGCGATCTTGTCGGCGCTGCCGTCGATACGGGTCAGCGGGATGTCGGAGATATTGGCGGCCATTCTTGTATTCTCCCTTTCAAAGCAACGCGCGAAAAAGTGGGAACCGGTTTTTCGCAAAAGCGATGCGACAACTTCAGGTGTAGTGCGCCGTGGTCTTGGCGCGGACTTCCTCTGCGGTGACGCCGGGTGCCAGCTCTACGAGTCGGAAGGCTGAGTTGTGGTCCGGCCGCTGGAATACGGCAAGGTCGGTGACGATCATGTCGACCACGTTGCGCCCCGTCAGCGGCAGGGTGCAGGCCGGGATGAATTTCGGGCTGCCGTCCTTGGCGCAGTGCTCCATGACGACGATGATCTTCTTGACCCCTGCGACAAGGTCCATCGCGCCGCCCATGCCCTTGATCATCTTGCCGGGGATCATCCAGTTGGCGATGTCGCCGTTTTCGGCCACTTCCATCGCGCCTAGCACCGTCAGGTCGATGTGCCCTCCGCGGATCATTGCAAAGCTCTGCGCGCTGTCGAAATAGGCGGAGTGCGGCAGTTCGCTGATCGTTTGCTTGCCGGCGTTGATCAGGTCGGGATCGACTTCATCGTCATAGGGGAAGGGGCCGATGCCCAGCATGCCGTTTTCCGACTGCAGGGTGACTGTGATGCCGCTGGGAACATAGTTTGCCACCAGCGTCGGGATGCCGATGCCAAGGTTGACGTAAAAGCCGTCCTGCAATTCCTTAGCGGCGCGGGCGGCCATCTGTTCGCGGTTCCAGGGCATTATGCTGTCTCCCGTTCGCGGACAGTGCGGAATTCGATCTTCTTGTCGTAGGGCGCGCCGATGACCATGCGCTGCACATAGACGCCGGGCAGGTGGATGCAGTCAGGGGCCAGAGTGCCCGCCGGAACCACTTCCTCAACCTCCACGATGCAGACCTTGCCACAGGTGGCGGCTGGGACGTTGAAGTTGCGTGCCGTCTTGCGGAACATGACGTTGCCGGTGGTGTCGGCCTTCCACGCCTTGACCAGCGACAGGTCGGCGAAGATGCCGCGTTCAAGGATATAGTCCTGACCGTCGAACTCCTTCACTTCCTTGCCCTCGGCGACCAAGGTGCCCACGCCCGTCTTGGTGTAGAAGCCCGGGATACCGGCACCGCCAGCGCGCATGCGCTCGGCCAGCGTTCCCTGCGGGCAGAACTCCACCTGCAGTTCGCCGGAAAGATACTGCCGCTCAAACTCCTTGTTTTCTCCCACATAGGAAGAAATCATCTTCGCGACCTGATGGGTGCGCAGCAGCTTGCCGATGCCTTCATTGTCGATACCGGCATTGTTGGAGGCGAAAGTCAGTCCCTTCACGCCGCTGTCGCGCACTGCATCGAGCAGTCGTTCGGGAATGCCGCAGAGGCCGAAACCGCCACAGGCGATCAGCAGGCCGTCCTTGAGAAGGCCATCGAGTGCGGCGACGGCATCGGGATAAAGCTTGTTCATGCAGGTTAAGGTCCTCGCAAGCGGGGAAGAGGGGCCGGATTATCGCCTAGCCCGCCAGCCTGCAAGCGTTCCCTGCGGCG